>NZ_JBVIIT010000007.1:0-332318 GCF_055569615.1 Streptomyces sp. NPDC031379 | reverse complement strand
GGGTACACCTCCATGGGCCAGTACCTGTACACCCTGGACGGCACCGCCTACACCTACGACGCGAACGGCAACCGGACCAGCACCAGCAACACCTATGTCACCTCCATCGACTGGAACACCGGCACCGTCTACGAACGGCGGCTGAGCAAGGCCGGCGAGAGCCTCTTCTACCGCGAACCCGAGGGCCTGGCCATCCAGATCCCCGACATGAGCACCCCCACCGTCGCCCGCCTCCACATCGGCCTCGGATCCGAGGAATCCCTCAGCCAGACCGACAAGAAGGCCAGCTTCTACTACAAGGACCTCCTCGTCTGACGGCCCGGCGAGCGGTATCAGTCCTTCAGTTCCGGCGGTGAGATCCGGGACTCGGCGATCGCCGAGCCCTTCGTGCCCCACTTCTGGAGGATCTTGTCGTACGTGCCGTCGGCGATCAGCTTGTTCACCGCCGCCTGGAAGGCCGGGGCCAGTCCGGTGCCCTTCTTGAAGGCGAAGCCGACGTCCAGGCGGTGGAACTCGTTGAGGAACTTCAGGCCCGGCTGGTGGGCGACGGCGTAACGCAGGCCGTTGATCGTGGACATCACGACGTCACTGCGGCCCTGCTGGACCGAGGACCAGACCGCGCTGGGCTCGGAGTACGTCTGCACCGCGTACGCCTTCTTGCCCGCGTCGGTGCACACGTGCTTGTTGTCCTCCAGCGTGGCCTCGAAGGTCGTACCGGCGCCGGTCGCGACGTTCAGGCCGCACAGCTGCAACAGATCGGTGACCTTGGACAGCTTGCTGTCCTTGCGGGTGGCGAAGCCCTGGCCGTCGTTGACGTAGGTGACGAAGTCGATGGTCTTGCGGCGTTCCTCGGTGACGCCGAAGTTGCTCGCGCCGAAGTCGTACTTCCCGCTGTCCAGGGCCGGCAGGATCGCCTCGAAGCCCGCCTGTTCCACCTTCAGCCGGACACCGAGGACGCCCGCGACCGCCTTGGTGAAGTCGACGTCCTGACCGGTCAGGGTCTTGCCGTCGGAGAGGTAGGTGGTGCCGGGCGGAGTACCGCCGACGCTGACGGCGACGGTGAGGTGCGTGGTGCCGGCCGGCAGCAGCTTCGCGACCGCGGCGTCCTTCTTCTCGGCGGATACGACGTCCGTGGTGGGCACCTCGTCGGACGTGGCCGCCACACCGGAGGCGTCCGTCCCGCCCGAGTCACCGGAGCCGGAACCGCAGGCGGTGAGGAGCAGAGCGGCCGACGTGATGGCAATAAAAGGCGTGAAATGGCGATAAAAGGACGTACGCATCGGGCGGCGATCTCCTGAAGCAGAAGGGTGTGAGAAGCGCGAGAGGGGAGGGGTGCGCGTGTGAAGGCGTGACGGAAGAAAGGGGAGAACGCGGGTACGCCCGCAACAGGGCGGGCGTGCGCAGGGGGTCAGCTCAACAGGAAGAGGACCACACGCGACCGAAGTCGATGTGGGAGCGGGTGACCAGCCACTGCTGTGGATGCATGGGGCAAGTGGAACAGGCATCCGGTTCTGCGTCAACTGAGTTGAGACGTACGGCTCACAGTATGGACAACCTTGACAGCGCGGGGAAACGCCCGCGTACTCTCGGTACACGGCCCTGCTGAGGGGCTCGGCCGTGTCCGCGCCACGCCGCGCGTCCCTGTGAAGGCACCACCCCGTTCTGACGATTCCACGCGTCACGGAGCCTTCGCATGTCATCCGACACCCTCGCCAAACTCCCCACCGCACCGCAGACACCCGAGCCCGCGGACGTTCCGCGGATCGTGCCGCAGCGCCGGTACGGGCAGTGGGCCGCCGCCGTCGTGGTCCTCGTCCTGCTCGGGTTCGCCGTCAACTCGGTCCTGCGCAACGAGGCGTTCCAGTGGGGCGTCGTCGCCGACCACTTCACCTCGGACTCCATCCTGCGCGGACTGTGGCTCACGCTGTGGCTGACCGCGGTGGTGATGGTCCTCGGCTTCGCCCTCGGCACCCTGCTCGCCACGTTCCGGCTGTCCGCCAACCCCGTTCTGCGGGCGGTCGGCTGGGGCTACGTGTGGCTGTTCCGGTCGATCCCGATCCTGGTGCAGCTGCTGCTCTGGTTCAACATCGGGGCGCTGTACCCCGAGGTGCTCGGCGTGAAGACGGTCAACCTGCTGAGCCCGGTCGCCGTCGCCGTCGTCGGCCTCACCCTGCACGAGGCCGCCTACGCCGCCGAGGTCGTCCGGGGAGGCATCCTCTCCGTGGACCGCGGACAGATCGAGGCCGCCCAGGCGCTCGGCCTGAGCCGGTGGCGGCGCTGGCGGCGGATCGTGCTGCCGCAGGCGATGCGCTCCATCGTGCCGCCGGCCGGCAACATGCTGATCGGCACCCTCAAGGGCACCTCGATCGTCAGCGTCATCGCCGTCAACGACCTGCTGTTCTCCGCCCAGTTGATCTACCACCGCACCTATCAGGTGATCCCGCTGCTGATGGTCGCCACCCTCTGGTACGCCGTCGTCACCTCGGTGCTCGGCATCGGCCAGTACTACGTGGAGAAGTACTACGCGCGCGGCACGGAGAGCGCCCGATGAGGCCGCAGCTGGTGATCGTGGGAGCCGGGCCGAGGGGGACCGGCGTCCTCGAACGCCTCGCCGCCAACGCGCCCGAGATGTACGCCGGTAGGGGCCTCGACATCCACCTCGTCGACCCCCATCCGCCGGGCGGCGGACGGATCTGGCGCGAGGCGCAGTCCCCGCTGTTGTGGATGAACTCGCACGCCGAGGACGTCACCATGTTCACCGACGAGACGGTGACGATGGACGGCCCGGTCCGTGAGGGCCCCACCCTGCACGAGTGGGCCGCGCTCGACGGCCGCACCTTCGCCGACCGGCAGCTCCAGGGCCGCTATCTGCGCTGGGTGTACGAGCGGGCCCGCGCCGACCTGCCGCCCGGTGTCACCGTCCGTCACCACCCGCGGCGTGCCCTGCGGATCAGCGGGCCACGCGCGGGCCGCCAGCAGGTGTGGCTGGAGGGCAGTCCCCGCCCTCTCCTCGCCGACCTGGTGATCCTCGCGCTCGGCCACCTGGACGCCGACCTCGACGACACGCAGGCCGAGTTGGCCGCGTACGCCCGGGAGCACGACCTGCTGCACCTGCCGCCCGACTTCACCGCCGACAGCGATCTGTCCGCGCTGCGGCCAGGTGAACCCGTCCTCGTGCGCGGCTTCGGGCTGGCCTTCGTCGACCTGATGGTGCTGCTCACCGAGGGACGCGGGGGACGCCACGAGGGCGACACCTACCTCCCCTCGGGCCGGGAGCCGGTGCTGTACGTCGGCTCACGGCGCGGCGTGCCCTACCACTCGAAGATCGGCTACGACTGGACCGGCGACCGGCCCCCGCTGCCCCGCTTCCTCGGACCCGCCCAGGTCGAGGAGCTGCTGGCCAGACCGGAGGGCTTCGACTTCCGGCGCGACGTGTGGCCCCTGGTGGAGAAGGAGCTGGGTTTCGCCCACTACCACCGGCTGTTCACCGCCCACCCGGAACGCACGGCGATGGCCTGGACCGACTTCGAGGAGAAGTACGCGGCCGCGGGCGGCCCCGCCGAGGTCGGGGCGCTGATCGCCGCCGCCGTGCCGGACCCGGCCGACCGTCTCGACCTCGCCGCGCTCGACCACCCGCTCGACGGCGTGCGCCACCCCTCCCACGAGGCGTTCCAGGAAGGGCTGCGGGGCTACATCGAGGACGACCTGAGCCGCCGTCACGATCCGTCGTTCAGTGCGGATCTCGGGGTCTTCCTCGGGCTGCTCTCCGTCTACGGACAGCTCGTGCGGCTCGGGAACACCGGCCCCCGGTGGCACGGGTTCTTCAGCTATCTGGCCTCGGGGCCGCCCGGCCCCCGGCTGCGGCAGATGCTCGCGCTGTCCCGCGCCGGCCTGCTCCGTTTCCTGGGTGCCGACATGGCCGTCACCGCCGAGGACGGGGTGTTCCGGGCCACCAGCCCGACCGTGCCGGGCTTCGCCGTCGAGGCCCGGGCACTGGTCGAGGCGCGACTGCCCGAGCCCACCGTCGGACGGGCCCGCGACGGCCTGCTGCGCGAGCTGCACGACGACGGCGCCGCCGAGACCCCCGAAGGGCTGCTCCGGGTCGACCCCCGCGACGGCCGCATCCTCGACGGCACCGGACGCCCGCACCCCCGGCGCTTCGCCCTCGGCCCCTACACCGACGCCCGTACGCCCGGCGCCTTCACCCGCCCGCGAACCGGCGGGGCCGCGTTCCGGCAGAACGACGCCACCGCCCGCACAGCGCTGACCTTCCTGCGGGACCCGGACGGCCGCGCGGCCGCCTGAGCCCCCCCACGTGAATCCGCAAAGGAATACATGCCATGACCGTCATGGTCGACATCAGGTCCGTGCACAAGAGCTTCGGCTCCCTCGCCGTGCTCAAGGGCATCGACCTCCAGGTGCGCGCCGGTGAGGTCACCGTCGTGCTCGGCCCCTCCGGCTCCGGAAAGTCCACACTGCTGCGCACCATCAACCACCTGGAGAAGGTGGACCGGGGCGAGATCAGCGTGGACGGCGCCCTGATGGGATACCGGCGCGCCGGGGACAAGCTGTACGAACTGCCCGAGCGCGAGGTGCTCCGGCAGCGCACCCGGATCGGGTTCGTCTTCCAGAACTTCAACCTCTTCCCGCACCTCACCGTCCTGGACAACGTCGTCGAGGCGCCGGTGTCCGCGCTGAAGCGGCCCCGGAAGGCGGCCGTGGAGAGCGCGCACCGGCTGCTGGAACGGGTCGGGCTCGGCGACAAGGCCGGTGCCTACCCGCGGCAGCTGTCCGGCGGGCAGCAGCAGCGGGTGGCCATCGCGCGGGCGCTCGCGCTGGAGCCCCGGCTGCTGCTGTTCGACGAGCCGACCTCGGCGCTCGATCCCGAGCTGGTCGGGGAAGTCCTGGACGTCATCCGCGGCCTGGCGGAGCAGGGCACGACGATGATCGTCGTCACGCACGAGATCGCGTTCGCCCGGGAGGTCGCCGACACGGTGGTCTTCATGGCCGACGGGAGGATCGTCGAGCAGGGGCCACCGGCCGAGGTGCTCGGCGCTCCGCGGGAGGAGCGGACCCGGGTGTTCCTCTCCAAGGTGCTGTGAGGGATGGCCGTGCAGACAAGGTGTGCCCGGTCCGAGGTGCTGGTGTGAGCGCGCGGTACGGCCGTGGGCTGTTGCATCTCGCCGCCGCCGTCGACCAGCCCGGCTCCCTCGACGCCGGTTCCTACGTCGAGCTGGCCCGGCTCGCCGAGCGCGGTGCGCTGGACTTCGTGACGCTGGACGACTCCTTCGCCCGGCCCGGTCCCGACGCGCTCGCGGCACTGTCCCGGGTGGCGCCCGCGACCCGGCGGATCGGGCTGGTCCCCACGGTGACCACCACGCACACCGAGCCCTTCCGGGTGCAGGCCGCCGTGGCCACCCTGGACTGGGTCAGCCGAGGCCGGGCGGGCTGGCGCATCGAGGTGTCCACCACCGAGGGGGAGGCCCGGCTCTTCGGCCGCCGGCACGCGGCCCCGGCCGAGGCGCTGTGGCAGGAGGCCGGCGAAGTCGCCGACGCCGCCGCGCGCTTGTGGGACAGCTGGGAGGACGGCGCCGAGATCCGGGACCCGGCGAGCGGCCGGTTCCTCGACCGGGACCGGCTGCACCGCGCCGGCTTCGCCGGGACCGCCTTCTCGGTCCGCGGCCCCTCGACCGTGCCGCGGCCGCCGCAGGGCCACCCCGTCCGTGTGGTCGACGCCACCGAGGCCCACACCCGGACCGTCGCCGCCCGGTACGCGGACGTGGCTCTGGTCCGCGCCGTGACCCCGGCCCAGGCGGCCACCGTGCGGGACGAACTGCGCGCTTTGGCGGGTGAGTCCGGGCGGCGGCCCGACTCCCTGCGGGTGCTGGTGAGCCTGCTGGTGGATCTCGGCGACGGCGAACACGCGGCCGAGCCCGGGCACGGGGGAGGAGGCCCACGGCCGACCGCGCAGGGCCCGCTGTACCGGGGTGGCCCGGTCGACCTCGCGGAGCTGGTGGCCGGCTGGCACGCCGACGGCGCCACCGACGGCTTCCACCTCGTCCCCGTCGAACCGCGCCGCGATCTGGAGCGGCTGGTCAACGGCACGGTGGCGCTGCTCCAGCACCGCGGACTGTTCCGCACCTTCTACCCGGGCAGCACCCTGCGCGACCACCTGGGCCTGGCCCGGCCGGCCAACCGGTACGCCGTGACCGGGGGAACGTCATGACCGTACGACGGCAGGTGCACCTCGCGGCTCTCTTCCCGGGCACCGACGGCACCACCGGGTGGGCGGATCAGCGCACGGACGCGCGGATCGCGTTCCCCTCCTTCGAGCGCCTGGCCCGGGTCGCCGAGCGTGGCCTGTTCGACTTCCTGCTGCTCGACGAGGGGCTGCGACTGCCCGAGCACCGGGGCCGGATCCACGATCTGGAGCCGGTGGGCTGGCCGGAACCGGTCGCCGTACTGAACGCGCTCGCCGGGGTCACCACGCGGCTGGGACTCGCCGCCACCGTGCACGCCGGTTTCGGCGAGCCCTACGAACTCGCCCGCAGGATCGCCACCCTGGACCATCTCAGCGGGGGCCGGGCGGCCTGGCGGGTGGCGGCCTCGCCGGACCCCCGAACCGGCGAGAACTTCCGGCCCGGCGGCCGCGCCGACCGTGCCCCGGGGACGGACGAGTTCATCGGCGTGGCACGGCGGTTGTGGGACTCCTGGACGGCTGACGGGCTGCCCCGGCCGTTCGCCCACCAGGGCCGGCACTTCGACATCGCGGGCGAGTTCGGGCTGCCCCGCTCACCGCAGGGGCGGCCGGTCGTGATCCAGGCGGGGGAGTCCGAGGAGGCGCGGGAGTCGGCCGCGGCCTCGGCCGACGTGTTCCTCGCCCGGCACGGCTCCCCGGCGGCGGCCCGCTTCCGCTACGCCTACGTCAAACAGCGTCTGGCGGCGTACGGCCGGGCACCGGAGGACCTGAAGATCATGCCCGGCGTCACCGTCGTCCTCGGGGACACCGCCGCCGAGGCACAGGAGCGAGCCGCCGGGATCAGACGGCAGCGGGTCACCCCCCAGTACGCGCTGTACGCGCTGGAGCGGCTCTGGGGAGTGGACCTCTCCGGCCACGACCCCGACGGCCCGCTCCCCGGGATCGCCCCCCGCGGCAGGGACGGCGAGACCCTGGCGCTGGTCGGGAGATGGCGGGCGCTGGCGGAGGAGAAGGGGTTGTCCAGCCGGGACACCGTGATCGAGGCGAGCGGCCGGCAGTCCTTCGTCGGCACTCCCGAGACGGTCGCCGCCGAACTGCACACATATGTCCGCGACGGGGCCGCCGACGGGTTCGTCCTCGTCCCTCAGCTCACGGCCGACGGGCTGGAGGAGTTCGTGGACCGGGTGGTGCCGCTGCTCCAGGAACGCGGCGCGTTCCGCACGGAATACCAGGGTCCCACTCTTCGCTCCCATCTCGGGCTGCCGCACCCGGCGGGGGAACGCTGACCGCACAGGAAAGGAAACGACGACATGACGACGGACGCACCCGACGCGTGGAAGCAGTGGCACGAAGGGCGCGTGGAGACGGTCTCGGCGCCCTACGGCCCGCTCGCGCTGACCGCCACGCACTGGGTCGAGGACCATCCGGAGGGGCTACTTCCGGACATTCCCGGTACATGGGCGGCGGATGATGCGGGGGTTGTGCTCACCGCCGGGGAGACCGACGGGCTGACGGTGGACGGCCGCCCTTTCACCGGAGAGATCCACCTCGCCGCCGACCCCGGGCCGGAAGCGGCCTCGCGGGTCGCGCTCGGCGAGAAGCGGCTGTTCGTGCTGGTCCGTGAGGGCGTCTGGGGCGTACGGGTCTACGACCCCCAGTCCGCGGCCCGCCGTGCCTTCCGGGGCATCGAGGCCACCCCGTACGCGTCCCGCTGGTCGGTGCCGGGGCGCTTCACGCCGTACGGCGACACGCGCACCGTCCGGGTCGGCAACGCGGACGGCCGGGAACGTGGGCTCGCCCTCGCCGGCGAACTCGCCTTCACCCTGGCCGGACAGGACCTGACGCTGCAGGTCGCGCAGCAGGGCGACGGGCGGCTGTGGGCGGTGTTCGCCGACACCACCAGCGGCGACACCAGCTTCAGGTTCCGCTTCCTCCACCCGGAGGCACCGGACGCCGAGGGCCGCACCACGGTCGACCTCAACCGCGCCCAGCTCCCGCCGTGCGCCTTCGCCGACCACTTCATCTGCCCCTTCCCGCCGCCCGGCAACACGCTGGACGTGGCGGTCGACGCGGGGGAGCGTGCGCTGAACTGACGTCAGGGGGCGGCTGTTCGGGGGAGAGTGCGCGACGGGCGCACGGAGGTAGTTCAAAATCCGACGGCCGAAAGGCACTCTTGTGCCGACCGGCCGTTCGGCCGAATACTCCCCCCAGTGCTTGTCAGGGACATGCGCGCTCGGCATCCGGCCGTGTCCCTGGCTGCGCCTCACCGGCCCCGACCCCACGCGGGCCCCCGACTTCCCATGGAGGGAACGAAACGTGAGGATCAAGCGCACCACTCCCCGCAGCGGCACCGCCAGACGGACCCGGCTGACCGCCGTGGCCACCGGTTTCCTGGCCGCAGCGGCGTTCGCCGCCCCCACCGCGAACGCCGACGACACCCCCTCGTTCAGCGCCGCCCAGCTCACCCGCGCGAGCGACTCCGTCCTCAAGGCCGACATCGCCGGCACGGCCTGGGCGGTGGACGGCAAGACCAACCGCGTCGTCGTCACCGTCGACAGCACGGTGTCCAAGGCCGAGATCGCCCAGATCAAGAAGCAGGCCGGCGCCACCGCGGACGCGCTCACCATCAAGCGCACCCCCGGCAAGTTCAACAAGCTGATCTCCGGCGGCGACGCCATCTACGCGAGCAGCTGGCGCTGCTCCCTGGGCTTCAACGTCCAGGACTCCAGCGGCAACTACTACTTCCTGACCGCCGGTCACTGCACCGACGGCGCGGGCACCTGGTGGTCGAACTCCGCGCACACGACCACGCTCGGCACCACGGCCGGCTCCAGCTTCCCCGGCAACGACTACGGCATCGTGCGCTACACCAACAGCTCGGTGACCAAGTCGGGCGCCGTGGGCAGCCAGGACATCGCCGGCGCGGCCACGCCCTCCGTGGGCACGACCGTCTACCGCCGCGGCTCCACGACCGGTACGCACAGCGGCCGCGTCACCGCGCTCAACGCGACGGTCAACTACGGCGGCGGCGACATCGTCTCCGGCCTGATCCAGACCACGGTCTGCGCCGAGCCCGGTGACTCCGGCGGCCCGCTGTACGGCGGCAGCACCGCGTACGGCCTCACCTCCGGCGGCAGCGGCAACTGCTCCTCCGGCGGAACGACGTTCTTCCAGCCGGTCACCGAGGCGCTGAGCGCCTATGGAGTCCACGTCTACTGACGGACCGGCACGTTCCTCCGTCCGGTGACCCGGCTGTGCCCCCGCACGCACCCCGCGTGCGGGGGCTTCCGCTTGCCCGGCGCGCGCGGCCGTGTCTTCGGAGGGTTCCTTTTCGGCCAGGGGTGACGACCACGGAGCGCCGAGGGGTTACTCGCTCGTAGTGTTTGCAGTGCGAATTCCCTGGGGGGACCGTCCCCGCCCGGAGCGGGGCGGGGGCGTGCGACGTTCTGTGCGCGCGTCCGGAAGTCGACCTTGTGTGCTCCCTGCGCGGTTCGGAAGAGTGGGCGCCCGTCAACCAGCCTTCCGGCCCGTCAGGTCCCCACAGCCCGACCGGCCGACCCCCCACAGGAGGACGCGAGTTGAAGCACCGACGCATATCCGGGCGGCGGACCGCCCTGGCCGGCGCCGGCATCGCCGCACTGGTCGCAGCGGGTGTCACCTTGCAGAATGCGAACGCCGGCGAGCCGGCGAAGTCCGCTCCGGAACCGCGGGTCCTGTCCGCCCTGGCGGCCGGAAAGCTCGCCTCGAGTCTCGACAGCGACCTCGGCGCCGACGCGGCGGGCAGCTACTACGACGCCCAGGCGAAGAGCCTCGTCGTCAACGTGCTCGACCGGACCGCCGCGAGGGCCGTCGAGGCGGCCGGGGCCAAGGCCAGAATCGTCACCCACTCCCTCGCCGATCTCCGCGCCGCGCGCTCGGCGCTGACGAAGGACGCGACCATCCCCGGTACCTCCTGGGCGACCGACCCGGTCGGCAACAAGGTCGTCGTCACCGCCGACAGGACGGTGTCCGGCGCGGAATGGGACCGGCTGGGCAAGGTGGTCGACGGGCTCGGCGGCAAGGCCGAACTCAAGAGGTCCCGAGGGCGGTTCGAGCCCTTCGTCGCGGGCGGCGACGCGATCACCGGGGCGGGCGGTGCTCGCTCGGCTTCAACGTGGTCAAGGACGGGCAGCCGTACTTCCTGACCGCCGGTCACTGCACCGAGTCCATCTCCACCTGGTCGGACGCCGAGGGCGGGCGGATCGGGCAGAACGCCGAGTCCCACTTCCCGGGGACCGACTTCGGTCTGGTGAAGTACACGGCCCAGGTGGATCACCCGAGCGAGGTCGACCTCTACGACGGATCCGCCCAGAAGATCACCGGCGCCGCCGAGGCCACCGTCGGGATGAAGGTCACCCGCAGCGGCTCGACCACCCAGGTGCACTCCGGCACGGTCACCGGCCTGAACGCCACGGTCAACTACTCCGAGGGCACGGTCGGCGGCCTGATCCAGACCGACGTGTGCGCCGAGCCCGGTGACAGCGGCGGCTCGCTGTTCTCGGGGAGCAGCGCCGTCGGGCTGACCTCCGGTGGCAGCGGGGACTGTGCCTCGGGCGGGGAGACCTTCTTCCAGCCGGTCACCGCGGCCCTGTCGGTCACGGGCGCGCGGATCGGCTGACCCGCGGCGGCCCACCGGAAGCCCCGCCCCGAGCGCCCGGGGCGGGGCTTCGCGTACGCGGGGGTTCCGGCGGGGTGGGCGCGTCCGCCCCGGTTGTCCGTGTCATGTCCCCGCGGTCCCGCCACGGCCGGGCGTTTGCGCAGGTGAGAGGCGGTCGAAGGGATGTCGTACACATGTTCGAGAATGGAGGTATGGTGGATGAGGAAGTAGGGAACTGATGTTCGAGAGCCGTTCGGGGCTCACGAGTGCGGGAGGTGCGTGTGCCGGGCTTCGCGCATCTGCACACCGTCTCCGGGTTCTCCCTGAGGTACGGCGCCTCCCACCCGGAGCGGCTGGCCGAGCGCGCCTCGGAGCGGGGCATGGACGCCCTCGCCCTCACCGACCGCGACACCGTCGCCGGCACGGTCCGCTTCGCCAAGGCCTGCGCCAAGGTGGGCGTCCGCCCGCTGTTCGGGGTGAACCTGGCGGTGGAGGCTGCGGAGGTACGGCGTGAGAGGCGCCGCACCCCGGTGCGGGGCGGTGCCTTCGTGGACGAGTCGGCTCCCCGGGTGACCTTCCTCGCCCGGGACGGCGCGCGGGGCTGGGCCGGCCTGTGCCGGATCGTCACGGCCGCGCACGCGGGCGCGGGCACACCGCTGCTGCCCTGGTCCGACCACCGCGGCGACGGCCTGCTCGTACTGCTCGGCCCCGGCTCCGATGTGGGGCGCGCGCTCGCCGCGGGGCGTCCCGACCGGGCCGCGACGCTGCTCGGCCCGTGGCGCGAGGTCTACGGTGACGCCCTGCGACTGGAGGCCGTCTGGCACGGCCGGACGGGTACGGGGTCCGGTTCCCTGCGGCTCGCCGCCCGCACCGTCGGCTTCGCCGCCGAGCAGGGGGTGTGGCCCGTGCTGAGCAACGCCGTCCGCTACGCCGATCCCGGTCAGGGGCCGGTCGCCGACGTGCTGGACGCCGCGCGGCGCCTGGTCCCGGTCGACCCGCGCGGGGAGCTGGACTCCGGCGAGGCCTGGCTGAAGGACGCGCAGACCATGCTCCAGGTCGCCGAGCGGGTGGTGGAGGCGGCCGGTTACCGGCGCGACACCGCCCACCGGCTGCTGGAGCAGACCCGGGTCACCGCCGCCGAGTGCCGGGTCGACCCCGAGGACGACCTCGGCATCGGCACCGTCCACTTCCCCGAGCCGCACCTCGTCGGCGCCGGCCGCCGCACCGCCCAGCGGGCCCTCGCCTCGCGGGCCGCGGCGGGCATGGTGCGGCTCGGCCACGGCGGCAGGCGTGCGTACTGGGAGCGGATGCACCACGAGCTGGACATCATCGCCCACCACGGTTTCGCCTCCTATTTCCTGACGGTCGCCCAAGTGGTGGACGACGTGCGGGAGATGGGGATCCGGGTGGCCGCGCGCGGCTCCGGCGCCGGGTCGCTCGTCAACCATCTCCTCGGTATCGCGCATGCCGATCCGGTGGAGCACGGGCTGCTGATGGAGCGCTTCCTGTCCAAGGAGCGTGTGGTGCTGCCCGATATCGACATCGATGTGGAGTCCGCGCGCCGGCTCGAGGTGTACCGGGCGATCATCGACCGGTTCGGCGGTGAGCGGGTCGCCACCGTCTCGATGCCGGAGACCTACCGGGTCCGGCACGCGATCCGGGACGTGGGTGCCGCCCTGTCCATGGACCCGGCCGAGATCGACCGGGTCGCCAAGTCCTTTCCGCACATCCGGGCGCGGGACGCCCGCGCGGCGCTGGAGGAACTGCCCGAGCTGAAGCGGCTGGCGGGGGAGAAGGAGAAGTACGGCAGGCTCTGGGAACTGGTCGAGGCGCTGGACGCCCTGCCGCGCGGGGTCGCCATGCATCCGTGCGGGGTGCTGCTCTCCGACGCCTCCCTGCTCGCCCGTACGCCGGTGGTGCCGACCAGCGGCGAGGGACTGCCGATGTCGCAGTTCGACAAGGAGGACGTGGAGGATCTCGGGCTGCTCAAGCTGGACGTGCTGGGCGTGCGGATGCAGTCGGCGATGGCGCACGCGGTCGCCGAGGTGGAACGGGCGACGGGCGAGCGGGTCGACCTGGACGCGCTGGCGCCGGACGACCCGGCGACGTACGGGCTCATCCGCTCCACCGAGACCCTCGGCTGTTTCCAGATCGAGTCGCCGGGCCAGCGGGACCTGGTGGGCCGGCTGCAGCCGAGCACCTTCCACGACCTGGTCGTCGACATCTCCCTCTTCCGGCCCGGCCCGGTCGCCGCCGACATGGTGCGGCCGTTCATCGAGGCGCGGCACGGGCGGGCGCCGGTGCGCTATCCGCACCCGGACCTGGAGGAGCCGCTGAAGGGGACGTACGGGGTCGTCGTCTTCCACGAGCAGGTCATCGACATCGTCGCCGTCATGACCGGCTGCGGCCGGGGCGAGGCCGACCGGGTCCGGCGCGGGCTGTCCGATGCGGAGTCACAGGCGCGGATCAAGGTGTGGTTCGCGCAGCACGCGGCGGCCAGGGGGTACGGCGCGGAGACGATCCAGCGGACCTGGGAGATCGTCGAGGCCTTCGGGTCGTACGGCTTCTGCAAGGCGCACGCGGTCGCCTTCGCGGTGCCCACGTACCAGTCGGCGTGGCTGAAGGCCCATCACCCCGCCGCCTTCTACGCGGGGCTGCTCACGCACGACCCCGGGATGTACCCGAAGCGGCTGCTGCTGGCGGACGCGCGGCGGCGCGGGGTGCCGATCCTGCCCCTGGACGTGAACGCCTCCGGAGTCGCCCACACGATCGAACTGGTGTCTGAATCCCCGGCGGTGTGGGGGCTGCGGCTCGCCCTCTGCGACGTGCACGGCATCAGCGAGGCCGAGGCGAAGCGGATCGAGGCCGGCCGGCCGTACTCCTCCCTGCTGGACTTCTGGGAGCGGGCCCGGCCGAGCCGGCCGCTCGCCGGGCGGCTCGCACAGGTGGGCGCGCTGGACGCCTTCGGCGCCAACCGGCGTGATCTGCAACTGCACCTGACCGAACTGCACCGGGGCGCCCGGAGCGGTGGCGGTGGGCAACTGCCGCTGGCGGGAGGCCGGAAGACGGCACCGGCCGGGCTGCCGGATCTGTCGTCGGCGGAACGGCTCAGCGCCGAGCTGGGTGTGCTGTCCATGGACACCTCGCGCAATCTGATGGACGACCACCGGGAGTTCCTGAAGGAGCTGGGCGTGGTCTCGGCACGTCGGCTGCGCGAGGCCCGGCACGGCGAGACCGTGCTGGTCGCGGGCGCCAAGGCGGCCACCCAGACCCCGCCGATCCGCTCCGGCAAGCGGGTCATCTTCTCCACGCTCGACGACGGCACGGGCCTGGTCGACCTCGCCTTCTTCGACGACTCCCACGACGCCTGCGCGCACACCGTCTTCCACTCCTGGCTGCTGCTGGTGCGCGGAGTGGTGCAGCGGCGCGGTCCGCGCAGCCTGAGCGTGGTGGGCGCCGCCGCCTGGAACCTCGCCGAGCTGGTGGACGTACGCCTCGCGGAAGGACTCGACGGGGTCGCGGCCCGGCTGGCCGAACCGTCCGGCACGGCCGGGAACGGATCCCCGGCCGGGGACGGATCCGCGGCGGAGGGTGACGGCGGTCCGTCCCGGGCCCGGCTCGCGGGGTCCGACGGGCTGCCCCCGCCGGCCGGCTCCGCGGCCCGCGATCCGATGGAGGGCCGGACGATCCGCATGCCCACGGGGTACGAGATGCACCCCTGGGCGGATCTGCGCCCCGCGGGCGAGGGGCCCGCGGTGGGAAGGAAGTTGTGGCACCAGAGTCCGGGGAGTGCGGGATGACCATCCTCTGCGTACGTTTCCAGCTGCCGCCGATGTACGAGGCGGCCCTGCCGGGGCTGCTCGGGCTGCTGGAGGAGTTCACGCCGGTCGTCGAGGCGCTGCCACCCGACGGGGCCCTGGCCGATCTCCGCGGCGCCGAACGGTACTTCGGGCGCACCGCCGTGGAGTTGGCCTCGGTCATCCGGGTCCGGGCCCTCGCCCGGTACGGCGTCGACTGTGTGATCGGCGCCGGTCCGGGCCCGATGCTGGCCCGCGTCGCGCTGCGCGACGCCCGGCCCGGGGTGACCTGCGCGGTGCCCGGGGACCCGGACGGCATCGCGGAGTTCCTCGCCGAACGGCCGGTGTCCGCGCTGCCCGGCGTCGGCACGGCGACCACCCGCACGCTGGGCGAGTACGGCCTGGACACCCTCGGTCTGGTCGCCGCCGCGCCGCTGTCCACGCTCCAGCGGCTGATCGGCGCGAAGGCGGGTCGCGAGCTGCGCGAGAAGGCGAGCGGCATCGACCGGGGCCGGGTCGTCCCGAACGCCGTCTCACGTTCTCTGGTCGCCGAACGGCCCTTCGACATCGACGAGCTGGATCCCGGCCGGCACCGCGGGGCGCTGCTGTCGGCCGCCGAGGAGATCGGCGCCCGGCTGCGCGCGGTGGAGAAGGTCTGCCGCACCCTGACCCTCACCGTGCGCTACGCCGACCGCTCCTCGACCACCCGCAGCCGCACCCTGAAGGAGCCGACCGCCCACTCGGCGGCCCTGACCAGGGCGGCCTACGACCTGTACGGGGCGCTCGGCCTGCAGCGCGCCCGGGTCCGCGCCCTCGCCCTGCGCGCCGAGGGCCTGACCCCCGCCGACCAGGCCTCCTACCAGCTCACCTTCGACCCCGTGGACGAGAAGGTCCGCCGCATCGAGGAGGTCGCGGACCGCGCGCGGGCGAAGTTCGGGCCGCGGGCGGTGATGCCGGGGGCGCTGGCGGCGTGACCCGGCCTCCGGTCAGTCAGTTGGCCCACGGCGGAGTGATGCGCGTGCCGTCGGCGAGCTGTGCCTGCAGGCCGACGGAGGTGGTGACCCAGGAGATCGCGGTGTGGCCGGTGGGGTTCTCGACGGCCAGGGTCGCGCCGGGGCTGACGATCACCGTGTCGCCCGCCGAGATCCGCTCGGTGTGACCGTCGAGGGTCATCAGCAGCTCGCCGACGAGCAGATGGAAGATCTCCTCCCGGTTGACGGTGTGGGCGGGCGCCTTGGTGCCGGGCGGGATCTCGCCGCGCCAGGCGCACAGTTCCCTGCTGCCGGTGCGCGGAGTGGCGTAGGAGACGAAGCGGGCGCCGTGGATCTCATGGGTGACGGCTGCCGAGGAGCGGACGACGGGCATGGCGGAGTTCTCCGTTCAGGGATGACCAACTGGTCAAGTAACTTGACTATATGGTCAAGCTGCTTGACTGATTCGTCAAGGGTGTTTCAATGCCTCCGTGCAGAACTCCGAAGCCATGGCCCTGTCCGCCGCCCTGCTCGCCGTGGCGGGTGACCTCACGCAGCGCATCCACGACGGGGTGGTCGCCCGCGGTTTCACGGATCTCCGGCCCGCCCACGGCTTCGCCTTCGCGCGGCTCGCCCCGGGCGGGGCCACCGCGACCGATCTCGCCGCGCACCTCGGTGTGACCAAGCAGGCGGCGAGTCAGCTCGTGGACGAGATCGTACGCAAGGGGTACGCCGAGCGCCGGCCGCACCCCGAGGACGCGCGGGCCCGGCTGATCGTGCTGACCGAGCGCGGCCGGGCCTGCACCCGGGCGGCGGAGGAGGCGGCCGCCGAGGTGGTCGGGCGATGGGCCGAACTGCTGGGCGAGGGTGAACTGTGCGTGTTGCGCGACCGGTTGGCGCGGATCGCGCCCTATGGTCCGATCCGGCCTGCTTGGTGATGGTCCGCTAGAGGCCCGATGGGGCGCTGGTTATCACTGGAAGTTTTTACTCGCGCGTAACTTCACACTTGGACTACTCGCCCGTAACTTGACGAGTGAACAGCATCCTCGTGATCCGGATCACAGGGTTAGGCCGTCGCACCTCCCTTGAGCCGCAAGGAGATCACACGATGCTGCCCTGGAAGCGAGTGCTCAGACCCCTCGCCGCGCTGCTCCTGACCGCAGCGGTCGCCGCCGTGCCCGCCGCCACCGCCCACGCCTCCGACGCTCCCAGCAGGGGCTGGAACGACTTCTCCTGCAAGCCCTCCGCCGCCCATCCCCGCCCGGTCGTCCTGGTCCACGGCACCCTGGGCAACTCCGTCGACAACTGGCTCTCCTTCGCCCCCTACCTGAAGGACCGCGGGTACTGCGTCTACTCCCTCGACTACGGCCAGCTGGCCGGCGTACCGCTCTTCCACGGCCTCGGCCCCATCGACAAGTCGGCCGAACAGCTCTCCGCCTATGTCGACAAGGTGCTCACCGCCACCGGAGCCGCCGAGGTCGACCTGGTCGGACACTCCCAGGGCGGCATGATGCCCCGGTACTACCTGAAGTTCCTCGGCGGAGCGGACAAGGTGAACGCCCTCGTCGGCATCGCCCCCGACAACCACGGCGCCAGTCTGAGCGGCCTCACCAGCCTGCTGCCGTACTTCCCCGGCGCCGAGGCCCTGATCAAGGCCACCACCCCCGGCCTCGCCGACCAGATCCCCGGCTCCGGCTTCCTCACCAAGCTCAACGCGGACGGCGACACCGTCCCCGGAGTGCACTACACGGTCATCGCCACCAAGTACGACGAGGTCGCCACCCCGTGGCGCAGCCAGTACCTGAGCGGCTCGGACGTCCGTAACGTCCTGCTGCAGGACCTGTGCCCGCTCGACCTCTCCGAGCACGTGGCGATCGCCCTGTTCGACCGGATCGCCTTCCACGAGGCGGCCAACGCGCTCGACCCGGCCCACGCCACCCCCACCACCTGCGCGTCGGCCTTCAGCTGACCGCCGCCGGGGCCTGTCCGGCCTGAGCCGCCGGACAGGCCCCGGAACCTCACCGGCGGTGCCCGCCGGCCGTCGCGCGCCGGCGCACCGACAGGAACAGCGCCGCCGAACCGAGCGCCAGCGCCGCCGCGCCGCCGACCGCGAGGTACGAGGTGCCGGTGGACGCGCCGGTCTCGGCGAGGTTCTCCGAGGTCCCGGCGGCCTTCGGCCGGTTGGCCGGGGCGCTGGGCTCCGCCGAGGTGCTCGCGTCGTCGTCGCCGTGACCGTAGTGCTCGATCGTCGACTTGTCGGCACCGGCCGCGATCTGCTCGTCGGAGGGCGCGGAGGCGGCCGGGGCCGGGGTGGTTCCGGTGCTCTCGGCGCTGCTCTCGGCGCTCTCGCCGCTGCTCTCCTTGCCGCCGCCGCTGTCCCTGCCGCTGCCGCCGCCGAAGTCCACGTCGGAGCAGGAGTAGAACGCCTCCGGGCTGTCCGAGCGCTGCCAGACCGCGTACAGCAGCTGCCGGCCGGACCGCTCGGGGAGCGAGCCGGAGAAGGTGTAGAAGCCGCCCGAGGGGGCCGGGTCGGTGACCGTCGCCACCGGGTGCTCCAGGTCCAGGCCGGACCAGGCCAGCGGCTTCGCGGGGTCGTAACCGGACTTGGTCAGGTAGACCTTGAAGGTGCCCTTGTGCGGGGCGGTCACGCGGTACTTGAAGGTATACGACCCGCTGTGCACGCTCGTCGCCGGCCAGTCGGCGCGGGCCAGGTCGAGGCCCTTGAACTCCTCGCTGTTCGCACTGCACAGCTTGCCGTCCGGGATCAGCTGCTGGTGCCGCCCGTTCGCGTCGCCGATCCGGATGCCGTTCCAGTCGTACAGCGCCTGCGTGCCGCCGGCCGCCACGGCCGCCTTGCACGCGGCCGAGTCGGGGCTCTCGGGGCCCTCCGCGTAGCACTGCGAGACACGGCTGACCGGGTCGCCCATCGAACCGTGCGCGGACGCGGGGGCGGCGGCGAGCGCGGTCAGGGAGAGCGGCGTCAGGCCGAGTACGGCGGCTGCGGCGACCTTGCGGCGGGCGCGAGCGGGCATGTGGAACTCCTCCGAACGGTCCGTGGGACGGACTGGATCCCGTGGGGTGATCAGAAGCTAGCCCCGAGAAACCGTGAAATCGCCTGCTGGAGACGGGTGGAGGGGATCCTTATGGTGCCGTTAAGGGGGAGCTAACGGAGGGCTGAGGAAGGAGGTTGGGGCGCTTCCTGCCGGCCCGCTCCCGAGTTGTGCCGCCGTCCGCGACGACCGAGTGGGTCGATTTACCCACGAGTTGCGACACACATTCGGCCTATTAGAGTGGACATATCCCATATGAGCGTATCTGGGGAGAACTCATGCAGCGAAGGACCATCAGGAGGGCAGCCGCCCTCAGCTCCGCTCTGGCGGCGGCCGGTGTCGCCCTCATGCCGTTGAGCGTTCAGCCGGCGTTCGCGTCCTCTCCCGCAACGCACGTGAGTTCCGCGACGGTTGTCCCGGAGCAGAACCACTACCGGCAGGGCTTCCGGCAGGGCTTCCGCGACGGCTTCTCCGACGCGCGCTCCGACTGCGACCGCGACGGTTACGGATCCGGCTACTCGAGCGGCCACGACTCCTCATGGGCACGCGGTTACGTCGACGGCTACAACCAGGGCTACAACTCGGCCTACAACCGGTACTGCGACTGAGACCGCCCCCCGGGGGACTTGCGTCCACCTGCCGAAATCGTGCTCGGGTGGATAGCGTGCTCGGCATGATCGACAGGGACATGGAGCGGGTCCGGGCGGCCGGTGCCGTTGACGTACCGGACGTGCGAGCGGTGACGAACGCGGCCTACCGCCACTACATCGAGCGCATCGGCGTGGTGCCCCAGCCCATGGAGGCCGACCACGGGGCGGACGTGGCCGCCGGGAAGGTGTTCGTCACCGGAGAGCCCGTCCTCGGGCTCGTGGTGATCGAGGCGTTCGCCGACCACCTCTTCCTGGACAGCATCGCCGTCCGGCCCGACGCCCACGGCGCGGGCGTCGGGCGGCGACTGCTGCGCTTCGTCGATGCACGCGCGCGTGAGCTGGGCCTCGGTGAGATCAGGCTCTACACGAACGCGATGATGTGGGAGAACCGGAAGATCTACCCGAAGTACGGGTACGAGATCGTGGAACGCCGCGTCGACGGCCCTTACGACCGGATCCACTACCGCAAGCGGCTGGACTGACGAGCGGCCGGACCGAACGGATCTGGGCTGATGGAACTCGGCGGCGTCAGCCGTCGGGCCACCAGGTGCGCGCGATGTCCTTGCGCACTTCCGGCCGCCCCGAGGGGCGCTCCTCCGCCTCTTCGCGGAGCCGGCGGCTGTCCGTCCTCTTCAGGGGCTTCTGCACAGTGGTGCGGCGCATGGCTGCCTCCTTCAGGGTCTACCGGGTTCCGCGTTGGCACGGAGATAGACGCTTTTGGGGAGAGTTCCTCATCGGTCCCGGTCTGTCAGTGGCGGCTGTCACGTCCGCACTGTCAGTGGCGTGTGTCACTCTCTGGGCATGACGAGCGAGAGCGAGCACATGGTTGCGGTTGCCCCCACCGTGGACTGGGATGCGCAGGCCGCCGTCTTCGACGGCGAGCCGGACCACGGCCTGCGCGACCCCGAGGTCCGCGCGGCCTGGGCGGCCAGGCTCCGGACCTGGCTGCCCGAGCACCCC
This sequence comes from Streptomyces sp. NPDC031379, assembly GCF_055569615.1. Classification (NCBI taxonomy): domain Bacteria; kingdom Bacillati; phylum Actinomycetota; class Actinomycetes; order Kitasatosporales; family Streptomycetaceae; genus Streptomyces; species Streptomyces sp. NPDC031379. The sequence continues at coordinate 312,055 of NZ_JBVIIT010000007.1, read as the reverse complement.
GCCGACGTCCTGGACCTCGGCTGCGGCACCGGCAGCCTGTCGCTCCTCGCGGCCGAACAGGGACACCGCGTGACGGGCGTGGACCTCTCCCCGGCGATGGTCGAGCGGGCCCGCGCCAAGCTCGCCGGGCACGACGCCGTGGTGCTGCGCGGGGACGCCGCCGCCCCGCCGGTGGGGGAGCGGGATTACGACGTCGTCCTCGTCCGGCACGTGCTGTGGGCGCTGCCGGACCCCGCGCGCGTCCTGCGGCACTGGCGGACCCTGCTGCGACCCACGGGCCGGTTCGTCCTGGTCGAGGGCGTCTGGGGGACCCTCGGCCCGGTCGGCACACCCGCCGGCCGGCTCACGTCCCTGCTGGCGCCCCTCGCCCGGCGCGTGCGCGTGGAGCCACTGTCCGACGATCCCGTGCTGTGGGGGAAGACGGTGGACGACGAGCGGTACGCGGTGGTGGCCACGGTGTAGCCGGGGGCTCCGGAGGCCTCAGGCCAGCAGGTCCTCGAAGCCGCCCTCGCGGGCCAGCGCCTCCAGGCCGTCGAGGGCGGCCACGGCGGCGGACGCGGCCTCGGGGTCCTTCTCCGCCAGCCCGCTCTCGGCGAACTCGTCCTCGTCCAGGCGCCGCACCTCCGAGCCGTCGGCGGAGCGCCACAGGTCCAGGTCGAGGTCCTCCACGACCAGTTCCGTCCCGGAGACGACCGCGGGCCGGGTGATGTCGCAGTACCAGCCCTTCACGGAACCGTCCGCGGCGCGGACCTCCTTCACCGAGTACCAGCGGTCGCGCCAGTAGTACTCGGTGAACACATCACCCGGTTCGAAGCGGACGAAGCCGAAGTCGCGGACGCCGGAGCCCGCCCAGGGAGCCCGGACGGCGACCCGGGTGCCGTCGTCCTGGAGCAGCTCGGCCGGGTAACGGATCTTCGTACGGCCCGCCTTGACCAGCACGACCTCCCACCGGGCCACCGGATCAGCCGAGTTCACGGACATAGCGCACCTCCGCGGCACAGATCTCGTACCCGAGCCACTTGTTGATCGCGATCATGGGGTCGTTGCCGGCGTCGTTGCCGGTGAAGGCCTCGGTGAGACCGGCCGCGCGGGCCCGGTGCAGCGAGTGGGTCTTGGCGAGCTTGGCCAGGCCCCGGCCGCGGTGGGCGCGGGCGGTTCCGGTCATCGCGGTGGAGTAGCGGGTGGCGCCGTCGGTGTAGGCCACGCTGAAGGCGACCGGACGGCCCTCGACACACGCGACCACCGTCAGGTCGAGGTCCAGCAGCGGATGCTTCCAGGTCTGCTCGACCCAGGCGTCGTAGTCCGAGAACTCGAAGTCGATGTCGCCCGGTTCGTCCAGCAGCGTCTCGGCGTCCAGCTCGAACAGCGGGCGCGGGTCGTCCGCGAAGTCCGCCGCGGTGCGCAGTTCGACGCCCGGCGGGGTCTTCGGGAGCGGGGGGAGGGGAGCGTGCGCCAGGTCGAGACGGAGGAAGTGCGCGGACCGGCTGCTGCCGTAGCCGTGCCGTTCCGCGAAGGCGCGGTTGCCCGGCTCGTCGAGCACCCAGCTGAGCAGCCTGGTCGCCCCCTGGGCGGCGAGGTGCTCCTCGGCGGCCCGCAGCAGCAGCCCGCCGGCGCCGCGCCGGGTCCGGTCCGGCCGGACGTAGATGTTCAGCAGGCCCTGCCCGGGCTCGGGGCTGTCGTGGGCCAGATGGACCTGGGCCGTGCCGATCACCTCCCCGTCCTCCTCCGCGATCAGTGGGCGGTACCGGGCATCGGGGTGTATGTGGAGGGCGTTGTGCCGGACCGACTCCGGGGTGAACAGGATGTACGGAAGGGCGAGCCGGCGTACCCGGGCGAAACCCTCGGTGTCGGCCGGGACGTCGGGGCGCAGGTCACGCACGATCACGGTCATGGGCAGGAACCGTACGCGGCGGGAACACCGGGGTGCCTCTCATTTTCCGGCGGGTGCGGGACAATCGCCCTGTGAGCCTGAAGATCCGCATCGATGACAGCGCGCCCCCGTACGAGCAGGTGCGGGCGCAGATCTCCGAGCAGGCGCGGTCCGGGGCGGTGCCGGTGGGGTACCGGCTGCCGACCGTCCGGGGGCTGGCCGAGTCCCTGGGGCTCGCGGTGAACACCGTCGCCAAGGCGTACCGGGCGCTGGAGGGCGACGGGGTGATCGAGACGCGGGGGCGCAACGGCACGTTCGTGGCTGCCGCCGGCTCGGCCGCGGAGCGGGAGGCGTCCCTGGCCGCGCAGGCGTACGTGGAGCGGGTGCGGCGGCTGGGGTTGGCCGAGCCGGAGGCGCTGGCCGCGGTGCGGGACGCCCTGCGGGCGGCATACGGGGAGGGCTAGGGGGTCACGGGGCAGCGACACCTCTACGGGAGTTCGGCAGGCTCCGGCGTACGGGTCACCGTCAGGCCCGCCCGGCGTGCCGTCCTGCCGAACACCAGCGCGTCCTGTACGGCCGCGCCCCCGGGGTCGTTGTTGAAGTACGCGTACACGTCCTGCCCGTCGGACCACGTCGTCGCGACGCGGTCCACCCAGGTCTCCAGGGAACGGCGGCCGTAGCGCGGCCAGGGCCGGGCGCGACCCTGGTGGAAGCGGACGTAGCCCCAGCCGGCGGTGCGCCACAGCGGGGTGACCGGGCGGGCCAGGACGTCCGCCCAGCACAGGGAGGCCGCCCGGGATTCCAGGACCTCTCGGACCTCCGGCGTCCACCAGGAGTCATGGCGGGGCTCGACCGCGACCCGCGTACCCGGCGGGAAACAGGCCAGGCAGGCGTCCAGCAGGGCCGGGTCGGCGCGCAGGGTGGGCGGGAGCTGGAGCAGGACGGGGCCCAGCCGGTCACCGAGGCCGGCCGCGTGGGTCATCAGGCGGTGGACCGGTTCCTCGGGCTCCTTGAGGCGCTTGATGTGGGTGAGGTAGCGGCTGGCCTTGACCGCGACCACGAAGTCCGCCGGAACCCGCTCGCGCCAGGCCTCGAAGTTCTCCCGGGAGGGCAGCCGGTAGAACGCGTTGTTGATCTCCACGGTCGCGAAGAGCCGGGTGTACTCCTCCAGCCACAACCGCGCCGGGACCCGGGCCGGATAGACGTGGTCCCGCCAGTCCTTGTACTGCCACCCCGAGGTGCCGACGAACAAGGTCATAGCACCATCAAAGCACCCCGGGCACCAGCCGGCGCCGCACTACAGGTAGAGGCCCGCGTCCGCTCCGTCCCGGGCGCCGGGCACCGAGGTCGGGGTCGTGCCCCGGCGCAGCGCGTACAGCTCGGCCAGCGTGGCCCCCTCCCGGCCGACGCCCTCCTCGGAACCGAGCCAGTTCACCGCCTCCTGGCGGGTCAGCGGGCCCACCTCGATGCGGGCCAGGCACCGTCCGGGGCGCACCACGGCCGGATGCAGACGCTCCAGGTCCTCGTTGGTGGTGACACCGACCAGGACGTTACGGCCCTGGCCGAGGAGCCCGTCGGTGAGGTTCAGCAGCCGGGACAGGGCCTGGCCCGCCGTGTGCCGGGCCTCGCCGCGGATCAGCTCGTCGCAGTCCTCCAGCAGCAGAAGCCGCCAGCGGCCCTTGCCGGCGCCGTCGTCCTCGCCGATGGCGATGTCCATCAGATAGCCGACGTCGGAGAAGAGCCGTTCCGGGTCGAGCACGCAGTCGACCTGGCACCAGTCCCGCCAGGACCGGGCCAGGGTGCGCAGCGCCGAGGTCTTGCCCGTGCCGGGCGGCCCGTGCAGAAGCAGCAGCCGGCCCGCGATGTCCTCGGGGGTCGTCTTCATCAGGTGATCCATCGCCTCCGCCACCGGAGCCGTGTAGTTGTGCCGGACCTCGTCCCAGGTGCCGGCGGAGATCTGCCGGGTGGTGCGGTGCGGGCCGCGCCTCGGGGAGACGTACCAGAAGCCCATCGTCACGTTCTCGGGCTGCGGTTCGGGCTCGTCGGCGGCGCCGTCCGTGGCCTGGTCGAGGATCCGCTTCGCCAGCTCGGCGGTGGTCGCGGTCACCGTGACGTCCGCGCCCCGGTTCCAGCGGGAGACCAGCACGGTCCAGCCCTCGCCCTCGGCGAGGGTGGCGCTGCGGTCGTCGTCGCGGGCGACCCGCAGCACGCGGGCGCCGTCCGGCAGCAGGGTCGCTCCCGAGCGCACGCGGTCGATGTTCGCCGCGTGCGAGTACGGCTGCTCGCCCGTCGCGAAGCGGCCGAGGAACAGCGCGTCGACGACGTCGGACGGCGAGTCGGAGTCGTCGACGTGGAGCCGGATCGGCAGAGCGTCGTGTGGGTTCGCAGACATGCCGCCATGATCCGGCACGGATGCGCTCCGCGCACGGCATTTCCGCCGCTTGTTCCGGGTGTTCCAAGACTGTTCCGGGTGTTCCCAAGACCTGCCCGGTGCCCGGCTTCCCCCATTACTGTGTCCTTGATGGGACGTCATGGGTGGGATGTGGAGACTCGGCGGTGGCGGCTCACCGCCCTGCTCGGTGTGGGCGTGGCCGCGCTGGCCCTGGTCGTGACCCTGGTCAGCGCACTGTCCGGTGGCCCCAGCACCGCCGGCACCACACGCGACGGCGACAAGGTGCACGGCACCCCCGCGACGCCCGCCGGGACACCGGAGCCGTACGTCGGCTGGGGCTTCACGCACACCCAGTACAGCGCCGACCAGGGGGCGACGGCCGCCACGCGCCGGGTGGAGCGACTGCTCGGGCAGGGCGGCGGGCTGCCGCAGAACCAGCACATCATGGGCTGGGGCGCCGACAACCCCGAACCGGTCCGGGGGCACTACGACTTCGGCGCGCTGGACCGCCGTGTCGACTTCGTCCGCGCCTCCGGCGGCACCCCGGTGATCACGCTGTGCTGCTCCCCGGACTGGATGAAGGGCGGCAAGGCCGGGGCGGGATCCACGGACTGGAGCCAGGCCGCCCTGGAGACCGCCCCCACCCCCGGCCACTACCAGGACTTCGCCGACCTCGCCGCGACCGTCGCCCGGCGCTACCCGGACGTCAGGCACTTCATCGTCTGGAACGAGTTCAAGGGCTTCTGGAACGACACCGAGTCCCGCTGGGACTACGAGGGCTACACCAGGATGTACAACCTCGTGTACAAGGCGCTCAAGAAGGTCGACAAGGACATCATGGTCGGCGGCCCGTACCTGTCGATGGACAGCGTGGACCCGCGCGACGAGAACGCCTCCTCCGCGCTCAAGGGCCCCTGGGGCGCCATGGACCAGCGGGTCCTCACCGCCTTCGCGTACTGGAACACGCACAAGGCGGGTGCCGACTTCGCCGTGGTCGACGGCTCCAGCTACACCCGCGACGACGAGCTGCTGCCGAACGAGTTCGCGGCCACCGAGAAGCTCACCGCGATCGGCGCGTGGGTAAGGCGGCAGACCCATGACCTGCCCCTGTGGTGGGCCGAGTACTACGTGGAGCCGGGCGACGCCGCCGACGACCGCAAGGGCTGGTCGGAACCGCACCGCGTCGCCGTCCAGGCCACCGGGATGATCGCCATGGCGAAGGGCGGCGCCGACTCCGGCTTCTACTGGAACCCGCAGGAGAAGACGGGCGCCTGCGCCGGCTGCCTGTGGACGCCGACCGACAGCGCGGGCGGCGGCCGCGAACTGCCCATGCACGGCCTGGTCACCAGGTTCGCGAAGGCGTTCCCGCCGGGGACGGGGTACGCGCCCGTGTCCGTCGCCGCGGACGACCGGCCCAACGTCCGCGTCCTGGCCACCGACCGGACCGTCCTGGTCGTCAACACCCTCGACCGGACGATCAGCGCCCAGGTCGACGGCAAGCGGTTCGACATGCACGCCTACGAGGTGAAGTGGCTCGACCGCTGAGCCACCGCACACCCGTCATTTCATCGTCAGGAACCGCTGCACCAGCGAGGCCAGCACCACCGCGAGCAGGGGCAGCGCGAACCAGAAACCGCCCTGCAGCAGCCGCAGCTGACGCACGCTCGGCCGGACCGCGACCCGCACCACCTCACGGGCGGCCAGCAGCAGGATCAGGGCGACGGCGGCCAGCGCGCCGACCACCGACCACGGCGTCCACGTCACCTGCGGCCCGATCGGCCCCGGATCCGGCTTCGGCACCGCGCCCGCCGGCCGCTCGCGCAGCGTGTACAGGGTGACGTCCTCGTTGACCAGGACCTTCGTCAGCTGGGGCCGGTCGTCCAGGTTCTCGATCAGCCGGGACTCCCAGGTCGCCGAGTAGCCCGCGTCCAGCTCCAGATACGTGACCTGGCTCCGGTTGATCATCAGGTACGAGTTCGGGCCGGCGTCCTTGAGCGCCTTGACCAGGCTCGACACCAGCACCGGGTCGGCAGGCGCCAGGGTCGGCACGTAGTTGACCCGCTCCATGTCCCGCGCGCCCCACGGCATCGCCGGGGTCACGTCGTTGACCGTGTCCTGGCTCAGCCACAGCAGCCGCACGGTCGGCTCGTCGTGGGCGTACACCCAGTCCATGGCCGCGACCTCGCCCGGCCGGACCCGCTCGAACGGCTCGTTGCCCCAGCGGGCCACCAGGAAGCCCCCCATCAGCAGCAGCCCCGCGAGCAGCGCGGCCACCGGAGCGAGACTCACCCGGTCCCTGGCGCGTTCCGCGGCGGTGACACCGGTGCGCGGAAAGAGGGCGAGGGCGCCCAGCAGGGCGGCGCCCGGCACGGCGAACATGAAGACGCGCAGCGCCATCTCGCCGCCGTACGACTGCATGCCGAAGCCCAGGAAGGGCACGAAGGCGAGGACCAGCAGGGACCGCTCGCGGTACTTGTGGAAGCGGCGCCGCCACCAGCCCCAGCAGGCGAGGCCCAGCACCGTGCCGGCCAGCAGCACCCTGGTGTACAGCACCAGCTTGTGTGTCGAACTCCCGCCCTCGATACGGCCGGAGACGGAGGTCGAGACATTGCTGCCGACGCCGCCGACGCCGCCGAAGAGGTCGTCGAAGTGCCCGGACCAGTACGGCTCCGCCATGAAGCCGACCCAGACCGCGACCAGCACCGCGAACAGCAGCGGGAGACCCCGCAGTTCGGACCGGCCGCACAGCACCAGGGCGGCCAGCACGCCGAGCATCACGAACGGGGTGAGCTGGTGCGCCGGGACGCTCGCCGCGTACAGGCCGATCAGCACCAGGAGCAGCACGGCCCGTTGCCGGCGGTCGGTGGGCTCCACCTCGGCCTCGCCGGGCCTGAACCCGCTCCAGATGACGCGTGGCGGGCGGAACCAGACCAGCAGGATCGCCACGAAGACCAGGTACAGCAGATAGGTGAAGCCCTGCGGCGAGAAGTAGTCCTGGCCGACCCAGCCGCTCAGCACGAAGATCCAGATGCCGGTCCACTTCGCCCGCCAGCTCGCCCGCAGCGACTTGGTGAGCAGGAACATCGGCGCCAGATAGGCCAGTTGGACGGCGGTCGGCCACCAGCGGATGATCTCCGTGAAGTCGGTGACCCCGCAGGCCCGGCCGACGAACGCGGCCACGGCGAAGAAGCCCGGCCAGCTCCAGCGGGCGTCCAGGTCCGGCACGGCCGAACCGGTGCGGTCGACGTGGTCGATGAAACCGAGGTGCTGCCACGCCGTGGGGAACCGTGGCACGGTCTCGATCACCGCGGGCAGGGCGTGCAGGGAGACCACGGTCGCCAGCAGTGTGACCAGCAGCAGTGCCCGGTGCTCGCGGCGCAGCCAGAGCAGCGTGGCGAAGACCGTGATCAGCAGCGCCGCACCCACCAGGGTCGGCAGCGGCAGCACCGAGATCAGCCCGAGGCCGCCCATCCGGTCCAGGTCGGCCTCGCCGAGCCGGAGCGCGGGCACCCAGTACAGCAGCAGCGCGGCGATCAGCAGACAGCCGAGGACGACACCCGAGCGGGTGGGCAGCAGCCGCTCCCGCGGCGACACGGGAGCGGGCGGCTCAGCGGGCACGAGATCCTCCGCCACGGCCTCGTCCGGTACGGACTTCGGTACATCGGCGTCGGACGCGGACGTGGTGAAGCGGGCACGGACGCCGGCGAAGGACGCCTCGGCCCCTGCGAAGGGCGCGCCCAGTTCCCCTTCCGCGAACGGCGCGTCGACCTCCGCCGCCTGGGCATCCCTCAGCAGCTCGGCCTCCGCCGGCCCCGGCGAGGCCTCGGTGCCGGGCGCGCTCTCCTCCATCGGCAGCCCCGACGGGGGCGGGGGAACCGGTGTGCCCGCGGGCGGTGTGCCGGGGCCCGGGCGGACGTCCGGCCGCCGCTCCACATGGTCGAAGTCCACGTGGATGCCGAGGGCCAGGGTCTCGGCGTCCAGCGCCCAGGCCGGGCTGTGCCCCCGTGCCGGGGGGACCGGGACCTCGCGCGCCCCCAGATCGGCGAGATCCCCGTCCGGGGCCGCCGTCTCGGGTACGGCGGCGGGCGCGGAGCGTATCGTCCTCCACAGCTTCGGCGCGGCGATCGCCACGATCACCGCGAGGCTGGAGATCTCGGCGACACCCGCGCCGGTCAGCCCCATCCGGGGCAGGAGCAGCAGGGTCAGGCCCAGCACCAGCACGCACAACAGGCCCTGCATCCAGGCGAGTCCGGCGGTGCGGCTCTGCGCGCGCAGCACCGCGAAGCAGGTCTCCATCACCACGCGCAGCACCGCGCCGACCGCGAACCAGCGCAGCAGCGGGGTGGCCGCGTCCGCGTAGCCGTCGCCGAACACGCCCAGGATCCAGGGTGCGCCGATGAACAGCAGGCCCGCGATCGGCAGCATGATCCGGGCCATCCGCTTGAGCGCGGCCCGGGTGTTGGCGGCCAGCCGGGCCGGGTCGTGCGAGCCCTCGACCGTGAGCGACGCGCCCATGTTGATCGCGAGCAGGTTGGTCGTGCCGCCGATGGTGGTGGTGATGTAGAAGTACGCGTTCTCCTCGGAGCTGACCTGCGCGGCGATGATCACCGGGACGAGGTAGACCACGGCGAGGGAGAACAGCGAGCCGGTGTAGTCCCCGGCCAGGAACCTGCCGATCTGCTTGAGGGTCGGCGGGTCGGTACGGCCGTCGGTCGCCTTCACGTGCCGGGGTACCAGCCGGCGGAAGACCAGCCAGCCCAGCGGCAGCACCGAGGTGGCGATCGCGGCCACCCAGGACACGAAGACACCGGTGGCCGGGATGGCGACGGCGAACGCGACGAGCAGGGCCAGCTTCACCGCCGAGAACACGGTGTTGCCGACCGGCACCCAGGGCGCGCTGCGCAGTCCGGTCAGCACGCCGTCCTGCAGGGTGAGCAGGTTCCAGGCGGCGACGGCCGCGATGAAGCCGAGCCCGTTGAGCGTGCCGTGCAGGAACCGGTACGACGGCCCCCACGCGTCCAGCGTCAGCAGGAACACGCCGGCGGCGAGCGCGACGATCAGCGAACTTCCCGCGTACGTACGGAAGATGAGGCGGCCGGTGCGTTGCCCGGACACCGGGATGAAGCGGGCCAGGGCGCCGGTCAGGGTCACCGCGGTGAGCCCGGCGAGCAGCTTCATCGCGGCGATGGCGGCCGAACCCTGGCCGACCGCCGACTCGGAGTAGTAGCGTGCCGCGGCCAGCCAGAACCCGAGCCCGAGGACGGCGGAGATGCCGGTGTTGAGCATCAGCGCGTAGGCGTTGCGGAACAGCGGGCTGCCGCCGGCGGGCCGGCCCGTGCCGGGCAGCCGCAGACGGCGCCGGGTCTTCACGGGCGCCTCGGCGCCGGGCGTCTCGGCCTCGGTTGTGGTGGTCGTGTCAGACACGGGAACGGATGGCCTTCCGGCGGACCTGGCGGGCTCTGCGGACGAGGGCGTACCCCTGGGTGAGGGCACGGTCCTTGGCGAAGTTGCGGGCGATGGCACGGCCTTCGAGCAGTCGTTCGAACTCCTCGACGCCCGTGCCGCGGCGGACCGTGACGCGCCGCAGGGCGTACGGACCCTGGCGGCGGCGGGCCAGTCCGTTGCCGACGGCGAGCGCCTGGGCGTACCCGGTCGCGCGCACGGCCTGGCGGACCCGGCGGCTGGAGTAGCCGTACGGGTAGGCGAACGACTCCGGGGGCGCTCCGAGTTCGTCCGCGACGATCCGCGTGCAACGGGTGAGGTCCGTGCGCAGCTCGCCGTCGCCCAGCTGGTCGAGCTGCGGGTGGGTGTGGCTGTGCCCGCCGATCTCGACCCCGGCGGACGCCAGCTCGCGCACCTGCTCCCAGTCGAGCATGGTGTCGAGGCCGCCCCCGGTGTCGTACGCACCCCTGATCCAGCCGGTGGAGACGAACAGCGTGGCCGGGAAGCCGTGCTCGGCGAGCACGGGCAGGGCGTGCCGGTGCACGCCCTCGTAGCCGTCGTCGAAGGTGATCAGCACCGGCCGGGCGGGCAGCGGGCGGCCGGAGCGCCAGCGGGCCGCGAGATCGGCGGTGGTGACCGGGGTCAGGCCCAGGTCACCGATGAGCGCCATCTGCTCCGCGAACGCCTGCGGCGCGACCGACAGGGCACGGGTGGCGTCGTTGGGCGCGGCCGCGACGGAGTGGTACATGAGGATGGGCACGGGCACGTCACTCATGTGTGCCTCCCCGGGCCGTGCCTGTGTCGTCCGTGGGCGCCCCCGGGATCGGCGCCACCGTGAACGTGGGCGCTCCCCGCCGGGCCCGCACGCTGCCCACCAGGTATCCGCCCGCCGCCGTGAGCACCCCCGCGACGATCGCCGCCGCGCGCCCCGCCCCGCCCGGCCGGCCGAGCAGGGTGTCCCGCAGCCCCCGGGCGACCCCGGCCGGCAACACCCGGGTGGTGTACCGGCGTTCGGACTCCAGGCCCTTGCCGGCGCCGACGCTCCGGGCGACCAGCGCCTTGGACAGCCCCTCGGCGTAGGTGCGGGTGCGGAAGTAGGCGAAGTGCTCGCGGGGTTCCGGCACGCGGTGGTGGATCACCGCGCGGTCGTCGATGAGCAGGACGGCGTCGGGGCGGGCCCGGGTGAGGCGGATGCACAGCTCCGTCTCCTCGCAGCCGAGCGGGCGGCGGTCGCCGTCGCGGCCGATGCCGGTGGCGAAGCCGCCCGCCGCCGCGAACGCCGTGCGCCGGAAGGAGGCGTTCCCGCCCAGGACGTTGCGGACCCGGACCCGGCCCGGCGGCAGCCCCCGGTAGGTACAGCCCACCACCCAGTCGAACTCCCGCGGGAACCACACGGGCCGCCGGCCCGACGCCCAGACCGGCACCGTCCGCCCGCCCACGGCCAGCACGCGCGGGTCGGCGTACCCCTCGGCGAAGCGGCGCAGCCAGTCCCGCTCGGCCACGGCGTCGTCGTCCAGGAAGGCGATCACCTCGCCGTACGAGGCGGCGATCCCGGTGTTGCGCCCGGACGACAGTCCGCGCGGGCCCGCGTTGGGCAGGACCCGGATGCCCTCGGACTCCTTGTACTCGCGGGCCAGCCGGTCCCGCAGGCCCGGGTTGTGGTCTACGACCAGGAGCGTCTCCAGCGCCGGATACGACTGCGCGCGTACCGAGGCGACCGCCGCGAGGATGTCCTCCCAGCGGTCCTCGGTGTACACGCAGATCACGACGGAGATGCCGGGATCTCTCAAGACACCTCTCCCCGCCCGGTGTGCAGCAGCGGCGAGCTGTGCGTGCGCCGGCGCAGGTCACGCCGGTTGGAGCGCTCCTTGAGGATCACCTTCAGCACCCGCAGCCCGTCCCGGACGGCCCGCAGATTGCTCGTGCCGTGGATGCGCAGGTACTCGTGGCTCGGGATCTCCTGCACCTTCAGCCCCGCCTTGACCACTCTGATGTTCATCAGCGTCTCGACCTCGAAACCGGTGCAGTCGAGGTCGATCTTGTCCAGGCAGTGCCGCCAGAACGCGTTGTACCCGTAGCAGAGGTCGGTGTAGCGGGCGCCGAACTTGCGGTTGACGACGGTGCACAGCGCCCAGTTGCCGAGTTTGCGGATGAAGGTCATGTCGTCCGTGCCGCCGCCGTTGGCGAAGCGTGAACCCTTGGCGAAGTCGGCGCCGGAGACCAGCGCGGAGACGTACGAGACGATCTCGTTGCCGTCGGCGGAGCCGTCCGCGTCGACCATCACGATGATGTCGCCGCCGCAGGCCTCGAAGCCGGTGATCAGGGCATCCCCTTTGCCCTTGCCACGCTGTTCGACGACCTTGACGTCCGGCCACAGGGAACGGGCGACCTCGACGGTGTCGTCCGTGGAATTCCCGTCCACGAGCACGACTTCGTGGATCCAGTCGGGAAGCGTCTTGAAGACGTAGGGCAGATTCTCCGCCTCGTTCATGGCGGGGATCACCACGCTCACCGGCGGAGTGATCGCCAGGTGAGAGGAGATGGGCCGGTATCGGCTGGCGAACAATGGATCTTGACCCGAACTGGGCGGGCGCAGAACAGAACTCATGAGTCTTTTTCCCTCTCGTCCGGTGGACCGCCCGCCCCTGGGCGGCCCGGCTGTGTGTCCGGTTCGAAAGGGGGGTTCTCATCTTCGGTACGGTGAATTGATCTCCGGTCCCGGAGACGAGCTGGCAAAGCTGGCCGGCCTGCCGGAGAAAAACGGCAGCCGGTCGCGCGGCACGGCTCGGTCACAGTTGCGGTCACCGAGCACGGCACCCCCCTACCGCGCCCCGCGCCGGAAACGCCGCGGCCCTGAGCCCTCCCCTGGAGCCGTGGTTCGACGTGCCGATGCGGGTGAGATGTATGACGGTATTGACGGTTGAAGCCGAAAGGCAAGACCTGGAAGGCTGCCTCACGTTTTTGTTGGTTTGGCCATTACACAACTTTGGCCCAAGTCGTTCACTCCTGTGCGCGTTTTCCGGAAATTCGGTCCCGGAGCAGAACCAGGAGCAGAACGGCCAGGCTCAGTGCGGTCACCGTGACCACTCCGCCGCGGACCGACCAGCGGTGCACGGCCAGCATGCCCTGCGCAACCAGCATGTTGACGACCACCGCACCCGCAAGGGCGCACAGGCCCCGGCCGAAGGGATCCAGCCCCCGCAGGGCCGCGGCGATCGCCACGGCCGGCGCCAGGAGCAGGAAGAACAACGTGCATGGGCCACGCAGTGGCGAGGCGGAATCGATGAGCGCGAGCAGCGCACCGACCGCTCCGACGGCGGTCGCGGCACCCGCGAGCAGCGGTGACAGGTCCCTCCCCGAACCTGGCCGCACGCCCTCGGCGTCCCTCGTGGCGCCGTCTGGTGAAGGTGTCTTGATACCGAAGGTCTGCATTGGCGACTTTGCCCCCCGACGCGCCGGATGCCGGGCTTCAATGTGGCGCAGACCGAGGTGGGCCGTCAAGACGACGGTTCCTCGTTGAACAAGTGTTCCCCGGAGGCCAGGAGGGTCTCCGGGGAACGGCTGGTCAGCGGGTACGGGAGGGGATCACGGGACGATCTTCAGGAGCTTGTTCGGCGAGCCGCTGCCCGGGCTGGTGACCTTGCCGGAGGTGGCGCCGTTCACCAGGGCCGTGGCGACCTGGGCCGGGGTGGCCGAGGTGTGGTTCGCGAGGTAGACCGCGGCCGCGCCCGCCACGTGCGGGGTCGCCATCGAGGTGCCGGAGATGGTGTTGGTCGCGGTGTCGCCGGTGTTCCAGCCGGCCGTGATCGAGGAGCCGGGCGCGAACAGGTCCAGGACCGAGCCGTAGTTGGAGTAGCCGGCCCTCGCGTCGGAGCTGGTGGTGGCGCCGACCGTGATCGCCTCGGTCACCCGGGCGGGCGAGTACGAGGAGGCGTTGGCGCTGCTGTTGCCGGCCGCGACGGCGTAGGTGACGCCGCTGGCGATGGAGTTGCGCACCGCCGTGTCCAGCGAGGCGGAGGCGGAGCCGCCGAGCGAGAGGTTGGCGACCGAGGGTCCGCTGTGGTGCGCGGTCACCCAGTCGACACCGGCGATCACTCCGGCCGTGGTGCCCGAACCGTTGTCGTCGAGCACGCGGACCGCGACGATCTTCGCCTTCTTGGCCACGCCGTAGGTGGAGCCCGCGATGGTGGTGGCCACATGGGTGCCGTGGCCGTTGCCGTCCTGGGCGGTGGTGTCGTTGTCCACCTCGTCGTAGCCGTAGGAGGCGCGGCCGCTGATCTGGGTGTGCGTGATGCGCACGCCGGTGTCGATGACGTACGCCGTCACCCCGCTGCCCGCGCTGTCCGGGTAGGTGTAGGTGCCGGTGAGCGGCAGGCTGGTCTGGTCGATGCGGTCCAGGCCCCAGGGGGCGTCGGACTGCGTGGTGTCGGCCAGGTGGACGCGCTGGTCCTGCTCCACGGAGGCCACGTCGGGGTCGGCGGCGAGTCTCGCGGCTCCGGTCGCGGTCAGGTGTGCGGTGTAGCCGTTCAGGGCAGTGCGGAAGGTCTTCTCCACCGTGCCGCCGTACCGCGCGACCAGGCCCTTGCCGGTGCCCGACGCGGCCGTGAAGCCGGCGGTCTTCTTCAGCGTGACGATGTAGCTGCCCTTGACGGCCGTGGGGGAGTCCGCGGCCAGCACCTTGCCGGTGGCCGGGGCGGCCTGGGCCGGCAGGGCGGTGAGACCGCCGACGAGCGCGGCGGTGGCGACGCCGGTGAGGGCGGCTATGCGGAGCTTGTCGGAACGCAGGTGTGCCATTGCGGGGGAGTCCTCCTGATGGCGGCGCGCGCCTCGGGTCCGGCGCGCGTGGGTGGGGGATGCGCGCGGGATCGCGCGCACGGCCCTGGAGCGTCGCGTTCCGCTCCCGGGTCGGGTAAAGCCTCGGTTCGCGTCCCCGTACGGGGCAAGGCAATTGACGATCTGTCAACACATATGACATGCACACGCAATACATGAGCGGTGAACGTCTTGGGTTGATCCTGTTGAGACCTCAAAAGTCTTGGCATGAACACTTCCCGTCAACACGCGTAGTTGGTACGAAAGTTGAGGCAGAGATCCTGCTAAAGGGAGGTTCCATGAGACGTTCCCGACTTACCGGATTCGTGACCTCGCTCCTCCTCGCCGTCGGCCTCGGTCTCACCGGGGCCGCTTCGGCGCAGGCCTCCTCGACGGCCGCGACCGGTGGCTATGTGGCCCTCGGTGACTCCTACTCCTCCGGAGTCGGCTCCGGGAGCTACATCAGCTCCAGCGGCAGCTGCGACCGCAGCACGAAGGCGTACCCGTACCTGTGGAACGCCGCCCACAGCCCGTCGTCGTTCGCCTTCAACGCCTGTTCGGGGGCGAAGACGGACGACGTGCTGGCGAACCAGCTCGGCTCGCTGAACTCCTCCACCTCACTGGTGTCCATCACCATCGGCGGCAACGACGCCGGTTTCGCCGACGTCATGACGACGTGTGTGATCCAGTCCGACAGCGCCTGCATCTCCAAGATCAACACGGCGAAGGCGTACGTCACCAACACGCTCCCCGGCAAGCTGGACACCGTCTACAACACGATCAGCGCCAAGGCCCCGTCCGCCCGGGTGGTCGTCATCGGCTACCCCCGCTTCTACCTGCTCGGCCAGAGCTGCCTCGGCCTCTCCGAGACCAAGCGGTCGGCCATCAACGACGCGTCCGACCTCCTCAACGCCACCGTCAAGGCCCGCGTGAACGCACACGCCTTCGTCTTCGGCGACGTCCGCACCCCGTTCTCCGGCCACGAGATCTGCTCCGGCAACTCCTGGCTGCACAGCGTCAACTGGCTCGACATCGGCGAGTCGTACCACCCCACCGCGGCCGGCCAGTCCGGCGGCTACCTTCCGGTGCTCACGAACGCGGCCTGACCCCGTAGGGGCTCGCCCGTCAGGGTGAACTGCCTGGCGAACCCGAAGGAGAAGCGGAGGCCCCGTCCGACGGGGTCTCCGTCGGCGTACAGGTCACCGAGAACGGCACGGAGTCCGACGCGGTCCGTACCGGACCGCGCACCTCCACGCTGATCTCGTTCTCGAGCGTCCCGCCGGCCGGGCCCTCGGGGTACGCCGTCACGGTCAGCCGCACCTGCTCGGTCCTTCCGCCGCCGGCCGGGAAGGACAGCGTCTTCCACCCCGGGTCCGACACCGACCCGTGCGCCGGTACCCACCGGTACTCCACCTCCGCGGGCAGCCGCCCCACCGTGAACACCGCGGTGAACGCGGGCGCCTGAGCGGCCGGCGGCGGACAGGCTCCGGAGTACGTCGTGTGCGCGCCGGTCAGGGTGACGTGCACGGACTGGGCCGGCTCACTGCTCGCCGAAGCGCTGCTGTGCGTGGGCGGGGGCGCTCCGGTGTCCGACTCGGTGGTGCCGCTCGCCGCGGGGGAGTGCGCGGCACCGCTCGTCCGGCCGGTGCTCGCGGTGCCGTTGCCCTGGTCGCTCCCGCCGTTGCGGTGGAGCAGCGCGTACGTCAGCCCGGCCAGCGCGAGGACGACCGCGAGCACGCCCGCGGCCAGGACGAGGCCCGCACGCCGGCTGCGATCCGGTCGGGCACCCGGCTCGGCGGCCGTGGTCCCGGGGTCCGGATATCCCGTGGGCAGCGGCACCGGCGGGGTGTGCGACGGCCGCGACCGCGGCGTCCGGGACGCCACCGTCGGAGCGTACGGCGACGCCGCGGGCGTCGTGTCCGCCCCGGGCGCCCCGCCCGCCGCGACCACCCGCAGCTCCCGCTCCGCCCGCTCGGCGGACAGCCGTTCGGCCGGGTCCTTGCGCAGCAGCCCGGCGATCACCGGCGCGAGCGGCCCGGCCCGGCGCGGCGGCGGCAACTCCTCGTCCACCACCGCCCGCAGGGTGCTCAGCGGGGTGTCCTGCCGGAACGGGGAGACGCCCTCGACGGCCGCGTACAGCAGCACACCCAGCGACCACAGATCCGACTCAGGGCCCGGCGTACGCCCCAACGCCCGCTCCGGCGCCAGGAACTCGGGCGAGCCGATCACCTCACCGGTCATGGTCAGCGCGGAGCTGCCCTCGACCGTGGCGATCCCGAAGTCGGTGAGGACCACCCTGCCGTCGTCGGCGAGCAGCACGTTGGCCGGCTTCACGTCCCGGTGCAGCACCCCCGCGGCGTGCGCGCCGCGCAGCGCGGACAGCACCTCGGCACCGATGTGCGCGGCCCGCTGCGGCGACACGGGGCCCGCCGCCTCCAACTGGTCGGCGAGGGACAGCCCGCGCACCAGCTCCATGACGATCCAGGGCCGGCCGCCCTCCATCGCCACGTCGTACACGGTGACCACGTTGCGGTTCGCGACCCGGGCCGCCGCCCACGCCTCGCGCTCCAGACGCGCGTACATCCGCTCGACGTCCGCGGCGGGCAGCCCGGCCGGCGCCCGCACCTCCTTGACGGCCACCTCACGCTGCAGCACCTCGTCGCGGGCCCGCCACACGGTCCCCATGCCGCCCTCGCCCAGCGGGGACAGCAGACGGTAGCGGTCCGCGATCAGACGTTCGCGGCCCGGCTCTTCGGACACGGGCGCCCCCAAGGCATCTCGCGCGAATTCTCCACAAAAGTAGCTCACCCGAGCGCGGACGCGGCCCCCTTGAGCACCAATCCCGTACCCAGCGCGACGACGACCGACGCGGAGACGAGCGGCAGCGTCCGGCGCACCAGAGCGGCCACCGGGTGCGTGGTCCAGCGCGGGCGCCGCTCCAGCACCCGGGCCGCCCCCGAACCGAGCCGGACGACGGCGAACCCGGCCGCGGTGAGCGTCAGCGCCAGACCGGCCCCGTACGCCACGACGAGCAGCAGCCCGAACCAGGCCTTCCCGAGCGCCGCCGCGCCGACCAGCACGACCACCGCGGACGGGCTGGGCACCAGCCCTCCGGCGAACCCGAGCAGGATCGTGCCGCGGAGCGTGGGCGCGGTGGGGTGCGTGTGGGTGTGGCCTCCGTGCGAATGGGTCAGACCCCCGTGCGTGTGGGCGTGGTCTCCGTCGTGCGGGTGGGTGTGGTCTCCGTCGTGCGTGTGGGCGTGGTCCCCGTCGTGCGGGTGGGCGTGGTCCCCGTGCGTGTGCGCGTGGTCCGCGTCGTGGGGGGAGGCGTGGCTGTGGCCCCCATGGGTGTGTTCCACACCCTCGTCGTGGTGATGGTGGTGACCTGATCCATGGTGTGCGCCCACACCGGCCAGCTGGCGCCACTCGGCCTCCCTCGCGTGCGCGGGGGCGTGGGCGGCCTCGTGGGCACGGCTGCGCCAGGCCCGGCGCAGCAGGCCCGCGCCGGCCGCGAGCACCAGGACGCCGCTCGCGATGCCCAGCCAGGCGATCACCGAGGGCGTGGCGGCGGACCCGGCGGTGACGAGCAGGCCCAGGGCGACCACACCGAGGGTGTGGGTCACCGTGACCGAGGCGGCCAGCGGCAGTACGTCCCGCAGCCGGGCCCGGCCCCCGCGCGCGGCCGCCGTCGCGGCCATCAACGTCTTGCCGTGGCCCGGAGCGAGAGCGTGCATCGCGCCCAGGCCGACCGCGATGAGCAGCGCGAGAGCGGCGAAGCCGACGGTGAGGTCACGGCGGGCCACCAGGTCGTCCAGGGCCCGGGTCCAGCGGTCGGCACCCCGGGGGAGCACTCCGGCGCCCGGGGCGTTCTGCCGCTCCTCGGCGAGCGCGGGGCCGCCGGGGCGCACCCGCAGGGAGGCGGCGGTGGCGTCGGCGGGCGAGGACAGCAAGTCCTGCGGGTAGGACGTCAGTTCGTGCGAGACCGAGGTCTTCGGCACGTCCGTCGCGGTGAGCGTCATCCGGTCGCCGCGCGCGGTGATCTCCCGCCAGCCGGGCCCCCCGGACGCACCGGCGCCCCGGAAGCCGAGGGCCACGGCGCCCCGGGGGAGCGGAGCGGTCAGCCGGCACTCCACGCGGAGGGTGTGCAGACCGGCCTGACCGGGGCGCAGACGCGCCGTACTCCCGGCGGCGGTCAGGGGCGCCGGACGTCCGCCGACGGTGAGCCTGCTGTCCTCGGCGGCCCGGGCGCACCGCTGCCGGGCCCACCCCGCCAGGCCCAGCCGCTTCAGCTCGGGCTCGGCCTGGGTCGCCGGGATCTCGGCGAGGTCCTCCACGTGGTCGACGCGGAGCTGCCCGGGAGCGGCGACCAGACCGTCGTAGCGGTTGACGGTGAAGTTGCCCAGGGGGTGCGCGCTCGCGGTGCCGGCCGGGAGGAGCGAGAGGGCGCACGCGGCGAGGAGGACGAGGAGCAGACGCGGCTTCACTTCGTACCCTCCAGAGCCTTGCGGGCCCGCGCCGCGCCGAGCGGGGAGAAGCCGGGGTTCAGTTCCAGGGCCGCGGTGAGCGAGGCACGGCCGGCCGTGCGGTGGCCCGTGGCCAGCTCGATCACGCCGCGGTGGTAGCGGAAGGCGGCGTTGCGGTAGCCGGTGGCCGTGGCCCGGCGGGCGTACGGCAGGGCCTCGGCGTCGCGGCCGTTCACGTGCAGCGCCCAGGCGAGGGCGTCCGCCGTGTGCACGGTGTGCCGGCGGGCCCATTCGGCGCGGGCCGCCCGCAGCGCGGCCGCCCGGTCGCCGTGGTCGGCGGCGGCCAGGGCGGTGTCCAGGTCCGCGTTGACGCCGTTGGCGCGGGCCAGGGCGATCCACGCGTCCACCAGGGCGTACTGCCGCCGGGCCCGCGCCCGGTCGCCGGCCCCGTCCCGCGCCTCGTACAGCTCGCCCAGTTCGACGAGCGGGCCGGGCAGGGGATACCGGGAGACCACCGCCTCCAGACCCTCGATCGCCGCGGCGCGGTCGCCGCTCGCCGCCTGCGCGCGGGCCCGGCCCTCCAGCGCCGGAAGGTAGCCGTCGTCCGCGGCGAGGGCGCGGGCGTAGTAGGTGAGGGCCGACCTGTGGTCGCCCTGGTTCCACGCGAGCTGGCCGAGCTGCGCGGCCACGTACGCCGTGTCGCCGGGCGACGCGGCCGCGGACAGCGCCTGCTCGAGCACCCGGCGTGCCGTGGTCACGTCCCCGCGCAGCTCGTGCACGTACGCGTACCGCGTGAAGACCGGCACACCCGGCTTGCGTGCGTCGGCGGTCGTGGCGGCCTTCGACGCCTCGGCGTACCGGCCCAGTTCGACCAGGGCGTCGACGCGGGAGGACAGCGCGCGCTCGCTGTACGGGTTCTGCCGGAGGGCCTGGTCCGCGTAGGCCAGGGCGTGCGCGAAGTCGTGCCGGGCCGCGGCGAGGGCGGCACGGCCGGCCAGCGCCTGGTCGTTGCCCGGCGCGAGGGACAGCGACCGCCGCAGCGCCGTGTCCGCCTGCGGGTACCGGGAGGGGTCGCCCTTGGTCCGGGCCTGCTCGACATAGGCCAGCCCGAGGGTGGCCCAGCTGCCGGAGTCCTTGGGCTGGGACCGCAGATGCGCCTGGAGCGCGGCGATGGCCGCGTCCAGGTCTCCGCCGCCGAGGACCGCCGGGTCCACGGCCCGGGAGGCGGCCGGCACCGAAGCCGGCGCAGGATCCGCGCCGAGCGCGATCGCGCCCCCGGTCAGCGCGACCGCCAGCAGCGCCGCGCAACCGCCGAGGTGCAGGGCCCGCCAACGCCGCCCAGCGGCCCCGGCCCGCCGCACGGCGGCCACGCGGTCGTCCGCGCCGGCGGACACCCGGTCGTCCGCGCCGGTGGCGTCGGACGGTACGGATTCCCTCGGGGCTCCGTCCCCGGCTGTGTCGTCGCCCGAGGCCGAGGCCGAGGCGTCCGACGGGTCAGGCACCCCGGTCGTCTCCCGCTCCGTGCCGCTCACCCGCCGTTCGCCGGTCTCGTCGTCATTCGTACGCGGGGACATGCCTCTCCTCGGTCGCCTGGAGATGTCGGGAAGGGGATGGCGCGGCCCGCCGTGGGGGAGTGGAGTACGGGCCGCGCCGGTCTGTGTGGGGTGCGGGGATCAGTACGGGCGCTGCATGCGCCGGCGCCACCACGCGAAGGCGGTCCCGATCAGCAGGATCCCGGCCGCGCCGGAGGCGGCCGAGCCCGCGATCAGCACGGTGTCGTCCGAGCCGCCCGAGCCGGAACCGGCCGGCTGCAGGGCGTCACCGAGCTGGCTGCGTACGTCCGCACCCGCGGTCGTCCCCTTGGCGAGCGCGCCGCGCGAACCCGAGGTGGGCTGGGCGACGTACGGGAAGTACTTCTCGAACTTCTTGTCGTTCTTGTCCACCGCGTCGCCCAGGTCGTTCTTGGAGCCGACCAGTTCGCCCTCGACGACCTGCAGCGCCTCGTCGATCACGTCGTCGGTGAGCCGGCGGCCGTTCGGGAAGCCCGCGTTGTCACCGTCCAGCACACCGAGCCGCTTGGGATGCATGGTCGGCTTGATCGAGGTGTTCAGCCGCAGCTGCTCCGAAGGCTTCACGTTCGGCGGCTGGTTGAGGCCCTTGACGCCCTTGAGGAAGACGTCGACCAGGTCGTTGCGCGGCTCGGCGGGCGCCTTGATCTTGTAGATCCCCTCGATGAGCTTCGGCAGCTCGGGGTTGGTGACGTTCTTCAGGAACTGCGCGTCGTACCAGGGCTGGGACGCGTTGAACTTGTCCTTGTCCTTCTGCGGGTTGACGACCTCGTTGACCAGCGGGTTGCCCAGGCGCGACACCTGCGTGTAGTAGCCCTGCGCGTTCTGGCGCTGTGTGGTGGACCAGATGCCGACGATCGGCTGGTGGGACGACTCGCGTATCAGGTCGTTGGGGACCTGCAGCGCGATCGTGTTGACGTTGTAGCCCTTGAGCGTGTCCCGGCCGACCTCGGTGAGGTTCCCGCCGTACAGCAGGTCGAAGACCCGCAGGTCCAGGAAGAACGGGTCGTCGGCCTGGCCGGCGAAGGTCGCGGCACCGCCCGCCGTCTTGTACACGGCCTGGCTGCGCAGCTTGCCGTAGTCCGGCATGGACGCCTTGCCCACGTTCGACGGTGCCACCGGTACGTCGTCCGCGAGCTTCGTCTTCGACATCACGTGCTGGTTCTTCAGCCGGAGCAGCTCGATGTCGTACGTCTGCGTGACGTTCAGGTCGGGATCGTCCAGGCTGGTGACCGGACCGGTGTTGTACAGGAACGTGTTGCCGTTCTTCGTGTGGGTCTTGAAGGTGTAGCGGAACACCAACTCGCCCTGCGCGTCACCGTTGTTGTCGATGTGGAGGTCGTACTGGGCGTCGTCCGCGAACGTGAAGAAGTTCGGTCCGCCCGCCGGTTCCTCGAACGGGATCCAGTTGGCCACGATCGTCGTCGTGTCGGGCTTGTCCGGGCTGACGAACGCGTACAGGTCCGTGTTGTCGTACTGCGGGGTGCCCGAGATCAGCGGGGCCTCCCGGTGGGAGGAGGCGGAGGCCTCCCCGGGTGCCAGCGTGGCGACGCCCGCGGCCGCGAGCCCTCCGGCGGCCAGTGCCCCGCAGATGAGCGCGACCAGGCCCGAGCGCCCCGCTCCGCTCCTGGAGATAAGAGGTGTCATGCCGTCCGTCCTCCGTGCCTACTTGCCTTTGACGGACGGGTATACGGAGCGGACCCGCCGATCGGTTTGGTCGGACGGGAAAAAACTTTTCCCGATCCGGGACCCGCGTTTTCGGCCCGCTGATCCGTAACTTCTCGGGGAGGTGTGTGCGGTGCGGATGCGCGGTGCGCGAGGAAGGGCCGGCTGCGGCCAGGGAGAGGGGGCCCGGATGGCGGCCGACGAGCTGCTGGTGCTCGTGGCGGGCGGCGACCAGAGGGCGTTCGAGGAACTGTACGCACTGGTGTCCGGACCGGTGTACGGGCTCGTACGGCGGGTGGTGCGCGACGCCGCCCAGTCCGAGGAGGTCGCCCAGGAGGTGCTGCTCGAACTGTGGCGCTCCGCCGCCCGGTTCGACCCGGCCCGGGGCAGCGCCCTGTCCTGGGTCCTCACCCTCGCCCACCGCCGCGCCGTCGACCGGGTGCGCAGCGCCCGCGCGGCCGGCGAACGCGAGCAGCGGGAGGCGCTGCGGGCCGGGGAGCCCGCGTTCGACCAGGTCGCCGAGGAGGTGGAGGCGGGCCTGGAACGCGAGTGGGTGCGCCGCTGCCTGAACCGGCTCACGGCGCTGCAGCGCCAGTCGGTGACGCTCGCCTACTACGACGGCTACACCTACCGTGAGGTCGCCGAGCGGTTGTCACTGCCGCTCGGTACGGTCAAGACGCGGATGCGTGACGGACTCACCCGGCTGCGCGAATGCCTGGGAGGTACCGCATGAGCATCCTCGGCCGGCTGCTGGGCCGCGAGGACCTGCACTCCCTCGCCGCGCCCTACGCGCTCGACGCGCTGGAACCCGGCGAGCGGCGCCGCTTCGAGAAGCACCTGCGGGGCTGCGACCGGTGCGCCGCCGCGGTGCGGGACCTGGCCGAGGACGCGGTGCGCCTCGCCTGGTCCACGGCGGCCCCGGCGCCCGCCGCCCTGCGCGACCGGGTGCTGGCCGCCGTCCGCACCACCCCGCAGGATCAGGTGCCGGGCCGGGAGCGCGCGCCCCAGCTGCCGCCCCACGTCTGGGGCGCCCAGCCTCCGCCGGGACGCGCGCGAACGCCCCGGGCGCGCCCCCTCTTCGTGCCGCTCGCGACGGCCACCGCGGCGGCGGCCCTCGTCGTCGCCTCCCTCTTCGCGGTCCAGGCGAACCGCACTCAGGACCGGCTCGACGCGGAGCAGGCCCGGGCACGTGAGATCGCCCACGTTCTCGCCGCGTCCGACGCCCGCGCCACGAACAGCGAGGACGGGCAGGGCCGCAGTATCGGAGTGATCGCTTCCGCGTCGAAGGGGGAAGCCGTCGTCACCCTCAGCGGATACGGCGCCCCGGCCGGCGGGCGCGTGCACCAGCTCTGGCTCATGCGCCCCCGTGTGCAACCGCGCTCCCTCGGGCTTTTCGCGGGCGACACGCCCTTGGTCGCGAAGGGGCTCGAGAAGTCCTCGACGTCACTCGCCGTAACCGTCGAGCCTGACGGAGGGTCAGCCCGGCCCACCGGTCAGCCCATTGTCCAACTCACCCTGAAATCGGTCGGATTCGGAGAGTAGTCATCGAAGGATGGTCAACCGCCTTGTGGGGAAGGTGAATCCTGTGGCCGAGATACACGCGTGCCCCACCGGGGCGATAGGGTTACCCTGCCCGGGCCGGGTGGACTCGTACGGGTGGGGAGTGACATGGAGCAGATAACAGTGCGCAGCAGGGCCAGGGTGCCTGCGATCACCTGCGGGAGCAGCGCGACCAGTTCGCGGCTCGACCGCCATCTGTCGGTACTGGGCGGGCCCGCCATACCGCAGCGGGAGACGGTCGAGGCGACCTCGCTGATGCGTGAGCTGACGGCCCGCGACGCGGTGCACGAGCGCAGCGACCGGGGTACCCGGGTCAGGCGTGTCTCGCTCTTCGCGCCACTGCGCAGGCTGCGCCGCTCGCTCTTCGGCGGCCACTGAGCACTCGCCCGCTCACCCAGCGGTCACCGAGTACCCTCACCGCCCACCGTCACCGAGCAACCGGCGCCCCCGGAACACTGTCCGGGGTGCCCGTGCTCAGGTAGCCACACCGTCCCGGCGTAGCGCTGCGATCTCGTCGCCCGTCATCCCCACGGCACGCAGCAGCGCCTCGGTGTGCTGCCCGAGCGCGGGCACGTCGCCCATCCGCGCCTCGTCCCCGCCCGGCAGTGTGATCGGAGGCAGCAGCGCCTTCAGTGGCCCGACCGGCGACCCCACCTGACGCCACCGCTCCCGGGCCGCCAGCTGTGGATGCTCCGCCAGCTCGTGCAGATCCCTCAGCCGTGCGCAGGCGATGCCCGCCTTCTCCAGCCGGGCCAGCGCCTCCTCGGCGTCCAGCACCGCCAGCGCGCCCGCGACCAGCTCATCGGTCCGCTCCCGGTGCGCCACCCGTGCCGCGTTCGTCGCGTATGCCGGATCCGTCCCCAGTTCCGGGCGGCCGATGACGTGTTCGGCCAGCCGCCGCCACTCCCGGTCGTTCTGCACCGACAGCAGCACCCGCCCGCCGTCCGCCGTCGCATAGGCGTCGTACGGCGCGATGACGGCGTGCGCGAGCCCGGTACGGGCAGGGGGCTCGCCGCCGTGCATCGCGTGGTGCAGCGGATGCCCCAGCCACTCGGCGAGCGCCTCCAGCATGGACACCTCCACCGGGCCGCCCCGCCCGGTCGTGCCGCGCCGGACGAGGGCCGCCAGCACCCCCGAGAACGCGTACATGGCCGCCGCGATGTCCGCCGCCGGAACCCCCGCCTTGACGGGCTGCTCGGGCGTCCCCGTCACCGAGACCAGTCCGGCCTCGCACTGCACCAGCATGTCGTACGCCCGCTTGTCCGCGTACGGGCCCGAGCCGCCGTAGCCCGAGATGTCCACGGCGATCAGCCGCGGGTGCGCGGCGCACAGCGTGGCCGCGTCGAGCCCGAGCCGGGCGGCGGCCCCGTTCGCCAGGTTCTGCACGAACACGTCCGCGTCCGCGACCAGCCGCCGTACGACGTCCAGGCCGCGCGGGTCCTTCAGGTCCAGGGCGAGGGACTCCTTGCCGCGGTTGCACCACACGAAGTGCGAGGCGAGTCCGGCGGCGGCGGTGTCGTAGCCGCGCGCGAAGTCGCCGCCGTCGACCCGCTCCACCTTGATGACCCGGGCGCCCAGGTCGGCGAGCTGCCGGGTCGCGAAGGGCGCGGACACGGCCTGTTCGACGGCGACGACGGTGATGCCCTCCAGGGGCAGGGGCAGATGATCCATGGCCCGGATCATGTCCCGTGACCGGCGGGTTTGTCAGTACCCGGTCACCGTTCCGCGTGGGCGTACCGGCGCACGGCGAGCGGCAGGAACACCGCGGTCAGGGCGAGGCTCCAGGCGAGCGACCCGGCGACGGGGTGGGCCACCGGCCAGGCGGCGCCGTCCGGGACGGGCGCGTTGCCGAAGAGGTCCCGCAGGGCGGTCGTCACGGCGCTGATCGGGTTCCACTCGGCGAGCGTGCGCAGCCAGCCCGGCAGGTTGTCCGTCGGGATGTACGCGTCGGACAGCAGCGGCAGCACGAAGGAGGAGGCGCCGAGCTGTCCTGCTGCGTCCTCGCTGCGGGTGAGCAGCCCGAGGAAGATCCCGGCGCAGGTGCAGGCGAACCGGAAGAGCAGCAGCAGTGCCACGGCCCCCGCGGCCTCGAGCGCGGACCCTTCGATCCGCCAGCCCACCGCGAGCCCCACGAGCAGCAACGGCACGGTGCCGGCGGTCGTGACGACGAGGTCGGCCACGGCCTGTCCGAGCGGTACGGCGGCCCGGCTCACCGGCATCGTGCGGAACCGGTCCATCACGCCCCGGTGGGTGTCCTGGGCGGCCTGGAACATGCCGGTCATCAGCCCGCCGGCGGCCGTCGCCACGAGCAGTCCGGGCACCAGGAAGGAGCGGTACTCGCGCCCCGGCATGGCCAGCGCGCTGCCGAACACGTAGCCGAAGAACAGCAGCATGTTGACCGGCATCATCTGGGTCAGGATCGCCAGGCCGGGGTTGTTGCGGACCCGGCGCAGCTGCCGGCCCGTCATCGCGAGTCCGTCGTGTGCCAACGCGCTCATGCGGCAAGCTCCTCGCTGTCGGTGGGCTCCCCGGTGAGCCGCAGGAAGACGTCGTCCAGGGTGGGTGGGCGGATGCTCGCGTCCAGCAACGGCACGCCCGCCGCGTCGAGTTCGCGCACCAGGCGCGGCAGGGTCAGGGTCGGGTCGGTGGTGACCGCGCCCACCGCGTTGCGCTCGCGGTCGAACACGGGCTCGCCGCCGGTGAGCCGGTCGAGTACGGCCGCCGCCTTCGGCAGCGCGTCGGTCTCCGCGACCACCGCCTGCGCGAACGACCCGATGACCGCCTTGAGTTCGGCGGGCGAGCCGGTGTGCGCGACCCGCCCCCGGTCCACCAGTGCGATGTCGTCGGCGAGCTGATCCGCCTCCTCCAGGTACTGCGTGGTCAGCAGCACCGTCGTCCCGTCCCCCCGCAGCTCGCGCACCGCCTGCCAGATGCGGGCGCGGCTGGCGGGGTCGAGTCCGGTGGTCGGCTCGTCCAGGAAGAGCACGTCGGGACGGCGGATCAGGCTCGCGGCGAGGTCCAGCCGGCGCCGCATGCCGCCCGAGTAGCCGGCGGCCCTGCGGTCCGCGGCCTCGGCCAGGCCGAACCGCTCCAGCAGTTCGTCGGCCCGGGCGGCCGGCCCGCGCACCCGGTGCAGCCGGGCGAACAGCCGTAGGTTCTCCCGGCCGGTGAGATCCCCGTCGACCGAGGCGTACTGGCCTGTGACCCCGATCCGCCGCCGCACGGCCGCCGCCTCCCGTACGAGATCGTGCCCGGCGATCCGCGCCGAGCCCCCGTCCGGCCGCAGCAGCGTGGTCAGCAGCCGCACCGCGGTCGTCTTGCCCGCCCCGTTCGGACCCAGCAGTCCGCAGACCGTGCCCTCGGCGACGGCCAGATCCAGCCCCCGCAGGGCGTGCACGGCGCCGAAGCGCTTCTCCAGCCCCTCACTAAGTACACCGTACGTAGTAGTCATGGGGCGACCATAACGCATTACGTACGGCGTACGTAACTACGATGGTGACCGAGGTGATGACCGATGGCAGTCCGAGGGGCCGTACCCGAGGTGATCTGGGCGCGCCCCGAGCGCACCGGCCGGGGGCCGAAGCCGGCGTACACGCGCGACGACATCGCGGCCGCCGCCGTCCGGATCGCCGACGCGCAGGGGCTCGACGCCGTGTCCATGCGGCACGTCGCGGCCGAGCTGGGCTGCGGCACCATGTCGCTGTACAACTACGTCCCCCGCAAGGAGGACCTGTACGAGCTGATGGTGGACGCGGTCAGCGCGGAGCACGTCCCGTGGGAGCCGAGCGGCCACTGGCGGGCCGACATGCTCCGGGTCGCCCGGGAGACGCGCGCGCTGCTGCGCAGGCACCCCTGGATGCCGCGCCTGATGTCCCCGGTGTACGGCTTCAGCCCGCACGCCCTGCGCTATCTGGAGCACTGCCTGGCCTGCCTGGACCCGCTGGAAGCGCCGTACGGGACCAAGCTGGAGCTGATCGCGATGCTGAACGGCATGGTGACCACCTACGTCCGCAACGAACTCGACACCGCGGAGCGGGTACGGGCCCTGCCGTGGTCGCAGGACGAGGAGAACGCGGTGCGCATCGCCTATCTGGGCGGCCAGATCGCCTCCGGCGCGTATCCGAGGATGGCCGCGGCGTTCATGGAGGACGCGGGGCCGATCGATCTGGAGGCGGTGTTCGAGCGGGCGCTGGAGCGGGTGCTCGACGGGTTCGCGCCGCGCTAGCGTGCCGTGTCCCGGACGACCGGCGCGCGCAGCCCTGGGCCGCCGTCAGAGCAGCGCGAACTGACCGTCCGGACCCTCCTCGTGGTGGTCCAGGACCGAGGCGGGACGGCGGCACGGCCCGGGTACCGGAAGGACGCCCGCCTCCCGCAGATCGCTCGCCGTGACCGACGACGTCACCCGCAAGCCCGTCCGCAGGGGCCGCAGTTCCGCCAGCAGGGACAGGATCGTGATCAGCTCCAGCAGCTCCGACGTCCAGGCCTGCGGCCAGGTGGCCGGGCGGATCGCCGCCAGGGTGCCCGGCTCGGCCGCAGCGGTGCGGACCGCGAACCAGGCCTCCAGGACCCGGACTCCGGCCACCTCGTGGTCCCAGGCCTCCGGCGGGACGGGGGAGATGCGGCCCTCGTCGAGGTGGAGGGCCTCCTCGGCGCGGTCGTAGTGGAGCGTCCCGGGCCGGCTCGGCAGGGGTGCGCGGACGTAGGGGCGGCGGCCGCCCGGCAGCTTGGGGCGCTCGCCGTCGCGGCGCATCAGCCAGAGCATCCGGCGGCCCGACTCCACGCCGGAGGACCACAGCGACGGGTCGTCGGTGAGCGGGACGGTGAGGTCCGGGCGGACCGTCGCCAGGATCCAGGCCAGCGCGTCCGGCGCCGCGACCCGGTCGCCCAGGCGGGCGGACAGGTGATCCAGCAGGCCGGGAGCCAGGTTCGGCTCCCGGCCGCCGGGGCGGCGGTGAAGCGGGCGGATCCGGCCGGCGCGCAGCGTGGGCAGGAGCGATGTCGCCAGCAGCGGAGCGTCGTCGTCGCCCGTCTCCACCGTGAACACCTGGTGCGCGTCCGCCACCCGCCACAGCTCCGGGCGGGCCGTGTCGATCAACCGGTGGTCCGGGATGAGCCACTGCTCGTCGAAGGGGGCCGCGAGGACCCGTACCGGCTCCGCGCAGGGCCCCTCGGCGCGCGCGAGCCGCCGCGTGCCGGCGGACCGGCCGGGCAGCTGGCCCACGGCCGAGGTGAGCGTGCGGGCGCGGGTCGGCTCGAACAGGGTCTCCCGGTCGGGCCCTTCGGCCTTCAGCAGGGCGTCCCAGCGGGCCTTCAGGGAGGCCGGGTCGGGTGCCGTCGGCCAGGCGCGGCCCGGCCGCAGCGGTGCGACGGACCACGGCATGAGGTCCGCCAGCGGCGGAGCGTCGTCGTGCGTCACGCAGGGCATCGTACGGCCTGGGCGGCACCCGGGATCAGGTCGCGTCCAGGGTGACGGTGAACGAGAAGCGGTCGCCCCGGTAGTGGATGACCGCAACATCCAGCACCTGGCCCTCGGCGTCGTACGTCACGCCCGTGTAGTGCAGGATCGGGCTGAGCAGCGGGACCTGGAGCAGCCGGGCGGTCTCCGGGTCCGCGAGCCGGGCCTCCACGGTGTCCGTGATGCGGCTGATGTCCGCCTTGACGACGTCCCGCAGCACCTTCGTCATCGGCCAGCGGACCAGGTCCTCCACGTCGATCCGCGCGGCGAGTTCGGGACGGATGTGGTTGACGGCGTGGTTGGTCGGCTCGCCCGTCTTCTCGTCGCTGCGCAGCCGGTGGTACGTGGCCACCTCCGCGAGGTCCGGGAAGAACTCGGCGATCCCGGCCGGCACCGGCGCCCGGCCGTGGTCCAGCAGTTCGGTCCGCATGCCGGACTGCTGGGCCACGATCGCGTCCACCGAGCCCAGCAGCCGCACGGGAGCCCCGCGCCGGACCCCGGGCTCGATGAACGTGCCGCGCCGCCGGTGCCGGCTGATCAGCCCCTCGTCCTCCAGTTCCTTCAGCGCCTGCCGCATGGTCAGCACGCTGACGCCGTAGTGCTCCGCCAGGCGCTCCTCGGTGGGCAGGCGCAGCGGGTCCTGGGGTGAGCGGCCGAGTATCGAGGCACGCAGCGACTGCGACACCTGATACCAGAGCGGCAGCTTGCGGTTCAGGACGATCGAATCGGGAGCGAAGGAGGTCACACGGCTATCCGTACCTGTCGGGACCCGTTCAGTGCAACGGAGCCGTCAATTCGCCCGGAAGTGACGCTCCAGCCCCTGCCACACGTCGTCGTAGCGCTGCTGGAGGTGGTCCGCACCGGCCGCGTGCGGAGTGAGCGTCACCGGCCAGCGGGTCTCGAACATGAACGCCAGCCCGTCGTCGACCTTGTGCGGCTTCAGCTCGGCCGCGCTGGCCCGGTCGAAGGTCTCCCGGTCCGGGCCGTGTGCCGACATCATGTTGTGCAGTGAGCCGCCGCCCGGCACGAAGCCCTCCGCCTTCGCGTCGTAGGCGCCCTCGACGAGGCCCATGTACTCGCTCATCACGTTCCGGTGGAAGTACGGCGGCCGGAAGGTGTCCTCGCCCACCAGCCAGCGCGGCGCGAACACCACGAAGTCGACACCGGCCAGGCCCGGGGTGTCCGACGGGGAGGTCAGGACCGTGAAGACGGACGGATCCGGGTGGTCGTAGGAGATGGTGCCGATCACATTGAAGCGACGCAGGTCATAGACGTACGGCACATGGTTGCCGTGCCAGGCGACCACGTCGAGGGGGGAGTGGTCGTAGGTCGCCGTCCAGAGGTTGCCGCAGAACTTGTTCACGACCTCCACCGGGCCCTCGACCTCTTCGTACGCGGCGACCGGCGCCCGGAAGTCCCGGGCGTTGGCGAGCCCGTTGGCACCGATGGGCCCGAGGTCGGGCAGCTGGAAGGGCGCCCCGTAGTTCTCGCACACATAGCCCCGAGCGGACTCGTCCAGCAGCTCCACACGGAAGCGCACCCCACGCGGAATCAGCGCGACGTGGGAGGGCTCCACGTGGAGCCGGCCGAACTCGGTGTGCAGCAGCAGCCCGCCGTGCTCCGGCACGATCAGCAGCTCGCCGTCGGCGTCCGAGAAGACCCGCTCCATCGAGGCGTCGGCGTGGTACAGGTGGACGGCCATGCCGGTGCGCTGCGTCACGTCGCCGTTGCCGCCCAGGGTCCACAGGCCCGCCAGGAAGTCCGTGCCGGCCGGCGGTTCGGGCAGCGGGTTCCAGCGCAGCCGGTTGGGGTCGGGCACCGTCTCGGTGAAGGGCGCCGTACGGATCGCGCCGTTGCCGGTGCGGGTGAACGCCGGGTGCGCGGCCGACGGGCGGACGCGGTACAGCCACGAGCGGCGGTTGTGCGCCCGCGGCTCGGTGAACGCCGTACCGCTCAGCTGCTCCGCGTACAGGCCGAGCGGCGCTCGCTGCGGCGAGTTGCGGCCCTCGGGCAGGGCGCCGGGCACCGCCTCCGAGGCGTGTTCGTTGCCGAACCCGGTCAGATACGACAGTCCCTCGGCGGTCTTCCGCGCGTCCGCGCTCATGCTCGCTCCCTTGCGATCCTGATTCCTATGTAACACCGTAGGAATGCGTGCGGCGGTGCGCAAGAGGGCCCCACGTACTCCACCTGGGGAACGAGGAGAACCAGACTTGAGGGGGATCCGGGGTGCCGGAACGCTGGCTTAGGCTCCGGATCATGTCGTGGACGCGCAGATCTCTGGTCGCGCTCGCGGCCTGCGTCCTGCTGCCGTGCGCAGTGGCGGGCTGCGGGACCGGCGAGGCGCACGAGCGCGGGAGTGCGCTCTCGCCCTCTCCGGTGGGCGAGGTGCTGGACGACACCGACGACACCGGCCGCCATCTGCGCGAGGTCGCCGGGAAGAACGCCCCGGAGGTCGGCGTCGAGGTGACCCCGGACGCCGGCGGCTGGGACGTCCGGCTGTCCTTCCGCAACTTCCGCTGCTCCGCGCCCGGCGCTGAGCCGACGGCGGTCACCGGGCGCGGGCTCGCCCACCTCTTCGTCGACGGCCGCCGGGTGGCCCGGCTGCGCCTGCCCGAGTACCACCTGCCCGACCGCCTCGTCGCGCGCGGCACCCACCATGTCACCGCGCGCCTGTACGCGGACGACGGCACCGTGTGGGCCGTGCGCGGCGAGCCCGTGCAGAGCACCGCCGACATCACGGTGTCGGACGCGGAGGCGGGGGCGGCGCAGCCCCCTACCGGGACCGAGACTCCTTTCGCCGGCGAGTGAGTGCAACGGCCACTCTTCTCCGTACTGTCGGGCGAGGTTCACCGGACCCCGGCGGAGAGGCATCATGAAGCCCGTGCCCCACGCGACATCCCTCCGCCGCGCGCCCGTCCAGCGGCGCAGCGCCGAACGGCTGACCAGAATCCTCGACGCGTGCGCCGAACTCCTCGACGAGGTCGGCTACGACGCCCTGAGCACCCGCGCGGTCGCGCTGCGCGCCGGCGTACCCATCGGCTCGGTCTACCGGTTCTTCGGCAACAAACGGCAGATGGCGGACGCCCTCGCCCAGCGCAACCTCGAGTGGTACACCGAACGCGTCACCGAGCGGCTGAAGGAGGCCCGCCAGGGTGACTGGCGGGCCGCGATGGACGCCGTCCTGGACGAGTACCTGGCCATGAAACGCACCGCGCCCGGCTTCTCCCTGGTCGACTTCGGCAACCAGATCCCGGTCGGAGCGCGCCGGGCCGAGCCGAACACCCGGGTTTCCGACCGGCTCACCAAGCTGCTCTCCGGCTATCTCGGCCGCACCCCCGACGAGGAACTGCGCCGGGTCTTCCTGGTCGCCGTGGAGAGTGCCGACAGCCTGGTCCAGCTGGCCTTCCGGCTGGACCCGCAGGGCGACGAGGCGATCATCGACGAGACGCGGGCGCTGCTGCGGGCGTACCTCGGGCGCGTGCTCGACTGAACCGCGCTCGACCGAATCCCGGGCTCCTCCTCGCTCCCCGCTCATTTCGCCGCGGACCCTCCCCTCCATGCATACCGGTCGGTATGCTCCCCCCCTGAGTTCGTCGTGCCCGTCCGCGCCCGCTCGGCCCCCGCCGATCCTCCAGGAGGACCCGTGTCCCGCACCGCCCTGCGAATCTGCCCCCTGTGCGAGGCCACCTGCGGGCTGACCCTCACCATCGAGGGCACCCGCGTCACCGGCGCCCGCGGTGACCGCGAGGACGTCTTCAGCAAGGGCTTCATCTGTCCCAAGGGCGCCTCCTTCGGCGCCGTGGACGGCGACCCCGACCGGCTGCGCACCCCGCTCGTCCGGGAGAACGGCACCCTGCGCGAGGCCACCTGGGAGGAGGCCTTCGACGCCGTCGCCGCCGGCCTGCGCCCGGTCCTGGAGCGGCACGGCCCGAACGCCGTCGGCGTGGTCCTCGGCAACCCCAACGTGCACACCGTGGCCGGCGCCCTCTACCCGCCGGTCCTGCTCGGTGCCCTGCGCACCCGCAGCCTGTTCACCGCCTCCACGGTCGACCAGATGCCCAAGCACGTCTCCAGCGGGCTGCTCTTCGGCGACGCCCACGCGATACCGGTGCCGGACCTGGACCACACCGACCACCTGCTCCTCATCGGCGCCAACCCGATGGAGTCCAACGGGAGTCTGTGCACCGCCCCCGACTTCCCCGGCAAGCTCAGGGCGCTCAAGGCCCGCGGCGGCCGGCTCACCGTCGTGGACCCGCGCCGCACCCGCACCGCCAAGCTCGCCGACCGGCACCTGGCGATCCGCCCCGGCACCGACGCCCTGCTGCTGGCCGCGATGGCGACCGTCCTGTTCGAGGAGGACCTGGTCGACCTCGGGGACCTCGCCCCGCACGTCCAGGGGGTCGGGGAACTCCGCGACGCCCTGGAGGACTTCACCCCCGAGGCGGTGGCCGCGGCCTGCGACCTGGACGCGGCGGTCATCCGCACCCTGGCCCGCGAACTCGCCGCCGCGCCCACCGCCGCCGTCTACGCCCGCATCGGCAGCTGCACCGTCCCGCACGGCACCCTGGCGAGCTGGCTGGTCGACGTCCTCAACATCCTCACCGGCAACCTCGACCGGCCAGGCGGCGCCCTCTTCCCGCAGGCCGCCACCGGCAGGGCGCCCCGCCCGGCGGGCCCCGGACGCGGCTTCGCCCTCGGCCGCTGGCACTCCCGGGTACGGCACCTCCCCGAGGCCAAGGGCGAACTGCCCCTGTCCGCGCTCGCCGAGGAGATCGACACCGCGACCGACGAGGGCGAGCCGGTGCGCGCGCTGATCGTCGTCGCCGCCAACCCGGTGCTCTCCGCGCCGGACGGCGACCGCCTCGACAAGGCCCTGGGCTCCCTGGACTTCATGGTCAGCGTCGACCCGTACCTGAACGAGACCTCGCGCCACGCCCACGTCGTCCTGCCGCCGCCCCCGCCCTCCCAGAGCCCGCACCACGACTTCGCCTTCAACACCCTCGCCGTGCGCAACCAGGTCCGCTACACCCGGCCCCCGGTCCCGCTGGAGCCCGGCCGCATGGCCGAGAGCGAGATCCTCGCCCGGCTGGTCCTGGCGGCGAGCGGCATGCACGGCACCGACCCGGCCGCCGTCGACGCCATGGTCATCGACCAGACCCTCGACAAGGCCGTGCGGGACGAGCACTCACCGGTGCACGGCCGTGACCCGCGCGCCCTCGCCGCACAGCTCACCGGCGACAACGGCCCCGAGCGGCGGCTCGACATGATGCTGCGGCTCGGTCCGTACGGCGACGGCTTCGGCGCACGGCCCGGCGGGCTGACCCTGGCCGAACTGCTCGCCCACCCGCACGGCGTCGACCTCGGCCCGCTGCGCTCGCGCCTGCCGCAGCCGCTCAGGACCCGCAGCGGCAACGTCGAGCTGCTGCCGGAGCCCATCGCCGGCGATCTGCCCCGCCTCCGGCAGGCCCTGCACGAGCGCCCCGAGGGCCTCGTCCTCGTCGGCCGCCGCCATCTGCGCTCCAACAACAGCTGGATGCACAACGTGCCCGCCCTCACCGGAGGCAGCAATCGCTGCACCCTGCACATCCACCCCGAGGACGCCGACCGGCTCGGCGTGCGCGACGGGGAGGACGTGCGCGTCAAGGGCGCCGGGGGAGAGGTCGTGGCCCCCGCCGAGGTCACCGACGGCGTCCGGCCGGGGGTGGTGAGCCTGCCGCACGGCTGGGGCCACGACCGCCCCGGGACCCGGCTGGGGCACGCCTCCACCGCCCCCGGCGTCAACGTCAACCAGCTCCTCGACGGCAGCCTGCTCGACCCCCTGTCGGGCAACGCGGTCCTCAACGGCGTACCGGTCCAGCTCACCGCAAGCCTGTGACCTGGAATTTTGCGCTTATTGCTCGCACGTCAACATCTTGTTAACGCCGGACGACGGGACCTAACGTCAACGCACCGCCGACACCCAGGTGGGATGTTCAAGGGCGAACGTTAGGTATCCACTCATGCTGACCATCCTCGGCTTCGCCATGATCGCGACCTTCCTGGTCCTGATCATGCTGAAGAAGATGTCGCCGATCGCGGCGCTCGTGCTGATTCCCGCGCTGTTCTGCGTGTTCGTCGGCAAGGGTGCCAAGCTCGGCGACTACGTCATCGACGGCGTCACCGGCCTCGCCCCCACCGCGGCGATGCTCATGTTCGCGATCGTCTACTTCGGTGTGATGATCGACGTCGGCCTCTTCGACCCGATCGTGCGGGGCATCCTGAGGTTCTGCAAGGCCGACCCGCTGCGCATCGTCGTCGGCACCGCGGTCCTCGCCGCGATCGTCTCCCTCGACGGCGACGGCTCGACCACCTTCATGATCACGGTCTCGGCGATGTACCCGCTCTACAAGCGCCTGAAGATGTCCCTGGTCGTGATGACCGGCGTGGCCGCCATGGCCAACGGCGTGATGAACACCCTGCCGTGGGGCGGCCCGACCGCCCGTGCCGCCACCGCGCTCAAGGTCGACGCGAGCGACATCTTCGTGCCGATGATCCCGGCGCTGGCCATGGGCCTGGTGTTCGTCCTCGCCCTCGCCTACGTCCTCGGCCGCCGCGAGCGCAAGCGGCTCGGCGTGCTCACGCTGGACCAGGCGCTGGTGGAGGAGACCGAGACGGTGCTGCTCGGCGCCGGCGCCGGCTCCGGTACGGGCGTGCGGCACGGCGGTGGCACCGGCACCGGCACCGGCGAGGCCGCGAACGGCACCGGTGGCTCCGGCACCGACGCGGGTCTGCCCGACCGGCCCGAGGACGGGGGATTCCAGGGGCTCGACCCGAACCGCCCCACCCTGCGCCCCCAGCTGTACTGGTTCAACGCGCTGCTCACGGTCGTCCTGCTCACCGCCATGATCATGGAGTGGCTGCCGATCCCGGTGCTGTTCCTGCTCGGCGCCGCGCTCGCCCTGACCGTCAACTTCCCGCACATGCCCGACCAGAAGGCCCGCATCGCCGCGCACGCGGAGAACGTCCTCAACGTCTCCGGCATGGTCTTCGCCGCCGCCGTCTTCACCGGCGTCCTCCAGGGCACCGGCATGGTCGACCACATGGCCTCCTGGCTGGTCGACAACATCCCCGACGGCATGGGCCCGCACATGGCCTTCGTCACGGGCGTGCTGAGCATCCCGCTCACGTACTTCATGTCCAACGACGGCTTCTACTTCGGCATCCTGCCGGTGCTCGCCGAGGCGGGCCAGGCGCACGGGGTCTCCTCGCTGGAGATCGCCCGCGCCTCGATCGTCGGCCAGCCGCTGCACATGTCCAGCCCGCTCGTCCCGGCCGTGTACGTCCTGGTCGGCATGGCCAAGGTCGAGTTCGGGGACCACACGAGGTTCGTGGTGAAGTGGGCCGCGCTCACCTCACTGGTGGTCCTCGGCGCGGGAATCCTGTTCGGCATCATCTGACCACCTCGGTAAGGACGTTCCTCATGGCGCCCGGTGGAAACCGCGGCTGGCTGCTCCGCCTCGTCATCGCCTTCGGCTTCGCGCAGGGGGCGGTGTCGATGGCCCGGCCCGCGGTCTCCTACCGGGCGCTCGCGCTGGGCGCCGACGAGCGGGCGGTCGGCGTCATCGCCGGTGTGTACGCGCTGCTCCCGCTCTTCGCCGCCGTACCGCTCGGCCGCCGCACCGATCACGGCCGCTGCGCGCCGCTGCTCCCCGTGGGCGTCGTCCTCATCTCCGGCGGCTGCGCCCTCAGCGGCGTCGTGAACTCCCTCGGGGCGATGGCCCTGTGGAGCGGAGTGATGGGACTCGGCCATCTCTGCTTCGTGATCGGCGCCCAGTCCCTGGTGGCCCGCCGGTCCGCCCCGCACGAACAGGACCGCAACTTCGGGCACTTCACCATCGGTGCCTCCCTCGGCCAGCTCGTCGGCCCGATCGCGGCGGGTGCCCTGATCGGCGGCCCCGACATGGCCGGCAGCAGCGCGCTCGCCCTCGTCGTCGCGGGCGCGGGCGCGGCGGTCGCCGTCACCTCGCTGTGGCGCATCGAGGACCGCGGGGCCGTCCGCTCCCGCCCGCCGCGGGGCGAGCGGGTGCCGGTCGGCGGGATCCTGCGTGCCCGGGGCGTCCCCGCGGGCATGCTCATCAGCCTGTCCGTGCTGTCCGCCACCGACATCCTCACCGCCTATCTCCCGGTGGTCGGCGAGCACCGGGGCATCGCGCCCTCGGTGGTCGGTGTCCTGCTCAGCCTGCGCGCCGGTGCCACCATCGCCTGCCGGCTCGTCCTCACCCCGCTGCTCCGGCTGCTGGGCCGGCCGGCGCTGCTCACCGTGACCTGCCTCCTGGCGGCCGTGCTGTGCGCCGGCGTCGCGCTGCCGGTGCCGGTGTGGGTGCTGGGCCTGATGCTCACCGCCCTCGGTTTCTGCCTCGGCGTCGGGCAGCCGCTGTCGATGACGACGGTCGTCCAGGCCGCCCCGGCGGACGCCCGTTCGACCGCGCTCGCGCTGCGCCTGACCGGCAACCGGCTCGGCCAGGTCGCCGCCCCGGCCGCCGCCGGCCTGGTCGCGGGCCTGGCGGGCGTGGCCGCGCCGTTCGTGATGCTGGGCGCCCTGCTGCTGGTGTCCTCGGGCGTCGCGCTGCGGTCGCCGAGCCCCCGGGAGGGGGCCGGCCGGGTGGCGGGGGAGCTGCCGAAGCGTCCGGGATTGCGCCGCACGAGCGATATCTGACGACGCGCCGGGCGTCGATACCGGGGGCCGCGTGGCCCATGACGCAGAGTCCAGGCGAAAGAGCGATTTGTATGAAAATCGTCTGAACTCGGAGGAGCGCGCATGCCCACCCAGACACTCCCACGTGCCGTCGGCTCCCGCGCGGGCGCCGCAGTCGTCCTCACCGCCCTCGCCGCGGCCGGCGCGTCATGGGTGGCGGCGCCGAACGCCGTGGCCGTGGGGGAGAACGGCGATATCAGGATCCACAACGCGCGCGTGCCCACCGTGACGTCGCTCGGCGGATCGGCGAAGGACGACCCGGTGGTCTGCAAGTTCTGGCTCGAGGCCGTCAACTTCGACACCCTGGACGCCATCGCGTACACCATCACGCCGCAGCCCCCGCTGCCCACCGCCGCCACCGTGACCGGCACCATCCTGCTCGCCGGCGGTGCGGGACACACCGACCCGCTGGGGCTGGCGGACGGCCAGTACAAGATCACCTGGACCGTGGGGGCACCCCCGGCCGTGAAGGAGAAGGTGTTCCGCGTCAACTGCCACGACGGCCAGCACGACGGGGCACAGGGTCCGGGCGGACAGATCGAGGACCACCAGCAGGAGAACGGGGCCTGGGGCCAGGGCGGCGACCACGAACCCCCGAAGGGCGGCGTGCACGCGGGCGGCGGCGGTCTCGTCGACACGGCCGCCGCCTACTCGCCGGTCACCGCCGCGGCGGCGGTGGGCCTGGTCGCGGTCTGCGCCGCCGTGTACGTCCGGCTGATCCGCCGGCGGCCCCATGGTGCCGCGTAGGCGCAGACGCAGGCCCTGGCACCGGACCCGCGCCTACCGCCTCGCCAGGACGGCCCTGCTCGCGGTCGTCCTGGTGACGGTGGGGACGCGGTGCGGCGGACACGGCACGCCGACTGCGCCCGGCCGGCCGGACGGCCCGGCGGCGGCCGCCGGTTCGCACTCCGCCCGTGCGGACGGGCGCGGTCCGGACGCGGAGGGGCCCCCGCCCCGCCCGCTGTCCCGGTCCCGGCCCACGTCCTTCCGCATCCCCTCGCTGGGGGTCGACGCCCCGATCACGGGGCTCCGGCTCGACCGCGACCGGCAGCTGGAGACCCCGCCCGTCGACCAGCCGAAGCTGGTCGGCTGGTACGAGGGCGGCCCGACTCCGGGCGAGCCCGGCACCGCGGTCGCCGTCGGACACCGCGACACCTCGACCGGCAGTGCCGTGTTCGCCGCGCTCGCCCAGGTCGAGCGCGGCAAGCGCATCGAGGTCGGGCGGGTGGACGGGCGCACCGCCGTCTACACCGTGGACCGGGTGAAGGTCTTCGACAAGACCGGCTTCCCGGACAGCGAGGTCTACGGTCCGACCCGGCGCCCGGAGCTGCGCGTGATCACCTGCGGTGGCCTCTTCAGCCGGCGGACGGGCTACACCAGCAACGTGGTGGTCTTCGCCCACCTGACCGCGACGAAGTGACCGGCCGGTGCGGGCGCCGTCCCCGCACCACCGTCCCCGGCGCCCGCCGGCCCGAACCTCGTCGTCCGCTTTCTCCGCCGCCTGCGCCGGCACGTCCCCCGCCGTGCCATGTCTTCCCCGGCCGACCGCATTCCGTTAACTTCCGTGACCCACAGGCCCCGTACGAGCCGCACGGGGTCTTCGGACCACGGAGCAGCGGCGCTCCGGACAGCCCCCGGGGGCAGCAGTCATGACACGCGCCATCTCTCTGCACGACGTGAGCAAGTCCTACGCCCGCGGCCCGCGTGTGGTGGACCGGCTCTCGCTGGACATCGCGCCCGGCGAGTTCCTGGTCCTGCTCGGGCCCTCCGGCTGCGGGAAGTCCACCGTGCTGCGGATGATCGCCGGTCTGGAGGAGATCGACGAGGGCGAGCTGCTGCTCGACGGCGCGTACGCCAACGACTGGCAGCCCTCCGAGCGGGACATCGCCATGGTCTTCCAGAACTTCGCCCTCTACCCGACCATGACCAGCCGCGACAACATCGGCTTCCCGCTGCGCATCGAGGCGCCCGGCGCCGACCCGGGCCCGCGGGTCACCGCCACCGCCCGCATGCTGGGCATCGAGGACCTGCTCGACCGCTTTCCTGGCCAGCTCTCCGGCGGCGAACGGCAGCGGGTGGCGATGGGCCGGGCCATCGCCCGCCACCCCTCCGCGTTCCTGATGGACGAGCCGCTGTCCAACCTCGACGCCAAGCTGCGCAACCGCCTCCGCGCCGAGATGTCCCGGCTGACCCGCGAACTGGGGGTCACCACGGTCCACGTCACCCACGACCAGGCCGAGGCGATGTCCCTCGGCGACCGGGTGGCCGTGCTGCGCGGCGGGGTCCTCCAGCAGATCGGCACCCCGCGCCAGGTCTACGCCCTGCCCCGCAACGTCTTCGTCGCCGCCTTCATCGGCACCCCGCGCATCAACCTGCTGTGCGGCCTGGTCCGCGCCCCGCTGGACGGCGCCATGACCGTCAGCCTCGGCAAGCAGGCCCTGCGACTGCCCGAACCGCTGTGCCTGGACCACCAGTTGCTCCGGGTGCAGCAGGGGCGTGAGGTCATCGTCGGGCTGCGCTCGGAGGCCGTGCGCATCGCCGGGCACAGCTCCGCCCGGCCCGGCGAGGTGCCGCTCACCGGGCTGGTGGAGCACGTGGAGTTCCAGGGGCACGAGGTCCTCGTCCACTTCGACACCGGCTCCAGGCCCGCCCTCGTACCCGAGCTGGAGGCCCCGCGCCCGGCCGCCCGCGCCACCCGCCGGCGCCGCCGGGAAGGCCCGACGGCGCTGGACCGGCTGCGGGAGCGGGCGGGTTCCCTGCGCGCCGGCCCCGTGGTGGTGCTCGACCGTCCCGCCGACGCCGAACCCGAACCCGTGCCCCCGGAGGGCCGGCTCCCCGGTGACCTGGTCGTGCGCACCACGCCGGACATCCGGCTGCGCCACGGCATGCAGGTCCCGCTCCTCGTCGACCTCGCCCACCTCTTCGTCTTCGACCGGCACGGCGACCGCATCTGCCCGTCCCCCGACCGGTTGCCCGACCTGGACGAGTGAGCGTCCGCCGGTGCGGCGATGATGTCCTGGAACACCTGGCGCCCGAAAACTAACACCGCTAGTTTGTGTGCCGGATGACGCAGCCCCGCCGGGAGGAAAGCAGCATGAAGGCACACGACGCCCTGTACATCGACGGCGCCTGGCGCCCCGCCGAGACCAGGGACGCGATCGAGGTCGTCAACCCGGCCGACGAGCAGGTCATCGCCCGCGTCCCGGCAGGCGGCGCCCTGGACGTCGACACCGCCGTACGCGCCGCGCGCACCGCCCTTCCCGCCTGGGCCGCCACGCCCCCGGCCGAGCGGGCAGCGCGCCTGAGCGCCCTGAGGGACGTGCTCGTGGCCCGCAAGGACGAGATCGCCGAGACGGTCACCGCCGAACTCGGCTCCCCCCTCGCGTTCTCCCAGGCCGTGCACGTGGGCGTGCCGATCGCGGTCGCGGGTTCCTACGCCGAGCTGGCCGCCGGACACTCCTTCGAGGAGAAGGTCGGCAACTCCACCGTCCTGCACGAGCCGATCGGGGTGGTCGGCGCGATCACCCCCTGGAACTACCCCCTCCACCAGATCGTCGCCAAGGTCGCCCCGGCACTCGCCGCGGGCTGCACGGTCGTCCTCAAGCCCGCCGAGGACACCCCGCTCACC
Source organism: Streptomyces sp. NPDC031379 (assembly GCF_055569615.1). Taxonomy (NCBI): domain Bacteria; kingdom Bacillati; phylum Actinomycetota; class Actinomycetes; order Kitasatosporales; family Streptomycetaceae; genus Streptomyces; species Streptomyces sp. NPDC031379. The sequence goes on along the minus strand of NZ_JBVIIT010000007.1, from coordinate 270,466 downwards.
GCCCAGCTGTTCGCCGAGGCCGTGCACGAGGCGGGCGTACCGGCGGGCGTGTTCAACCTGGTCACCGGCCTCGGCCCGGTCGCCGGACAGGCCCTCGCCGAACACCCGGGCGTGGATCTGGTCTCCTTCACCGGCTCCACGGCGGTCGGCCGGCAGATCGGCGCGGTGGCCGGCGCGGCCGTCAAGAAGGTCGCCCTCGAACTCGGCGGCAAGTCCGCCAATGTCATCCTGCCGAGCGCCGACCTGGCCAGGGCGGTGGGCGTCGGCGTCGCCAACGTGATGTCCAACTCCGGCCAGACGTGCAGTGCCTGGACCCGCATGCTGGTCCACCGCGACCAGTACGACGAGGCGGTGGAACTGGCCGCCGCGGCCGCCGCCAAGTACGGCGACCGCATCGGTCCGGTCGTCAACGCCAAGCAGCGGCAGCGGGTGTGCGGCTACATCGAGAAGGGCGTGGCCGAGGGCGCCCGCCTGGTCGCCGGCGGCCCCGAAGCCCCGCACGAGAAGGGCTACTTCGTCAGCCCGACCGTCTTCGCCGACGTCACCCCGGAGATGACCGTCGCCCAGGAGGAGATCTTCGGCCCCGTCCTCTGTCTCCTGCGCTACGAGGACGAGGAGGACGCCCTGCGCATCGCCAACGGCACCGTGTACGGCCTCGCCGGCGCGGTCTGGGCCGGCGACGAGGCCGAGGCGGTCGCCTTCGCCCGCCGCATGGACACCGGCCAGGTCGACATCAACGGCGGCCGGTTCAACCCCCTCGCTCCCTTCGGCGGCTACAAGCAGTCCGGCGTCGGCCGGGAACTGGGCACGCACGGCCTCGCCGAGTACCTCCAGACCAAGTCCCTCCAGTTCTAAGGAAGTCCGTCAGTCATGGCCGTACGAGCCGCCGTCCTGCCCGCCATCGGCGCCCCCCTGCAGATCACCGGCATCGACCTGCCCGACCCGGGCCCCGGGCAGGTCCGCGTCCGCCTCGCCGCCGCCGGTGTCTGCCACTCCGACCTGTCCCTGTCCGACGGCACCATGCGGGTGCCCGTCCCGGCCGTCCTCGGCCACGAGGGCGCCGGCACGGTCGTCGCCGTGGGGGAGGGTGTCACCCATGTCGCGCCCGGCGCCCCGGTCGTCCTCAACTGGGCGCCCTCCTGCGGAAGCTGTCACGCCTGCGCGCTCGGCGAGGTCTGGCTGTGCGCCAACGCCCTGGCCGGTGCCGGTGACGTCTACGCCCGCACCACCGACGGCACCGACCTGCACCCCGGTCTCAACGTCGCCGCCTTCGCCGAGGAGACGGTGGTCTCCGCGGCCTGTGTGCTGCCCCTCCCGGAGGGCATCCCGCTCACCGACGCGGCCCTGCTCGGCTGTGCCGTCCTCACCGGCTACGGCGCGGTCCACCACTCCGCGAAGGTGCGGGCCGGCGAGACGGTCGCGGTGTTCGGCGTCGGCGGGGTCGGCCTCGCCACCCTGCAAGCGGCCCGGATCGCGGGCGCGTCCCGGATCATCGCCGTCGACGTCTCGCCCGAGAAGGAGGAACTGGCCCGCGCGGCCGGCGCCACCGACTACGTCCTCGCCTCCGAGAACACCCCGCGCGAGATCCGCGCCCTCACCGGCAAGCAGGGCGTCGACGTCTCGATCGAGTGCGTGGGCCGCGCCGTCACCATCCGCGCGGCCTGGGACTCCACCCGCCGCGGCGGCCGTACGACGGTGGTCGGCATCGGCGGCAAGGACCAGCAGGTCACCTTCAACGCCCTGGAGATCTTCCACTGGGGCCGCACCCTGTCCGGCTGCGTCTACGGCAACACCGACCCGGCCCGCGACCTGCCCGTGCTCGCCGCACACGTCCGCGAGGGACGCCTGGACCTGTCCGCGCTGGTCACGGAACGGATCGCCCTGGAGGGCATCCCAGCGGCCTTCGAGAACATGCTCGCGGGCAAGGGCGGCCGGGCGCTCGTGGTCTTCTAGGACCTGCCTCCCGCATGCCCCGGCCTCCCCGCGAGGCCGGGGGCTGCCGGGGGCGGCGGGCACGGCGACGGCGGTGTCCGGCTACGACGTCGCCCTCGCCGTGACCGCCCTGCCGTCGATCAGGGTTCTTGCCGGCCGGGCGCGTGCACGCCGACTCCGGCCGGCCCGCGGGCCGTGGCGCCGGCCGTCTCCGGGGGCACGGCCCGTTCGGCCTTCCGGGACCGCGACCGCGACACCGCGACACCCGCGAGGCACAGCGCGCCGCCCGCGAGCGTGAGGAGCCCCGGTACCTCCCCGAGCACCGACCACGACATCAGGACGACCAGGGCCGGCACCGCGTACGTGGTCGCCCCCATCCGGCTGGCGGTCGTACGGGCCAGGGCGTAGGCCCAGGTCGTGAAAGCGAGCGCGGTGGGAAAGACGCCCAGGTAGACCATGTTCAGGGTCGCGGACAGCGGGGCGTGGGCGGCCTCGTCCACCAGCTGCCCGGCGAACGGCAGACAGACCACGGCACCGACGAGACACCCGAACGTCGTCACCTGCAGCGCGCCGGCCTGCCCGAGGGCGGGCTTCTGCGCGACGACCCCGCAGGCGTACGCGACGGCCGCGAGCAGACACAGCAGCACGCCGAGCACGGAGGATCCGCCGCCGGCCGACATCGACAGTCCCACGGTCACCGCGCCCGCGAAGGACACGGCCATTCCCGCCAGCAGCCTCGGCGGCATCGGATCGCCGAGCAGCCGGGCGCCCAGCAGGGCGATCAGCAGCGGGCCGACGTTCACGACGAGCGCCGCCGTGCCCGCGTCCACCTGCTGCTCGCCCCAGTTCAGGACGACCATGTACAACCCGAACCACAGCAGCCCCGAGAGCAGGATCCCGCGCCAGGCGGACCGCGGAGGCAGTCCTTCCCTGCGGACGACCCAGATGACGGCCAGGGCGAGAGCACCCGACACCAGCCGGCCGAGGGCCAGTGCGCCGGGGGAGTACGCCTGGCCCGCACTGCGGATCGACACGAAGGCCGAGGCCCACAGCAGCACGGTGACGGCGGCGGCGCCGGTGGCGAGTATGCGGGGGCGGTTCCCGGTGGTGCTCATCATGCTCCTGAGGCTAGGCAGCGGTCTCGGCGCCGGCTGGCGGAAATCGGACAGGGTGACGGGAGCGGCCCGCGGGAGGGCGGGGAACCGCGCGGCCCCGGCGGACGGGCACCCGGCGGACGGCGGAACCCCGCCACCCCGCCGGCATCCGCCACCCCGCAGGCCGCACTCAACGCAACGCTTCCGCGTCGATGCCCAGCAGCGACGACAGCGCCCGTTCCCCCGCCGGCGTCGTCCTGACCGCCCGCTCGGAACCGATCCGTACGCACCATCCGGCGTCCAGGGCGTGCCGGCACAACGCCGCTCCCGCCGCGCCGGCGAGATGGGGCCGCCGCTCGGTCCAGTCGAGGCAGGCACGGGCCAGCGGACGGCGCCCCGCGCGGTCGAGGGGGATCCCCACCGTGCCGAACCACTCCAGGCCCGCGTCCGTCAGCGCGAACCCGGTGTCCTGCCGCAGCAGCCCCCGCCCGGTCAGCGCGTCCGTGACCGCGATGCCCAGCCGCCCGGCGAGATGGTCGTAACAGGTGCGGCCCCGGGCCATCGCGGAGCCCGCGCTCGACTCCCGCAGCGTACGGGGAGGCCGCCGTACAGCCGTCTCGGGCACCTGCGCCGCGAGATCCTCGACGAGCTGCGCCACGCGCGCGTCGGCCAGCCGGACGTAGCGGTGTCTGCCCTGGCGTTCCTGCGTGAGCAGTCCGCCCGCGACCAGCTTGCCGAGGTGCTCGCTCAGCGTGGACGCGGCGACCCCCGCGTGCCGGGCCAGTTCCCCGGCGGTCCAGGCCCGCCCGTCGAGCAGGGCCAGCAGACACGCGGCCCGTGTCTCGTCGGCGACCAGTGCGGCGAGGGAGGCGAGGGAGGCGGCCCGGGAGTCCTTGGCGGTCATGCGTCCAGCATGGGCCCTCGACGTTTCGGTGCCGGCCGAAGCGTCGCCGGCGGCCTCACGTGGTCTGCCGCACCTGCTCGTACTGCTGCGCCAGCCCGTCCAGCAGTGCCGTCAGACCGGCCTCGAAGGCCCGCTCGTCGATCTTCTCCTGCTGCTCGGCGAGCAGATGGGCCTGCCCCAGATGGGGGTAGTCGGCCGGGTCGTAGGCACTCGCGTCGTCCACGAAGCCCCCGGCGAACGAACCGAGCGCGGAGCCCATGATGAAGTACCGCATCAGCGCGCCGATGGAGGTCGCCTGCGCCGGCGGCCAGCCCGCGTCGACCATCGCGCCGTACACCGCGTCGGCCAGCCGCAGGGCGGCGGGGCGGCGGCCGGGGCCGCGGGCGAGGACCGGGACGATGTTCGGGTGGTCGCGCAGCGCGGTCCGGTAGGACACGGCCCAGTCGTGCAGCGCGGTCCGCCACTCGCGGCCGTCCTCGAACATCGACAGGTCCACCAGCCCGCTCACCGAGTCCGCGACCGCCTCCAGGATCTCGTCCTTGGTGCGGAAGTGGTTGTAGAGCGAGGGCCCGCTCACCCCCAGCTCGGCGGCGAGCCGGCGGGTGGAGACGGCCGCCAGACCCTCCCGGTCCACGAGTTCCCGGGCCGTCTCGACGATCCGGTCGGTGCTGAGGAGGGGCTTGCGCGGTCGGGCCATGGCGCACATAGTAGGGCTGCGGCCGGAAACTAGCAGTGCTAATTTAAAGGTACGGCTTTCAAGAACAGTCTGGTGTGGGGTGATCTCGTGGTGAACCTGGGGCTCAGTGACGAGCAGGTGGCCGTACGGCAGCTCGCCCGGGACTTCGTGGAGCGCGAGATCGGCCCGCACGTGGTCGCCTGGGACCGCGCCGAGGAGGTCGACCGGGGCATCGTGAAGAAGCTCGGCGAGGTGGGCTTCCTCGGCCTGACCGTCGACGAGGAGTACGGCGGCTCCGGTGGCGACCACCTCGCGTACTGCCTGGTCACCGAGGAACTGGGGCGCGGCGACTCCTCGGTCCGCGGAATCGTCTCCGTGTCCCTGGGGCTGGTCGCCAAGTCGGTCGCCGCCTGGGGGAGCGAGGAGCAGAAGCGGCGCTGGCTGCCGGGGCTGACCGCCGGCGATCACGTCGGCTGCTTCGGTCTCACCGAGCCGGGCACCGGCTCGGACGCGGGCAACCTCACCACCCGGGCCGTCCGCGACGGCGACGGCTACGTCATCAACGGCACGAAGATGTTCATCACGAACGGGACGTGGGCGGACGTCGTCCTGCTCTTCGCCCGCTCCACCGACGCCCCCGGCCACAAGGGCGTCTCGGCCTTCCTGGTGCCCACCGACACCCCCGGCCTGACCCGCCGTGCCGTCCACGGCAAGCTCGGCCTGCGCGGCCAGGCCACCGCCGAACTGGTTCTGGAGGACGTCCGGGTGCCCGCCTCGGCGATGCTGGGCGAGGAGGGCAAGGGCTTCTCCGTCGCGATGTCCGCGCTCGCCAAGGGGCGGATGTCGGTGGCCGCGGGCTGTGTCGGCATCGCCCAGGCGGCGCTGGACGCGGCCGTCGGGTACGCCGGTGAGCGCGAGCAGTTCGGCAAGCCCATCGCCCGTCACCAGCTGGTGCAGGAGCTGATCAGCGACATCGCGGTCGACGTCGACGCGGCCCGGCTGCTGACCTGGCGGGTGGCCGACCTCATCGACCGCGGCCGGCCGTTCGCCGTCGAGTCCTCCAAGGCCAAGCTGTTCGCCTCGGAGGCCGCCGTCCGCGCCGCCAACAACGCCCTGCAGGTCTTCGGCGGCTACGGCTACATCGACGAGTACCCGGTCGGCAAACTCCTGCGCGACGCCCGGGTGATGACGCTCTACGAGGGCACCAGCCAGATCCAGAAGCTGCTCATCGGGCGTGCCCTGACGGGGGTGTCGGCGTTCTGAGTACCTCCTGAGTATCTCGGCGGATGTGGCACGCGCCACGTCCGCCGATGCTGTGAGCCATGAGTGACACACCGGTCAAGCAGCAGAGCACGGCGGCCTTCTACGGCCAGGCCGTCGCCTCCTTCGCGGTCGCCATGGCGGCCACCGCCATCGGCATCTTCCGGCTCGACGCCAATGCCTGGGTCCGCGGCTTCCTCGCGATCGCCGTCCTCTACCTCGTCACGTCCGCCTTCACTCTGGCGAAGGTCATCCGGGACCGCCAGGAGGCCGGGCAGATCGTCAGCCGCGTCGACCAGGCCCGTCTGGAGAAGCTCCTCGCCGAGCACGACCCCTACGAGAAGCTGTGAGCACCTGACGTGACTCCGTGAGGTCGGTGAGCGGTCACGCTAAGCGCTCGCTCACCGTCGGCGGTATGGTGGGGGTTCTGCCAGCGAGAGGGGCCAGCGAGCGATGAGTACGGCGGAGGAGACGACCGGCGGCGAAGTGGAGCCGTGGGAAGAGGTCACCCCTGACGCGGCCCGGCGACTCCTCGTCGCCGCCGTGGAGGCCTTCGCCGAGCGCGGCTACCACGCGACGACGACCCGGGACATCGCCGGTCGCGCCGGCATGAGCCCGGCCGCGCTCTACATCCACTACAAGACCAAGGAAGAGCTGCTCCACCGGATCAGCCGCATCGGCCACGACAAGGCCCTCGACATCCTGCGCACGGCGGCCCGCCGCGAGGGCAGCGCCAAGGAGCGGCTCGCCGACGCCGTCAGCTCCTTCGTGCGCTGGCACGCCGGGCGGCGCACCACCGCCCGGGTCGTGCAGTACGAACTCGACGCCCTCGGCCCCGAGGCCCGCGCCGAGATCGTCGCGCTGCGCCATCAGGTGGACGCCGAGGTGCGCGGGATCGTCGAGGACGGCGTGGCCGCGGGCGAGTTCGACGTGCTGGACGTCCAGGGCACCACGCTCGCCGTGCTGTCGCTGTGCATCGACGTGGCCCGCTGGTTCAACGTGAACGGCCCGCGCACCCCCGAGGAGGTCGGCGCGCTCTACGCCGACCTCGTGCTGCGGATGGTGGGCGCCAGGTAGGGCGCCCCGGCGTTCAGGGGCGGCCCCGGGAACCAGGCGCGGTGCCGGGAACCCGAGGCGGTACCGGGAATCAGAGGTAGTACCGGGCCACCGACTCCGCGACGCACACCGGCCTGTCGCCGCCCTCGCGCTCCACGGTGAAGGCCACCGTGACCTGGACACCGCCGGCCACGTCCTCGACGCCGGTGATGCTCGCGGTGGCGCGCAGCCGGGAGCCGACCGGGACGGGGGCGGGGAAGCGGACCTTGTTCGTGCCGTAGTTGACGCCCATCGTCACGCCCTCGACCTTGATGAGCTGCGGCCCGAAGAGCGGGAGCAGGGACAGGGTGAGGTAGCCGTGCGCGATGGTGGTCCCGAACGGTCCCGCGGCGGCCTTCTCCGGGTCCACGTGGATCCACTGGTGGTCCCCGGTGGCCTCGGCGAACAGATCGATCCGCTTCTGGTCGACCTCCAGCCAGTCGGTGTACCCCAGCTGCTCGCCCACGGCCGCCTTCAGCTCGTCGGGGGAGGTGAAGGTCCTCGGTTCTGCCATGTTCCCGGCCTCTCGCTCGCATGTCTAAGCAACTGCTTAGCATGGTCGGGTGGAAGGTCGATGTCAACGGATGGCAGGACCGCGAGGTAGGTAATCTCTGAGAGGTGCCCCAGATTCCCACGAACATCCACGAGCTGACCGTCGGCCAGCTGTCCGCGCGCAGCGGCGCCGCCGTCTCCGCCCTGCACTTCTACGAGTCCAAGGGCCTGATCAGCAGCCGCCGCACGTCCGGCAACCAGCGCCGCTACAGCCGTGACACCCTGCGCCGGGTGGCCTTCGTCCGGGCGGCCCAGCGGGTCGGCATTCCCCTGGCCACGATCCGTGACGCCCTGGCCGAGCTTCCCGAGGAACGGACGCCGACCCGTGAGGACTGGGCGCGGCTGTCGGAGAGGTGGCGGTCGGAACTGGAAGAGCGCATCAAGCAGCTGAACCGGTTGCGCGACCACCTCACCGACTGCATCGGTTGCGGTTGCCTGTCGCTGGACACGTGCGTGCTGTCCAACCCGGGCGATGTGCTCGGCGAGAGGCGCGCGGGCTCGCGTCTCATGGTGGAGGGGCGCTGACCGCCGCCCGGCCACGACCGTAGCGGGTCGGGCGAGCCCGCCCCGGCCGAGCCGGACAGCGCGAGGCGCCCCGTCGTCCGCGGCCCGGCCTCACTCGTACTCGGTGCCGCCCTTGCGCGTCAGGTACGCCGGGCTGACCGCCTTCGCGATGGCCCGGCCCCCCGTCACCGCGCTGTACCGCTCCACGGCCGGCCGTATCACCACACCCTCCCGCAGATGCAGCCCCCGCCCGGACACCGTCTCCCGCCCGCTCGCGCACTCCAGCACCCGCGCGATGTCGTACGGCCCCGCGTACAGCCGGGGCACCACCGGCAGCTCCCCCTCCAGCAGCGCCCCCGCGTCCAGCCAGCGCACGGCGCCGTCCACCTCCGCCGAGACGTCGAACGCCGCGTACCCGAGCGTGTCCCGCCGCCCGTCGGCCCCGTACGCCAGGTCCTGCACCCCGGCCCCGTACACCTCCCCGAAGATGCCGAGCCGCCGCGCGCCCAGCCGCTCGCAGAGCCGCGCCGCCACCTCGGCGACCCCGTGCCCGCGCACCGCCCGCCAGTACAGGTTCCGCGGGTCCTCCCGCAACGCCAGGGACCTGGCCCCGAAGCCCTTGGAGGACACGTACACCCGTCCCTCGTCGGCCACATACGTCAGCAGGCACGCCGAACCGTGCAGCTTCTCCGTCAGCACGACCGGCTCGTCGGGAGTGAAGATGTCCGGGTACCGCTGGACGTTCTCGATGTCGACCCAGGGCAGCAGGTCCGGCGCCGGCTCCACGTCCCCGTCCATCGTCGGCGGGATCGGCGGCACCCACTTGGTGATGCCCAGCAGCTGTGCGAAGTCGGTCCCCTCGGCCGCCGCCCGCATCAGGTCGAGGTCCGCCAGCGCCTTCGGCCGGCACACGATGCCCTGCGACAACTCGCCGCGCAGCCGCACCGCCTTGACCCGGTTCGCGTCCCCGCCCGCCAGCCGCCCGGTCAGCCCCAGCTCCTCGATCAGCCCGGCCGGGAGCACGGCCTGCTCCGGGATGTAGAGGGCGGCCTCCCCGGTGCGATACGCCCCCTTGGCGACGACCGCCCGGTACAGGCCCACCTGGGCCAGCTCGAGCGCGTCGGCGTTCGGATGCTCGTGGACGGTCAGCACTTCGGCGGTGACGCGCAGCGTCGACATCGGCGACTCCTCGGTCGTACGGGCGGATCGGTGCCCGTCAGGTAGGTCTCATGGCCTCCAACTCTCCGCACGGGAAAGCGCTGGAGCGAGCGGATTCGGGTCTGCTAACGTCGCGATCTTCGGCCGGCGGCGACGTCGCGCACGGAGTCACGACGGGACGTACTCCCATGTCCTCACCCGCCCTCGACGCCGCCCTGGCGGACATCGACACGGTCTTCGACGGCTTCGCGAACCCGCACGAGTCCGGCTGCGGCTACTGCCACGTGCCCGAGGAGACCGCGTATCTGCGCACGCCCTCCGTGCGCGTGCCCACGGACGTCGTGCAGTACTACCTCTTCGAGGTGCCCGACCACTTCGACGACCACGCGACCGCGATGCGCCGCCTGCTGCCGCAGGCCGCACGGGCGATGGCCGAGGGCACCCTGGGCTCGATCGGTTACGGAGCCCACGGGCTGTCCCGGGTCGACTGGCGCTCCTGGCCGGCCGAGCAGGCCGCCGCGATCGACGCCTTCCTGCGCGCCTGGTGGCGGGACGTGCTGGCGACACCCGACCCGCCGTACGACGTGGCCGAGGTCTTCGACACCTGCGTCACCATCGCGAGGACCGTGACCCCCTTCCTGGACGACTGGGTCCGCGGCCCGGCCGCCGACGCGCACCTCGTGCACTGCGCCGACGTCTGGCTCTACGACCTGCTGTCCGACTCCTCCCCGTTCAGCTGGTGGTACGACGACAGCGAGGCCGCGGGCATCGCGGAGCTGCGCACCTGGCTGTCCGGCCCGGGCGCGGTCCGCCTGCACGCCCTGGGCGAGCGCGACCTCGCCATGCGGTCCCTCGTCCTCGTGCTGCCCGACGACGACCGCTGGGAGCACCCCTACTGGGACACCGCCTCCGCCACCAGCTGAGCGTTCGACGCGGCCGGTCGGCCGTCCGGCAGGACCAGCGTGTCCTCCAGGCCGATGCGGGTGGCAAGGCCCAGCCGGACGGCCAGCCGCAGCACCGGCCAGGTGCCGCCCTCCTCGCCGTGCAGCAGGACCGGACGGCCGGCCGCCGCGCCCAGCTCGGCCAGCAGGGCGCGCGCCGAGGCCCCGGCGGTCGCCGGATCGGTGTCGGTCACCTCGGCCAGCACTCGCAGCACCCCCGGCCCGAGCGGTGAGGCCGCGAACCGGGCCGCACCGTCCGTGCCCGACCAGATGCCCGCCTCGACCCCCACACCCATGTCGAGGAGCCGCGCGGCGATCTCCTCGGCGCCCGCTTCATGCCAGTTGACCGAGGCGAAGTCGGGCCGCACCGACCAGTCGCGCACCCGGGCGAGCCGGGCCGCCGGGTCGGGCTCGGCCCAGGCGCCGGTGGTCACCCCGACCGGGACCGGGACCTGCGCGCGTATCGCCTCCAGCGCCGGCGCGAGCACGCGCGGGGAGAGGCTGTCGTGGCCGCACGGAGTCTTCGGGTGGACATGGACGGAGGTGGCCCCGGCCGCGACGGCCTCGGCCGCGGAACGTGCCAGCTCCTCGGGGGACATCGGTACTCCCGCGCCGTCGGCTGCCGAGCGGCGCCCGTTGAGACACACCTGCACCATGCCTCGATGGTGTCAGCCGCCACCGGCAACGGCACGGCTCGGTCGGCTCGCAGTAGGGGTGCGGCATCCCCTGCGCACCCCGCCGGTGAACCCCCCCTCGGTCAGGCCGACATCAGCAGCCGTTCCCGCCGGGCGTACTCCAGCGCCCGGTGGGTGAGCACGGGCCGCGGCACCAGGATCCCGCAGTCCGTGCAGACCGGGCCGGACGACGGCTCGTGGTCCAGGCCGTACCGCCAGACCAGGCGCTCCCCGTCGCACACCGGGCAGGCGGAGCCCGGCGCCCGCTCCAGGGCGGCGATCAGCCGGCGCAGCACCTCGGCCAGGGGCCCGTCCGGGTGGACCCGCGGATCGTCGCACCAGGCGACCCCGAACCCGCCCCAGGTCAGCCGGTGCCAGTCGTCCACCGTGCCCGGCCGGCGCAGCCCGTCGTGCTTCTCCTTCTTGCGTCGCTCGGTGAACTCCGACTCGTACGCGAGCCAGACCGACCGCGCCTCCTCCAGTTCCTCCAGTGCGGCCACGAGCCGCGCCGGTTCGGGGGAGCGGTCCTCGGGGCCGAACCCCGCCCGGGAGCACAGATGGTCCCAGGTCGCCCGATGCCCGTAAGGAGCGAACTTCTCAAGGCACTTGCGCAGCGAGTACCGCCGCAGCGCCAGGTCACAGCCCGGATCGCGTACCTGTCTCGCCAGACTCCGGAATCCTGCCATCGCCCTGCACCTCCGTCACACCTGCACCTGCACTTCGGTCACTTCGGCGTCATCGCACGGACGTCGCCGAATAGACGTATCGACAGGCGATTCGGCTCCATCTCTTCTCGGCGCTCTGCTCGCGCACTTGAAAAAAGTGACGCATGTTCATCTTTAAAGCTGGGGATACCGGCGGTAACGTTCGCCCACCCCTGTCGCTAGGAGCTGCCATGCCACGGCGAACCCCACGTATCGCCTTTGACAGAGTGAGAACGTCCCGCCGTCTCTTCGGGTTCCTGAAGACGGCGTCCGTATGCGTCCTGACAGCCGGTCTTCTCTCCCCGCTCTCCCCGACCGCGGTGGTAGCGGACGCGACCGCCGCCGCCGACCACTGCGGCGGGCAGTGCTCGGACATCCTGCCGCCCGGCGAGAACGGCAACGCCACCCTCGCGCAGATCCTGCTCAACCAGGCCTTCGGCACCCAGCCCGCGCACGCCGAGGACCAGCTCGGCCCGTACGCCGGTCTCGCCACCGGCTACCCGGGCCTGACCGACACGACGATCAACACCTTCTTCAACGACGCCTCGTTCGGCGTCCCCTCCGACCAGGTCGCCTCCACCGAGAAGCCGGCCGGCCGCGGCGACGTCACGATCGTCCGCGACAAGAAGACCGGTGTGCCGCACATCACCGGCACCACCCGGTACGGCACCGAGTTCGGCGCGGGGTACGCGGCGGCACAGGACCGGCTGTGGCTCATGGACGTCTTCCGGCACGTGGGCCGCGGCCAACTGACCTCGTTCGCGGGCGGCGCGCCCGCCAACCAGGGGCTGGAGCAGCAGTTCTACCGCAACGCGCCCTACACCGAGGCCGACCTCCAGGCGCAGATCGACAACGCCGTGGCCAAGAACGGCGCCCGCGGCCAGCAGGCCCTCGCCGACGTCAAGGCCTACCTCGACGGCGTCAACGCCTACATCGACGCCTCCGACAGCGGCCGCTACTTCCCCGGCGAGTACGTCCTGACCGGTCACAAGGACTCCATCACCAACGCCGGCACCATTGACCACTTCAAGGTCACCGACCTCGTGGCGCTGGCCTCCGTGATCGGCTCGCTGTTCGGCTCCGGCGGGGGCGGCGAGGTCGACAACGCCCTGTCCCTGATCGCCGCCCAGGCCAAGTACGGCGTCGAGGAGGGCACCAAGGTCTGGGAGTCCTTCCGCGAGCGCAACGACCCCGAGGCCGTCCTCACCGTCCACGACGGCCAGAGCTTCCCGTACGGTGCCAAGCCCGCCGACGCCCAGGGCGAGGCCCTGCCCGACGCCGGCTCGGTGACCCAGGAACCGCTCGTTCACGACCGCACCGGCAGCGCGGGCACGGCGGCCGCGAAGAGCACGTCCGCCACGGCCGCCAGGACGACACTCGGCTCGGCCAGGCGCGGCATGTCCAACGCCCTGGTGGTCAGCGGCAAGCACACCGCGAGCGGCCACCCCGTCGCCGTCTTCGGACCGCAGACCGGCTACTTCGCCCCGCAACTGCTCATGCTGCAGGAGATCCAGGGCCCGGGCATCAGCGCCCGCGGCGCCTCCTTCGCGGGCCTGAGCATGTACGTCGAACTCGGCCGCGGCCAGGACTACTCCTGGAGCGCGACCACCTCCGGCCAGGACATCATCGACACCTACGCGGTCGAGCTGTGCCAGGACGACTACCACTACCTGTACCACGGCACCTGCACCGCCATGGAGAAGATCGAGCAGAAGAACGCCTGGAAGCCGACCGTGGCCGACGGCACGGCGGCGGGGTCGTACACCATGCGCGCGTGGCGCACGAAGTACGGGCCGGTGGAGTACCGCGCCACCGTCGGCGGCAAGAAGGTCGCCTACACCGCCCTGCGCTCCTCGTACCTGCACGAGGCCGACTCGATCATCGGCTTCCAGATGCTGAACGACCCGGACTTCGTCAAGGGTCCGGGGGACTTCCAGAGCGCGGCGCAGCACATCAACTACACCTTCAACTGGTTCTACGCCGACTCCCAGCACACCGCGTACTACAACAGCGGTGACAACCCCGTCCGGGCGAGCGGTGTCGACGCGGAGTTCCCGGTGTGGGCGCAGCCGGCGTACGAGTGGCGGAACTGGGACCCGGCCGGCAACACGGCCGACTACACCCCGGCCTCCGCCCACCCCCGCTCCGTCGACCAGGACTACTACGTCTCCTGGAACAACAAGCAGGCCAAGGACTACACGACCGCGTCCTGGGGCGACGGCTCCGTGCACCGTGGCAACCTGCTGGACGACCGGGTGAAGAAGCTGGTCGCCGCCGGTGGGGTGACCCGTGCCCAACTGGTGAGGGCCATGGCGGACGCGGCCCTCGCCGATCTGCGCGCCGAGGACGTGCTGCCCGAGCTGCTCAAGGTGGTCAACTCCTCGCCGGTGACCGACTCCACGGCCGCGGCGGCGGTGAGCAAGCTCCAGGCGTGGCTGACCGCGGGCGCCAGGCGCACGGAGACGTCGGCCGGTTCGAAGACGTACGCGAACGCCGACGCGATCCGCGTCCTGGACGCCTGGTGGCCGCTGCTGGTCAAGGCGGAGTTCGAGCCCGGACTCGGCAGCGACCTGTACAGCGCCTTCACCGCCAACCTGCCGACCGACGAGGCGCCGTCGGCCGGGCACGGCCCGACCGGCTCGCACGCCGGAAGCTCCTTCCAGTACGGCTGGTGGAGCTATGTCGACAAGGACATACGGGCGGTGCTCGGGGAGAACGTGCAGGGCGGGCTGTCCCGGAAGTACTGCGGCGGCGGCAGCCTCAGCGCCTGCCGGGACGCTCTGATCAGCACCCTGAAGCAGGCGGCCGGCCTGACCGCCGCCCAGGTCTACCCGGGCGACGACCAGTGCTCGGCGGGCGACCAGTGGTGCGCCGACTCGATCGCCCAGCGCACCCTGGGCGGCATCAAGCACGGGAAGATCAGCTGGCAGAACCGGCCGACCTTCCAGCAGGTCGTGGAGTTCACCTCGCACCGCTGAGGTGACGCGGGCGGCGGGTCACGCGATGCGGCCCGCCGCCAGCACCACCCGCGCCAGTTCGGGGTGCACGATGTCGCTGTGCGCCCCGGTCGGCGGGCCCCCGCGCCGGACGACGGCCGCCGCGTCCACGTTCACGCACCCCGACGCCGGCAGCCGTCCGCCCAGAGCCGCCGCGAGGTCCAGCCGGGTGGTGCCCGGTACCGCCTGCACCCCGTCGTGCCCCATGGCGCCCCACTGCGGGCCCAGTACGGCCGCGATCTCGCTGCCCACGCAGGACCGGTCGTCCCCGGACAGCCGCGAGGCCAGCGGGTAGAACGTGCCGAGCGCCGAGTCGAAGCGCGAGTAGCAGCACACCAGCGGGCCGTCGATCCGCCGCTGCCGGTCCTTGAGCCCACCCGCCCGGTCCGGCTCGTGCGGCAGCCGGGCCGCGAACGCGTAGTGCGAGAAGGCGCCTTGGAGAAGCGTCACCGACTTCACCGCGCGCACCCCGCCCGGCAGCCCGCGCAGCGCGAACGCCACCAGCCGCCCGCCGAAGCTGTGCCCGGCCAGATGCACCCGTACCCCGGGTGCGGCGCCCGCCAGCTGCCCGATCAGCGGCCCGAGTCCGTGCTCGCCGACCGTGCCGGCCCGCCGTTTCATCGTGTAGTACGTCGCCTGCCGAAGCAGCTCCTTGGCGCCGTCCCACGGGTTCGGGATGCCGAACCGGGCCGTTACCCCGGGGGAGCCGAGTGCGGCCAGCGCCTCGGCGAACTCCCCGCAGACGGCCACCGGGTCCCGCGTGAACACGGCCGGCTCGCCCTCCTCCTCCGTGTCGGCCGCGGCGGGCCGCCGCTCCCCGTCCACCAGCAGCCGCACCAGCCGCCCGAACTCCGTCAGCCCCCGGTCGCCGTCCGGCCGCTCGTCCAGCAGCCGGGCCAGCTGGTCGAGCACGGTCGTCCGGCCCGGAAAGGTCTCCAGCAGCGCGCGCCGGGTGGCCTTGTCCAGCGCCGGGCGCGGCGCCGCCTCCGCCTCCACGGCCGCCACGGACCTGGGGAGGTCCGGGATCGGCTCGTCGCTGAACCGCATCGACGGCCAGACGACGCCCACGTACCCGAGACGCGCCTCGGGGGCGAGTTCCGGGATCGGTGCGAAGAAACGGCGGTACAGCGCGGTCGCGCCCGAGCGGTCGTTGTTCCAGCCGTGCGCGAAGACGATCAGGTCACGGACGCCATGGTCCGCGACCCGCGCCACCAGCCGGTCGCGTTCGGGCCGGTCCACGTCCCCGTCCGCGTCGAAGGTCAGCTCCCAGTAGGGAGTCACGCTCATCCCAGGATCCGCCATGCCAGGCTCCCTCGTCCCCCCGGAAACGATGCGTTGCGGACGCATCGTCCTGCCGTGGGGCGGGGTTGGCCATACACCACGCTCACCTGTAGAGGAGATATTCCTTTCGGATCCGCCGGAACGCGGCCAGCTCCTCCTGCCAGGCGCCGGTCACCTCGTCGGTGCCGGCGCCCGCGTCGATCATCGTGCGGACCCGGGTGGAGCCGGTGAGCTTGTCGATCCAGTCGTCCGGCCGCCAGGCGAAGCCGTCCCAGACCTTCCGCGCGGTCACCAGCAGCGCGATCCCGGTGCGCACGGGGTCGTAGGCGGCCCGGTCGAGGACGTGGATCTGCACCCCTCCGACGGTCTTGCCCTGGAACTTGGAGAAGGTGGGCGCGAAGTACGCCTCCCGGAACCGGACGCCGGGCAGTCCGAGTCCGTTCGCGGCGGCGGCCCAGCGCCCGTCGAGGCCCTCCGCGCCGAGGAGTTCGAAGGGCCTGGTCGTGCCCCGCCCCTCCGAGAGGTTGGTGCCCTCGAACATGCAGGTACCGGAGTACACCAACGCCGTGTCCGGGGTCGGCATGTTCGGGCTCGGTGGCACCCAGGGCAGTCCGGACGCGTCGTGGAAGTGGTCGCGCCTCCAGCCCGTCATCAGGACGGTCTCCAGGGGCACGGGCGTGGTCAGGAACTCCCCGTTGAACAGCCGGGCCAGTTCGGCGACCGTCATCCCGTGCGCCTGCGCGATGGGCTGCCGGCCGACGAAGGTGGCGAACTCCTTGTGCAGGACCGGTCCCTGGGCGGCGCGTCCGGTCACCGGGTTGGGCCGGTCGAGGACGACGAACTCCTTGCCGGCGAGCTGGGCCGCCTCCATGCAGTCGTACAGCGTCCAGATGTACGTGTAGAAGCGGGCGCCCACGTCCTGGATGTCGAAGACGACCGTGTCGACGCCGGAGGCGGTGAAGACGTCGGCGAGCGGGCGGCCGCTCTTGAGGTACGTGTCGTAGACCGGCAGGCCGGTCGCCGGGTCGTCGTGGCGGCCCTCGGAACCGCCTGCCTGGGCGGTGCCGCGGAAGCCGTGCTCCGGGCCGAAGACGGCGGTCAGCTGCACGCGGGGGTCGGCGTGCATGACGTCGACGACGTGGCGGGCGTCCCGGGTGATGCCGGTGGGGTTGGTGACGATGCCGATACGCTTGCCGCCGAGAGCGGAGTAGCCGTCGGCCGCGAGTCTCTCGAAGCCGGTACGCAGGTGTTCGCGGTGCCCGGGCGTGTGGGGGGCGGCCGCCAGAGTGGCCGATGCGAGTAGGTTCCGTCGGGACAGGTGCATGGGGTGGTCCTCCGTGGGTGCGGAAGGTGCCGGCCGAGTGGGGTCGCTCGCGCAGTTCCCCGCGCCCCTAGAGGTTGGTGCAGTCGCCCTTCCTTCACACATACCGACCGGTTAGTCTGGCCGGGTCAGAGCCGGCGCGCGCCGCGCGAATGTCGTGTCGAAGGAGACCGATGGTGGAAGCCGTGCAGGATGCGGGAGTCGTCGTCACCGGGGCGGGCGGGGGGATCGGGGCCGCGCTGGCCCGCAGGTTCGCCGCCGAGGGCGCCCGGGTGGTCGTCAATGACCTGGACGCCGTGAAGGCCAAGGCGGTGGCCGAGGAGATCGGCGGGATCGCCGTGCCGGGCGACGCCTCCGCGATCGTCGGCGACGCCCGCGAGGCGCTCGGCGGGACCGTGGACGTCTACTGCGCCAATGCCGGCGTCGCTTTCGAGGACGCGGGTGCCGGGGAGTCCCTCGACGAGGAGTCCTGGGCGCTGTCCTGGGACGTCAACGTCATGGCACACGTCCGCGCCGCCCACGCGCTGCTGCCGGACTGGCTCGAGCGGGGCAGCGGGCGGTTCGTCTCCACCGTCTCCGCCGCCGGGCTCCTCACCATGATCGGCGCCCCCTCCTACAGCGTGACCAAGCACGGCGCGCTGGCCTTCGCGGAGTGGCTGTCGCTGACGTACCGCCACCGGGGCGTCAAGGTGCACGCCATCTGCCCCCAGGGCGTCCGTACCGACATGCTGGCCGCCACCGGCAGCGCCGGCGACCTGGTGCTCCAGCCGACCGCGATCGAGCCCGAGGACGTCGCCGAGGCCCTGTTCCGGGGCATCGCGACGGACCGCTTCCTGATCCTGCCGCACCCCGAGGTCGCCGAGTACTACCAGGCGCGGGCCGCCACCCCCGACCGCTGGCTGGCCGGCATGAACCAGCTCCAGCAGAAGTGGGAGGCCGCCCGGTGACCGCCTCCCGGTACGCGGCCCGGCCCTGGCTGGCCCTCCTCGACGAAGCCCAGCGCGCACCGGTGGACCCCGCCGACTCGCTCGTGCACGCCCTGCGTGCCGCGGTCTCCGAGGCGCCCGAGCGGACCTTCCTCGCCTACTTCGACGCCCGGCTGAGCTACCGCGAGGTGGACGAGCTGAGCGACTCCGTCGCCGCCCACCTCGCCGCGCGCGGGCTGGAGCGCGGCGACCGGGTCGCCGTGCTGCTGCAGAACTCCCCGCACTTCGTCCTGGCCCTCCTCGGTGCCTGGAAGGCGGGCGCGACCGTCGTCCCGGTCAACCCCATGTACAAGTCGGCCGAGGTGGCGCACGTCCTGCGGGACGGCGAGGTGACGGCGCTGATCTGCTCCGACCGGGCCTGGGAGGCCTACCTCAGGGACACGGCCGCCGACTCGCCGGTGCGGATCGTGCTGACCGGCTGCGAGCGGGACTTCCAGACGCGCGAGGACCCGCGCGTGCTGACCTTCGAGCGACTGCCGCAGGCTCCCGACGCCGACGACCTCGTGGCCGTCGCCCGGCAGGGCGGCAAGGCCCCCGAGGGCCGCACACCGCGCCCGGACGACATCGCGCTGATCAGCTACACCTCGGGCACCAGCGGCACCCCCAAGGGCGCCACCAACACGCACGGCAACATCATGCACAACGCCGAGCGGCAGCGGACCGGGCTCGGCCTGCCCGAGGCCCCCGTCTACTACGCGCTCGCGCCCCTGTTCCACATCACCGGCATGGTCTGCCAGTTCGGCGCCTGCCTGAACAGCGCGGGCACCCTGGTGCTCACCTACCGCTTCGAGCCCGGGGTCGTCCTGGAGGCGTTCGCCGAGCACCGCCCGCACTACACGGTCGGGCCGTCCACCGCCTACATGGCGCTCGCCGCCCACCCGGACGTCACCCGCGAGCACTTCGACTCCTTCGTGAACATCTCCTCGGGCGGCGCCCCGGTGCCCCCGGCCCTGGTGGAGCGGTTCCGGGAGCGCTTCGGGCCGTACATCCGGGTCGGCTACGGCCTCACCGAGTGCACCGCTCCCTGTGCCTCCGTCCCGCCCGGCCTGGAGGCACCCGTGGACCCCGCCTCCGGGACGCTGTCCGTGGGCCTGCCCGGCGCGGACACGCTGGTGCGGATCGTGGACGAGCAGGGCGAGGAGGTGCCGTTCGGCGAGCAGGGCGAGATCGTCGTACGCGGGCCCCAGGTGGTCCCCGGCTACTGGCGGCGCCCCGAGGCCACCGCCGAGACCTTCCCGGACGGCGAGCTGCGCACCGGCGACATCGGCCTCATGGACGAACAGGGCTGGCTGTACGTCGTCGACCGCAAGAAGGACATGATCAACGCGTCCGGCTTCAAGGTGTGGCCGCGCGAGGTCGAGGACGTCCTGTACACCCACCCGGCGGTGCGCGAGGCGGCCGTCGTCGGCATCCCCGACGGCTACCGCGGGGAGACCGTCAAGGCCTACATCAGCCTCCGTCCCGGCGCCGAGACGGACCCGGATGAACTCGCGGTGTACTGCAAGGAGAGACTGGCCGCCTACAAATATCCGCGCCAGGTGGAGATCCTGCCCGACTTGCCCAAGACGGCGAGTGGGAAGATCCTCCGTCGGGAACTGCGTTCCCGCGCGCACGACGACAGCGACGCCGGTCAGTAGGCGACGAGGAAAGGCAGGTGGCGGCAGTGCCCAGGACGACGGACGGAGACGGGACGCCTGTTCCGCAGCGGCTGCTGGCCGCCGCCACCCGGCTCTTCGCCGAGCAGGGCTACGACCGTACCTCCGTGCAGGAGATCGTTGAGGCGGCCGGCGTCACCAAGGGGGCGCTGTACCACTACTTCGGCTCCAAGGACGACCTCCTGCACGAGGTGTACGCCCGCTTGCTGCGCGTCCAGATGGAGCGCCTCGACGCGTACGCGGGTGCCGACGAGCCGGTCGAGAAGCGGCTCAGAGCCGCGGCGGCGGACGTCGTGGTCTCGACGATCGACCACCTCGACGACGCGATGATCTTCTTCCGCTCCATGCACCAGCTGAGCCCGGAGAAGAACAAGCAGGTCCGCGCCGAGCGCCGGCGCTATCACGAACGCTTCCGCGCGCTCATCGAGGAGGGCCAGAAGACGGGCGTCTTCTCCACGGCCACCCCGGCCGACCTGGTCGTGGACTACCACTTCGGCTCGGTCCACCACCTGTCGACCTGGTACCGCCCGGACGGCCCCCTCACCCCCCAGCAGGTCGCCGACCACCTCGCCGACCTGCTGCTGCGGGCCCTGCGGCCTTAAGGGGGCCCGCCCCGCCGACTAGCCGATGATCTCCCTGAAGAACAGGACGGCCGGGGCGGCCGCGCCGCAGCCCACGCTCACCGCGGCCGGCCACGGACTGCCCGCCAGCGCTGCCAGGACGGTGGCACCGACGCCCGCCAGCACGGCCAGCAGGAACACCAGAGCGGCGCGCTGAGTGAGGAGCGGCCCGTCCCGTTCGGGCCGCGTACGGTCGGGCTGGGACACGTTCGGGCTCCTCACCTGGCGCCGCTGGCCGGGGCGCCCGCCGGCTCCCGGGACGGCGTGCGCACGCCGTCCCGGTCCGACAGCTGCCACGGGTCCTGCGCGGGACGGATGAGCGTGAAGTCGGTCCGGCCGTCCGCGAGCACACGGACGCCGTGCACCGCCGGTTCGGGCAGGCTGTTGTAGTGGAACGGCGTCGAGAAGTAGTAGGCGCCGGTGTCCGGGACGACGACCAGGTCGCCGGGCCGGAGCAACGGCAGCGCGCGGTCGCGTGCCAGCAGGTCGCCGGCGAAGCAGGCGGGACCCGCGACGTCCTGGCGCACGGGCCGCTCCCGCCGGGCCGTGCCGTGACCGTCGTGCGCCTCGATCCGCAGCGGCCAGGCGTCCGGGTTGAACACGGTCCGGGTGGCGACCTGCACGCCCGCGTGGGTGACGGCGATCGGGCGGCCCCCGGCGCTCTTGGTGTACTCGACGTACGCGGCCAGGAAACCGTTCTTGGCGAGGAGGGAGCGGCCGAACTCGGTGACGACCCGGTACCGGCCCTCGAAGAGCATCGGGGCGTGGGCCCGCAACTGTTCGACGTACGCCGCGAACGTGGGCGTGACCTCGTCGTCGGCGAAGTTGACGGGAAGCCCGCCACCGATGTCGATGCCCTCGATCCGGCCCGGGCCGAAGGCCGCCTCGACCTGGTCGGCGAAGTCCACCGCCTGCGCCACCCCGCGCGCCATGAGGTCGAGCGGGCAGCCCTGGGAGCCGGTGTGCGTGTGCACCCAGGTCAGCCACGGGTGCTCGCCGAACGCCCGCATCAGCCGTTCCCGGTTGCCCGGGTCCGCCAGCGGGATCCCGAACTTCGAGGTGCTCGTGGCGGTGCTCATCGCGGCGATGCTGCCACCGCCGATCTGGCAGTTCAGGCGCACCCCGATCCGTGACGTCGAGGGGCGGCGCGCGAGTACCTGCGCGATGCGCTCGAGTTCCTGGAAGTTGTCCGCGTTGACGGCCACCCCGAGGGCCAGGGCCCGCTCCAGCTCCGCCCGGGTCTTGGCGGGAGCGTCGAACACGATCCGTTCGGCGGGGAAGCCGGCCGCCAGCGCCCTGGCCAGCTCGCCCGCGGTCGCGACCTCACAGCCCATGCCGAGCCCTTCCAGCTCCGCGAGCACGGGCACGAGGCAGTTGGCCTTCGCGGCGAACGTGTGCAGGACGCCCGGCAGTTCGGGCGCGCCGGGAAAGGCGTCGCGCAGGGCACCGACCGTGGCCGCGACCCCGTCGAGGTCGACGAAGGCGGCCGGCAGGGCCTCTTCCGGGTCCAGCAGCCCCTGCCGTACGGCCTCCTGCAGGATGCGTTCACGCCGCGCGGCGGCGGGGGACACAGCGGTCATGGTGAGCCTTCCGAAGTCGGGATCGCGGGGGCCCGGGGGAGTGGTCCCCGGGCACAGTCCCAGGCTGGTCCCCGGGCCCGCCGGCCGTCTTCGTCGATTCGGCAGAGGTGTCCCTGCCCCGGCCGTCGCCGGACGGCACCGCCGCACCGCGCGGGCCGCGCCGTTGTGGGCGCCGACGAGAAAGGCGCCCGTCGTTGGTGCGGACGAACGACGGACCGGCCGGCGGCGTCACGGCCGTCACGGCCCCGCCGGTGGTCCCGGCCTCGGACCCGGGCCGTGCTCCCCCAGCCGCAGTTGCAGCTGTGCCAGCAGACGGGCGTCGGGGCTGTCGAGGTCGAGCCCGGAGACCTTGGCGATCCGGCCCAGCCGGTAGCGCAGGCTGTTGGGGTGCAGCGAGAGGCTGCGGGCGGCGGCGGACACGTCTCCGAAGTGGTCGAGGTAGGCCCGCAGGGTCTCCACGAGACGTCCGCCCTGCTCGGCGTCGGACGCGGCCAGCCGTTCCACCGATGTCCCCGGCGGCAGCCGCACGTCCCGCAGCGCCTCGACCACCTCCAGGATGCCGATCGTGTCCGCCACGTCCTCGACGCGTGCCACGGTGCGGCCGTCCTCAGCGCCGGTGAGGGCCCGGAGAGCCAGCTCGGCGTCCCGGCGCGACCCGGCCGCCGCGGCCAGCGCGGGGACCACCTCGCCCAGTCCCACTCCCACCTGTCTGCCGGTCGCGGCCGTCAGCTGTGCGGCCAGCGACGTCCCGAGCTTCGTCACCTGCTCACGGGCCGCCTGCGGGTCCCGGTCCAGCGCGCCCACCAGGACCAGGGCCCTGCCGCCCGCCGGCACGACCACCATCCGGTGGCCGAGCGCCGTGCAGTGCAGGCTGAGCAGGCCGTACATTCTCGAGGGGTCCTCGGCCGGCGCCCGCTCGGGAGCGCTGCCGCCGAGCCCCACCGCCAGCACGGCGCACGGCTCCTGCGCCGGCAACGCCATGCGCTCGGCCAGGAGTTCGGCGGACCCCCGCTCCTCCAGCAGCGCCCGCGCCGCGTCCTCCACCTGACGGCTGTCGGCGCCGCGGGTGCGGTGGTGCAGCAGGTGGGCGGCGGCCGCCCGGGACGCCGCGCGCAGGGCCTCCGCCGCGTTCGGGGCCAGCGGCCGGCCGGCGACCGCGGCCACCCAGACGGACCCCAGCACCTCGCCGCCCGCCCGGACGGCACACACCAGGCGCTCCGGGTTGTCCCCCTGGGCCCGCCGGTGCAGCACGTCGTCCGTCGTCCACAGGGCGCGGAACAGCCCCGCCTCCCGCATGGCGGCCACCCGCCAGGGCGGCACGCGCCGCCCCAGGATGGTCAGCCGGCGCATCTCGTCCACGTTCTCCTCGGTCGACGAGTGCGCCAGGACGCGGGACTCCGTGTCCTCGATGGTCACCGAGCCGCCGACCAGGGCGGCCACCGCATCGGCGAGCCCGTCGAGATCCCCCAGAGCCGGCCCGGCCGCCGCCGGCACCGGCGGCACCCCCGCCGAGGCCAGCCCGGCCCGCAGTACGCCCACCAACTGGTCCCACGGGCACCAGGCGGTGCGGAACAGCACCGCGGCGCCGGCCTCCTCGGCGACCGACCGCAGCGCGGCGCCGGCCCCCTCGGGACGGTCGGGGCCGAACACCACTCCGGTGGCTCCCGCGGCACCGGCCCGGCGCACGACGTCCAGCGCCTGGGCCGACTTCGCGTCGACGCCGACCGCGAGTAACAGCACCCCCGGCCTGATCTCGGGGTCCAGCACGTCCAGTACGCCGACGCCGCCCACGTGCACCGCCAGCCCCTCCGGTGCCGCATCCAGTTCCAGGACCCCCGGGCCCACGACGGACAGCAGCCGCTCCAAGGTCACCCGGGACTCCCCGGCCCTGCTCCACTCCGGGTGCTCCCGCAGGTCCGTCATGCTTCCCCCACTCGACGCTCCGCCGGCCCCCGGGCAGGTTCCGGAAGAGGTACGACATCACAGACGGGCCGCACGCTCAACGGCGCGGGGAGACACAGGGGGCGGCCCTCCGCGAAGGCCGCCCCCTGCCGGTGCCTTCTCAGAGGTACTTCTTCAGCTCCCGGCGTGCCAGCGACCGCTGGTGCACCTCGTCCGGACCGTCGGCGAGCATCAGGGTGCGGGCGCTCGCGTACAGCTCGGCGAGCGGGAAGTCCTGGCTCACGCCGCCCGCGCCGTGCAGCTGGATCGCGCGGTCCAGGATGCCGACCACCGCGCGCGGGGTGGCGATCTTGATGGCCTGGATCTCCGTGTGGGCGCCCCTGTTGCCGACGGTGTCCATCAGCCAGGCGGTCTTCAGCACCAGCAGCCGCAGCTGCTCCACGGTGACCCGCGCGTCGGCGATCCAGTTCTGCACCACACCCTGCTGCGCCAGCGCCTTGCCGAACGCGGTACGGGAGACGCTCCGCCGGCACATCAGCTCGATCGCCCGCTCGGCCATGCCGATCAGCCGCATGCAGTGGTGGATCCGGCCGGGGCCCAGCCTTGCCTGGGCGATGGCGAAGCCGCCGCCCTCCTCGCCGATCAGGTTCGACACCGGCACGCGCGCGTGGTCGAAGACCACCTCGGCGTGGCCGCCGTGCGAGTGGTCCTCGTAGCCGAAGACCTGCATGGCGCGCTCGACCCTCACGCCCGGGGTGTCGCGCGGCACCAGGACCATGGACTGCTGACGCCGGATGTCCGCGCCGTCCGGGTCCGTCTTGCCCATCACGATGAAGATCGTGCAGTCCGGGTTCATCGCCCCGGAGATGTACCACTTGCGGCCGGTGATGACGTACTCGTCGCCGTCCCGCTCGATGTGCGTGGTGATGTTCGTGGCGTCGGAGGAGGCGACCTCCGGCTCGGTCATCGCGAACGCCGAGCGGATCTCGCCCGCCAGCAGCGGCTCCAGCCACTGCTTCTTCTGCCGCTCGTCGCCGAACTGCGCCAGCACTTCCATGTTGCCGGTGTCGGGCGCGGCACAGTTCGTCGCGGTCGGCGCGAGGTGCGGGGAGCGGCCGGTGATCTCGGCGAGCGGCGCGTACTGGAGGTTCGTCAGCCCGGCGCCGTGCTCGGCGTCGGGGAGGAAGAGGTTCCACAGGCCCTGCCTGCGGGCCTCCGCCTTCAGCTCCCCGACCACGGCCGGGGTGTCCCAGGGCGACGCCAGCGCGGCCCGCTGCTCCTCGGCGACGGCCTCGGCCGGGTAGACGTACTCGTCCATGAAGGCGAGGAGCCTGGCGCGCAGTTCCTCGGTGCGCGCGTCGAACGCGAAGTCCATGTGCGGTCAGCCTTCCTGAAGAGTGGTCAGTCCGTGGTCGATGAAGACGGGCACGAGGTCGCCGATGCGGTCGAAGCCCTGCCCGACCGTCTGGCCCAGCGTGTAGCGGTAGTGGATGCCCTCCAGGATCACGGCGAGCTTGAACCAGGCGAACGCCGTGTACCAGGAGACGGCCGAGACGTCGCGCCCCGAGCGCGCGGCGTACCGCTCGATCAGCTCCTGCGGGGTGGGGTGCCCCGGCGCCTCGGCGGTGGTGGAGACGGGGGAGTCGGGCGTGCCGAGCGGCTGGCTGTACATCACCAGCAGGCCCAGGTCGGTCAGCGGATCGCCGAGCGTCGACATCTCCCAGTCGAGGATCGCCTTGATCCGGTCGTCGTCCCCGATCAGGACGTTGTCGAGGCGGTAGTCGCCGTGCACGACCGTGGGGGCGGGGGAGCGGGGCAGCTCCCGGCCCAGGGCCGCGTGCAGCTCGTCGATGCCGGGCAGGTCGCGGTTGCGGGAGGCGTCCAGCTGCTTGCCCCAGCGGCGCAGCTGCCGGTCCAGGAAGCCCTCCGGGCGGCCGAAGTCCTCGAGGCCCACCTCGGCGGGGTCCACCGCGTGCAGTTCCACGAGGGTGTCGACCAGGGACAGCACCGCGTCCCGGGTGCGCTCCGCACCGAGCGGCGCGAGCTGATCGGCGGTGCGGTACGGGGTGCCGGCGACGAACTCCATGACGTAGAACGGCGCCCCGAGCACCTCCTCGTCCTCGCACAGCAGCACCGGCCGCGGGACCGGCACCCGGGTCGGATGCAGGGCGCTGATCACCCGGTGCTCGCGCTTCATGTCGTGGGCGGTGGCGAGGACATGGCCGAGCGGGGGCCGCCGTACGACCCACTTCGAGGTGCCGTCGGAGAGCGCGTAGGTGAGGTTCGACCGTCCGCCCTCGATCAGCCGGCCGGTCAGGGGGCCGTTCACCAGACCGGGGCGCGCGCGGTCGAGCAGGGCGCGCAGCCGGTCCAGGTCGAGTCCGGGCGGGTGGTCGGCGCTCATATCAGCACTCCTACGAACGGGTTGACAATCACCCGACTCATGATGCCGACCGGTCGGTATGTCGTCCAGTGCATGTGCCGAACGAGACGCGAAACGTGACCGGAGCCACCATAGGCCGACGGCCCCCCGGCGCGCTGGCGGGGAGCCGTCGTTCCGGCTGGGTCAGTGGTCGTCCCAGTGGTCGCCGTGCTCGGCGTGCCGGTGTCCGTCGTGCAGATAGTCGACATGGTCGCCGTGCCGCACCTGTGCGTGCCCGCACTCGTCGTGGTGCACGTGCTCATGGCCCGTGTGCGCGGTGTGCCCGGCCGGCTCGCACTCGTCCCAGTGGCCCTCGTGCTCCCGGTGCAGATGGCCGTCGTGCGCGTAGTCGAGGTGGTCGCCGTGCGGCACGGCCGGGTGCCCGCAGTCCGGACCGTGGCTGTGTGTCCCGTGCTCGGTGTGTTCCTGGTGAAGGGTGGTCATGGTGCTCGCCTTCGGGGTACAGGGGTGCTGACGACGGTCAGGCTGCCACGGGAAAGGTGCATATCAGGGCATCCCGGTTGCGTGGCGCCCGAGTACCCCGGAGGGTCGTGGGCATGAAAGGCATCAGCTACCGCCGCTACGGCGGACCCGAGGTGCTGGAGTACGGCGAGGTGCGCGACCCCAAGGTCGGCCCCGACCAGGTGCTGGTCGAGGTGCGTGCGGCGGCCGTCAATCCGGTCGACTGGAAGTGCCGCGAGGGCTATCTCGACGCGCTCCTGGACGCCGTGTTCCCGGTGGTCCCCGGCTGGGACGTCAGCGGGGTGGTCGTGCGGCCCGGTGCCTCGGTCACGGAGTTCTCCGTCGGCGACGAGGTCATCGGGTACGTCCGTGAGGACTTCCTGTCCCGGGGCACCTTCGCCGAGTACGTCGCCGCGCCCGTCCGCACGCTCGCCCGCAAGCCGCGCAACCTCTCCTTCGAGGAGGCCGCCGGACTCCCGCTGGCCGGGCTCACCGCCTACCAGGTGCTCGTCAAGGCGCTGGAGGTCGGGCGCGGCGAGACCGTGCTGGTGCACGCGGCGGCCGGCGGCGTCGGCTCCCTGGCCGTGCAGATCGCCGCCCACCTCGGTGCCCGGGTGATCGGCACCGCGAGCGAGCGCAACCACGACTACGTACGCGGCCTCGGCGGCGAGCCGGTGAGCTACGGCGAGGGCCTGGCCGAACGGGTGCGCGGACTCGCCCCGGAGGGCGTGGACGCGGTCTTCGACACCATCGGCGGCGACACCCTCAAGGCCTCCGCCGCGCTGCTCGCCTCCGAGGGCCGCCTGGCGTCGATCGCCGACCCGGAGGTGGTGAGTCACGGCGGTCGCTACTGGTTCGTCCGGCCGGACGCCGAGGACCTGGGGAAACTCTCCGAGCTGGCCGAGCGGGGGGTGGTGTCCGTGCACGTCCAGGAGGCGTTCCCGCTGGAGCGGGCGGCGGACGCGCACCGGCTGAACCAGGAGGGCCGTACCCGCGGGAAGATCGTGGTGACGGTGGACCGGAGGACCGAAGGCGGCCCGGCGTAGCCCGTCAGAGGACGAGGACGGCCGCGCACACCGCCGTCGCCACGGCGCACAGCACCGCGGCCGTCGCGTGCCGCGGCGCGAGGGCGGGCGGCCGGGCCCCGGCCGCCAGGGCGCGGATCCGGTGGTGGGCCACCGTCAGGAAGCCGAGCCAGAGCGCACAGCACAGGGCGCACATCACGAGGCCGACGGCCGTCAGCCCGCCGTGCAGCGCGGCCTTCACGCCGAGTACCGCGGCCACCGTGGCCGACAGGGTCGTACGGCGCCAGGCCAGCCGGGTCCGCTCCGGCTGCAGCCCCGGATCCCGGTCCTCGGCGCTCACCCCTCCCATCCGACCAGCACCACGACGACCATCGCGACGGCCACCACCGCGACGACCAGGCTCAGCAGCGCCGGGAACCGGGACGCGGGCAGGTCCTCGCCGCGCCGCATCGCCCGCTCGCAGCGCACCCAGTGGTTCACCGCGCGCAGGGAACACAGCACACCGGCCCCCAGCAGCGCGAGCGCGAGACCGACCCGCCATGCCCAGCGCAGGTCGGGCAGGAACTGGTCCACCGCGAATCCGCCGCCGATCAGCGCCAGCGCGGTCCGCAGCCAGGCGAGAAAGGTGCGCTCGTTGGCCAGCGAGAACCGGTAGTCGGGCGTGCCACCCTCCTCCCGCACCTGCTCCGGCGCGAACCACAGCCGGATGTTCCGTACGAATTCGCTCACGCCGAGGACCCTACCGGCGCCTCACCGGCCGGCCCGCCACGCCCGTAGCCGCTCGTACGCGGCCAGCCCGTCGGGCACCCACTCCCACTCCCCGAGCCGCCGCCCGACCTCCTCCTCGGACAGGAAGTCGTACCACTGGACCTCCTCCGTCTGGGGCCGTACCGGCAGCTCGCAGCGGACCTCGTACACCGCCGACCACCAGCTGTTCCCGGCCCCGTCCTCGTACAGGAACTTGAAGAGGAAGGCCGGCCGGGGAAGGCCGCTCACGCCCAGCTCCTCCTCGGCCTCCCGCAGGGCCGCCTCGTCGTAGGACTCGCCCGCCCCGACGACCCCGCCGACGAACATGTCGTACAGGGCCGGGAACACCAGCTTGGTCGCCGTGCGCCGGTGCACGAAGAGCCGGCCGGCCGCGTCCCGGGCCTGGATGAACACGCAGCGGTGGCGCAGCCCGAGGGCGTACGCCTCGCCGCGCGGGTACTGGGCGACGACCTGGTCGTTCTCGTCGACGATGTCGAGGATCTCGTCAGCGGGGTTCATGCCCTCATCCAAGCAGGCGCCCGCGGCGCCGGTGCCGGGGGCGGCCCCGCTCAGCGCCGCTGCAGGTTTCGGGCCGGGGGTTCGGCCTCCGTCGCACCGCAGGGCATCGCCGGGTGCAGTCCGAGCAGCACGATGCCCGCGACCACGGCCGCGAGCCCGGCCGCCTCCCAGGCCAGCGCCCCGGTGTCGGTGCGCAGCCGGTCACCGAGGAAGCCCACCCCGCACAGGATCCCGGCGAGCGGCTCGGCGGCGGTGAGCGCGGGCAGCGACATGCGCAGGGGCGCCGTCTCGAACGCGCTCTGCACCAGGATCAGCCCGGTGACCCCGCACGCCAGCACGCCGTACGGCTGCCAGCCGGTGAACAGCTCCGTGAGGCCGCCCTCGGAGAAGCGGGTGCCGCTCACCCGGGTCAGCGCGTCCTGCACTCCGTACAGCAGTCCGGCGGCGGTGGCCAGCAGCACCGGGCCCCAGCTCAGCCGGGAGCGCTTGCCGTACGCGGTGAGCACGAGCGCCGCGCCCACCATGGCACCGATGATCAGCCAGTGCCGCAGCGGATCGCCGATGGCGCTGCCGCCACGCGGTTCGCCCGCCGTGATGAACGCGCTCACCCCTCCCGCGAGCAGCAGCAGTCCGGCCCAGCCCTGGCGGCCCAGCGGCTGTCTGGTCTGATGACGGGAGAGGGCGAGCGCGAACAGCAGATTGGTGGCGAGCAGCGGCTCGACCAGGGAGATCTCCCCCTTGCCGAGCGCGATCGCGCCCAGCACCATGCCGGCCACCATCAGACCGAGGCCGCCCAGCCAGCGCGGCACCCGCATCAGGTCGAGCAGCAGCCGGGGAGAGAGGAAGTCGTTGAGCGGTGCCCGCTGGGCGGCGTTCTGCTGGAGCACGAACCCGAAGCCCAGACAGCAGGCCGCACCCACGGAGAGAAGGAGTACCGGAACGGACACGCTGCGTACCTCGATCATCCGGCCGGACCACGGACGCGCAGTGGCCGACTGTAGTGCTCCCGGGACGGCATTGACCCGGAGAGTACCCGGAACGGGCGGTTGACTCGGTCACGCTGCCCGGTCGGTCGCGGGTCGGATCGGGGGTGGCGGCGGGACCGTCCGGTCATCGTCCGTGGCCGGGCCGCCCGGCGCCATGGCCTACGCCACACAAATCCACCCGGAACCGCTGAACAGGGACCGCCGGCCCGCCCGCCGGTTCCCCAAGTGCCCCTCCTGGCACGGAAGTTGAAGCCAGCAACACTCCGGTTCCGCTTGACGTGATCCTTGGCTCCGGGTTTGCTGTGAGTGATCGGCCGATGGCAGCCCGAGAAACAGGAAGACCCGCGGTGCCCCCAATCCCGCCTCTGCTCGGCGCTCGCCGGGCCCCCACGGATCCGCCCGGCGACACCGCCCCGGACGGCCGAGGCGCCTTCGACGACGCCCTCGACGACGCGGAGCTGCGCACCGCCCGGGCCGCATTGGCGCAGGGCCGCCGGCAG
The DNA here is from genome assembly GCF_055569615.1 of Streptomyces sp. NPDC031379. Lineage (NCBI taxonomy): Bacteria > Bacillati > Actinomycetota > Actinomycetes > Kitasatosporales > Streptomycetaceae > Streptomyces > Streptomyces sp. NPDC031379. The sequence goes on along the minus strand of NZ_JBVIIT010000007.1, from coordinate 239,970 downwards.
GCCGCCCGCTCCCTGCTGCTGCACACCGGCGACGACTGGGACCGCCGCGGCCACCGCCTCGCCGTGCTCGCGCGGGAGCCCTACGCCGCCGCCTGGGCGCAGGACTGGGTGCGGGCCGAGCCCGGGTCCGCCGACGCCGCCGCGCTGTACGCCCTGGCTCTCGTCCGGCGTGCCCGGCGCGGCAAGGAGGACCCCGACCGGGCCCGCGAGGCCTGCGCCACGGCCGCCGCGCTCGCCCCCGCCGACCCCACCCCCTGGCTCGGCCTGCTGCTGCTCGCCCGCGCCCTCGGCCCGGAGCGCGAGGTCCTCGGCGCCTTCGCCGAGCTGCGCCGCCGCCACCCCGAGCACCACCACGCCCACCACCTGCTGATCGCCCGCCTCGCCGAACGGCCCCCGGGCGGCCGGGCCGAGGCGCACGAGGTGTACGACCTCGCCGAGCAGGCGGCCGCCGAGGCGCCCGCCGACTCCCCGCTGGCCGTCCTGCCGGTCGTCGCGTACGCCGAGCGCTACCGGGTCCTCGCCGCCACCGGCCTCGCCCCGGCCGACCCGGCCGCCTCCGGGCACTGGACCGGGCCCCGGGCCCGCCGGATCCTGCGTGCCGGCTTCGACTGGTGGCTGGAGTGGGAGCACGACGAGCACCCCCGCCGCCACCTCGACCTCAACCACCTCGCCTTCGCCCTGTCCTGCGCCGGCCGCCCGGCCGAGGCGGCGGCCCTGTTCCGGCGCATCGGCGAGCACGCCACCCCGGCACCCTGGTCGTACGCGCACCGCGACCCCCTGGCGGCCTTCCACGCGGCCCGCGTCCATGCGCTCGGCCAGTGAGAAAAAGCGGTCTTCGGGACGTGGACAAGAACGTGGAGCCAGAACGCGGACGAGAGCAGACGAGAAGTGATGACGAAAATCTGACCGGCGACCCCGATCCCTGGCCCCGCAGGGCCCCGAGTGCTCGAATGAACACGTGAACCCCGAACAACCCGAGGAGCGGGACGGCCGGCCGATCGGTCGCCGCGTCTTCCTCGGCACCCTCGGCCTGGGCGCGCTCGGCGTCATCGCCGCGCCCCCGCTCCAACGCGGCCTCGAAGGCTTCCTCGGCAGCGTCGCCGGCCAGGACCCCACGGGTCTGACCGGCCTGCTGCCCAACGGCGGCGGCTTCCGCTACTACTCCGTCGCCGCTTCCGTCCCGCACAGAAGTGCCGCCGACTACCGCCTCACCATCGACGGACTGGTCGACCACCCGCGCGGCTACACCCTCGCCGAACTGCGCGCCCTGCCACGGACCCGGCTGGTCAGGGACGTGCAGTGCGTCACGGGCTGGCGGGTTCCCGGCACCCCCTTCGAGGGCGTCCGCCTCTCCCGCCTGCTGGACGCCGCCGGGGTCCGCCCCTCCGCCAAGGCGCTCCGCTTCACCTGCTTCGACGGCACCTACACCGAGAGCCTCACCCTGGACCAGGCCCGCCGCCCGGACGTGCTGGTCGCCCTGCGCATGCAGGACAAGGACATCGGTCACGACCACGGCGGCCCGGTCCGTCTCTACGTCGCCCCGATGTACTTCTACAAGTCCGCCAAATGGCTGTCCGGGATCACGGTCACCGACCGGGTCACGCCCGGCTACTGGGAGGACCGCGGATACGACGTCGACGCCTGGGTCGGCCGCTCGAACGGACGGACCGATGAGCCTACGAGCTGAGACCACGGCACCGCCGGGCGCCCGGGTCCGCCGCTTCGGCCGGGCCGAGCGGTGGGTGCACCGTACGACGGCGGCGCTGATGGGCGTGTGCGTGGTGACCGCGGCGTTCCTGTACATCCCGCAGCTGGCGGTCATGGTCGGCCGCCGCGAACTGGTCGTCCGCGTCCACGAGTGGGCGGGCCTCGCGCTGCCGGTGCCCGTCCTGCTGGGCCTCGCCTCCCGCGCCTTCCGCACCGACCTGCGCTTCCTGAACCGCTTCGGCCCGCACGACCGGCTCTGGCTGCGCGCCGCCCTGCGCCGCGACAGACGGCACGCCTCGCGCCCGGCCGGGAAGTTCAACGCCGGCCAGAAGGTCTACGCGGCCTGGATCGCCGGGGCGACGCTGGTCATGCTCGGCACGGGCCTGATGATGTGGTTCACCCGCCTCACGCCGCTGATGTGGCGGACCTCGGCCACGTTCGTCCACGACTGGCTGGCCCTGACCATCGGCGTGGTCCTCGCGGGTCACATCGGCATGGCCCTCGGTGACCCGGAGGCGAGAAGGGGGCTGCGGACGGGGACGGTGACGAGGGAGTGGGCGGAGCGGGAGCACCCCTTGTGGCGTCCCTGATGGCTTTGGCCCCCGCGCGGCCCGCCGTCCCGGGACCGGCGGGCCGACGGCGCCTCGTGGGGCGCCGACGCGGGGTAAGCGGAACCTACGCTTCCAGAAAGGAAAATGGAAGCCCCGATTCCTGTTGACCCTTCGGCGGGCGAGGAAGCACCCTGAACCCCACGCGCCACAAGGGAGCACAGGATGAGCCGAGCCACCGACACCCTCCGCGTCGTCGAGTACTGGACCGACAAGGACGCCCACGTGATCTTCCCCGTCCGGCGAAGCGAGGAAGTCGACCGCATGAGCGACGCGCAGCTCATCTCGGCGTACGGGAACCCCGAGGACGGGGCGGTCGCCCGCATCGTCCACTAGGCGGGCGCGGCTCAGCCGGCGAAGTCCAGCAGCACCTTGCACGACCGTGCCCGGTCGGCGGCGAGCGCGAACGCGCCCTCGGCATCCGTCACGGGCACCACGGTACTGACCAGCCCGTCGAACTCCGCCCGGGCCGCCAGCAGTTCCAGCGCCTCGTCGAACTCGGCGGCGAACCGGAACGCCCCGCGCAGCTCGATCTCCCGGCTCACCACCAGGTTCCCGGCGAACGGGCTCTGCCCCGGCGGCAGCATCCCGAGCTGGACGACCACACCCCCGCGCCGCACCAGCCGAAGGCACGTGTCGAGACCGGCCGCCACCCCCGACGCCTCGACGGCCACGTCCACCTCCTGCGGCCACCCGGAGTCGTCCGGGTCGTCGGCCCGTACGGGCGTGTCGGCCCCGGCGACGGCCGCGTACCGCAGCGCCTGCGGTACCAGGTCGGTCACCGTCACCCGCGCCGCACCGGCCGCCTTCGCCGCCGCGACCACCAGGCACCCGATCGGCCCGGCCCCGGTCACCAGCACATGCCGGCCGGACACGTCCCCGGCCCGCCGCACCGCGTGCAGCGCCACCGCCATCGGCTCGGCGAGCGCGGCCCGCCGCAGCCCGAGTCCGTCCGGCACGACCCTCAACTGCCGCGCCGGTACGGCCACCTGGGCCGCGAAGCCGCCCTGTACGTGCGGGAAGCGGGCCGCGCTGCCCAGATACCGTGTGTCGCGGCAGACGTTGGCCCGCCCGTCGGCGCACTCCGGGCAGACCCCGCACGGCGTGGCCGGGTGCACGGCGACCGCCGTCCCCGGTTCGGGACCGGTGGCCCCGGGACCGTAGGAGACCACCGTGCCGACCACCTCGTGCCCGAGCACCATCGGCTCCCGGAGCCGGAAGTCCCCGACCCCGCCGTGCCGCCAGTAGTGCAGATCGGACCCGCACACCCCGCCGTACCGGACGGCCACCAGCGCCTCGCCGGGACCCGGCTCGGGGGCCGGCAGCTCCGCCACCCGCAGGTCGCCCGCGCCGTGGATCACGCAACCCAGCATGCCCGCCGCCCCTTTCACAACACGCTCGTCATGCCGCCGTCGACGTACAGCACCTGCCCGCCGACGAAGTCCGCCGCGGGCGAGGCGAGGAAGAGCAGCCCGCCCACGAGGTCCTCGGTACGGCCCCAGCGGCCGGCCGGGGTGCGCCCGCGCACCCACGTGCTGAACTCCTCGTCCTCGACCAGCGGCCGGGTCAGCTCGGTCTCGATGTAGCCGGGCCCGAGTCCGTTGACCTGGACGCCATGGGGTCCCCAGTCCGCGCACATGCCCTTGGTGAGCATCTTCAGCGCGCCCTTGGTCGCCGCGTACGGCGCGATGCCCGGCCGGACCACCTCGCTCTGCAGCGAGCAGATGTTGATGATCTTTCCGTGGCCGCGTTCCGTCATCCGCCGGGCGGCCTCCCGGCCGACCAGGAAGGCGCTGGTGAGGTTGGTGTCCAGGATGCGGTGCCAGTCGGGGTCGGTGAACTCCAGCAGCGGGGCGCGCAGTTGCATGCCCGCGTTGTTGACGAGGATGTCGAGCGGGCCCACCCGCTCCTCGACGTCGGCGATCCCGGCGGCCACGGCCGGGCCGTCGGTCACGTCGAACACCGCCGTGCGGACGTCACCGGGGAGGTCCGCCGCGGCCTCGGCCAGGCGGTCGCCGTCGCGTCCGTTGAGGACGACGGTGCAGCCGGCCTCGGCCAGGCCCCGGGCCAGCGCGAGGCCGATGCCCCGGCTGGAGCCCGTGACCAGGGCCGTACGGCCGCCGATGTCGAAGAGGGGGTGAGCCGTCATCGCCGTACCGCTCCTAGATCACGAGGGACAACAGCAGGACCAGGCCTCCGGCGACCACCGAGATGATCGTCTCCATCACCGACCAGGTCTTGACGGTCTGTCCGACACTCAGCCCGAAGTACTCCTTCACCAGCCAGAAACCCGCGTCGTTGACATGGCTGAAGAAGAGCGAGCCGGCACCGATCGCCAGCACGAGGAGGGCCGCGTGGGTGGTCGACATGTCGGCCGCGAGCGGCGCCACCAGACCGGCCGCCGAGACCGTCGCCACCGTCGCCGAGCCGGTCGCCAGCCGGATCGCCACCGCGATCAGCCAGGCCAGCAGCAGCGCCGGGATCGACCAGTCCTTGGAGATGTCCAGGATCATCTGGCCCACACCGGAGTCGATCAGCGTCTGCTTGAAGCCGCCGCCGGCGCCGACGATCAACAGGATGCCGGCGATGGGCATCAGACCCTTCTCGACGGTCTGCTGCAGCCGCTCCTTGCTGAACCCGGCGGGCCGGCCCAGCGTGAAGAATCCGACGAGCACGGCGACCAGCAGGGCGATCAGCGGGGAACCGATGAGGTCGAAGACGCGCTGGGTGGCGTCGGCGGTGTCGTCGACGACGATGTCCACCAGCGCCTTGGCCAGCATCAGCACCACCGGCAGCAGCATGGTGGCGAGGGTCGCGCCGAAGCCGGGACGGCGCTCCAGCTCCTCCGAGGGGCGCTGCGGCAGCATCCGGTCGGGGGCCGGGACGTCGACCCAGCGGGCCGCGACCTTCGAGAACAGCGGACCGGCGATGATCACCGTGGGTAGGGCGACGAGGATGCCGAGCGCCAGGGTCACGCCCAGGTTGGCACCGACCGCGTCGATGGCGACCAGCGGGCCGGGGTGCGGCGGGATCAGGCCGTGCATCACGGACAGACCGGCGAGGGCGGGGATGCCGATGCGCATCAGGGAGTAGTTGCCGCGCTTGGCGACCATCAGTACGACCGGGATCAGCAGCACGATGCCGACCTCGAAGAACAGCGGCAGGCCGATCACGGAGGCGATCAGCACCATCGCCCAGGGCATGGTGCGCCCGCCGGCCTTGGCGAGGATCGTGTCGACGATCTGGTCGGCGCCTCCGGAGTCGGCGAGCAGCTTGCCCAGGATCGCCCCGAGCGCGATCAGGACGCCGACGCCGGCCACGGTGGTGCCGAGCCCGGTGGTGAAGCTGACGATCGCCTTGTCGAGCGGTGCTCCGGCGACCGCTCCGAGCACCAGTGACCCGATGGTCAGGGCCAGGAAGGCATGGAGCTTGAACTTGGTGATGAGCAGGACGATCACGGCGATGCCCACCAGGACGGCGATGCCCAGCTGGGCGTGTCCGGCGGAGGTGATCGGCGGAGGCGCGTCCGCTGCCAGCATCTCGACGCTGAGTCTGGTCACGGGGTTCCCTTGCGAAACGGGGGGACGGGGGTGAGGTGTTACTCGGATGCGAGGGAAAGCGCGGCCAGCGCCTGCACGGCGCGTTCGGTGATCTCCTGGGGGCCGCCGCTGACGTCGACGGCGACGCCCGCCTCGTCCGGCTCCAGGGGCTGCAGCGTCGCGAACTGGGAGTCCAGCAGCGCCGTCGGCATGAAGTGCCCCCGTCGCTCCCTCATCCGGTCCTCGATCAGCTTCCGGTCGCCCGTGAGATGCACGAACACGATTCCGGGAGCCACGGCCCTGAGCCGGTCACGGTAGGACCGCTTCAGCGCCGAGCTGCTGACCACCCCGCCGAGTCCGGCCCGCCCGTGGGCCCAGTGCCCGATGGCGTCCAGCCACGGCCACCTGTCGCTGTCGTCGAGCGGGATCCCGGCCGACATCTTGTCGATGTTGGCCTTCGGGTGGAAGTCGTCGCCCTCGGCGTACGGCACGCCCAGTCGCGCGGCGAGCAAGGGACCGATCGTGGTCTTGCCCGTCCCCGCGACGCCCATCACGACGAGGACCTGGGGGGTACGCATCACTGCCTCGCTGTCTTCCTCGACATCCGACGCCACATCGGCGTCGCCACACTGAAACGCATTAGGTACGACGAATTCAAGAGTGTGTGACATATAAGTCTGACTTTTTGTCTCTGTGATCCAGGCCGTACGCTGAGTGCATGAGCACACCGGGCCGAGGGCTGCACGGCCACGTACTGGACACCCTCGGCCCCGCGATCACGGCGGGCGAGTACCCGCCGGGCAGCGTGCTGCGCACCGACGAACTCGCCCAGCACTTCGAGGTGTCACGCTCCGTGATGCGCGAGGCGGTCCGCGTGCTCGAATCCATGCACCTGGTCGAGTCCCGCCGCCGGGTGGGCGTCACCGTCCGCCCGAAGGCCGAGTGGAACGTCTACGACCCGCAGGTCATCCGCTGGCGTCTGGCCGGCGCCGACCGCCCGCACCAGCTGCGCTCCCTCACCGTGCTGCGGTCCGCGATCGAACCGGTCGCCGCGGGCCTCGCCGCCAAGCACGCCAGCGCCGAGCAGTGCGCCGAACTCACCGAGTGCGCGCTCGGCATGGTGGCCAACTCACGCGGCCACAGACTGGAGGCGTACCTGGTCCACGACGTCGCCTTCCACCGGGTCATCCTCGCCGCGTCGGGCAACGAGATGTTCGCCCGCCTCGGCGACGTCGTCGCGGAGGTCCTGACCGGCCGCACCCATCACGAGGTCATGTTCGAGGACCCCGACCCGGCGGCCGTCACCCTGCACGTGCGGGTGGCTGAGGCGGTCCGCGCGGGCGACGCGGTCCGCGCGGAGGAACTGACCCGCGAGATCACCGTGGGCGCCCTCCAGGAACTGGACATCCTGGCGCCCTAGGCGGTCTCGTTCGGACCCGGGCTGATCCGGCGAAGCCCCCTAGGTGTGCCGTCCGGACAGCACACCTGGGGCGGTCGTCACCCGCGCTCCTCGGGAAAGTCCCCGTCGACGTACACCCACGCCCCCTCCACCCGCTCGAACCGGCTCCGCTCCAGCAGCGAACCGCCGCGGTAGGAGGCCCGGAAGGTCACCGTCCCCGTGGTGTGGAAGGCCGACCCGTCGGTGCCGTCCAGGATCTCCAGACCGGTCCACTTCATCCCGGGATCGAGGTCCAGCCGCTCCGGCCGGGTCCGGGGGTGCCACGTCCGCAGCAGATACCCCGCGTCCCCCTTCACGAAGGCGCAGTACCGCGACCGCATCAGCGCCTCCGCGGTCGGCGCGGCGGCCGAACCCGCGTGGAAGCGGCCACAGCAGGCGTCGTAGGACTGGGCGAGCCCGCAGGGGCAGAGGCGCGTGGTCATGGCCCTCATTCTGCCCCCACCAGGGGAGGCGTCCGCCTCGGACCGGGTGCACAGTGGAAGGGGCGCAGTCGCCGCGCCCCCAGGGGCGCGGGGAACCGCGTGACCAGCCGCGACGGACCGGCGACGACCGGCGGCCCCTCGCGGCACGACCCGCGGAGCGAGGTGGCCGACGATGACCCGACCCGTGAGCAGCCGTCCCCCGGCCGTCAAGGAGTGGCGGCTGAACCTGTACCTGTCCGAGCACGACCCGGACACCACGGCCCGGATCATCCTGGACACCGGCGACAACGTCATGGAGAGCCACGCGGAGGCCCGCCGCAACCCCTACGACCCGGCGATGCCGGACATCGGCGACGAACTCGCCGCCGGACGTGCCCTCATCGCCATGGGCCGCATGCTGCTGCGGGCCGCCGACGGGGACATGAAGGCGACGGGAGCCGCCGAGACGGAGGGCCCGGCGCCGCTGTGGCTGCCCCGGGAGTGAAGGAGCCCCACCGTGCACTTCAGGAACCGTCTCGAAGCGGGACGGCGGCTCGGCGCCCGCCTGGAGTACCTCAGGGGCCAGGACGTGGTGGTGCTGGGGCTGCCGCGCGGAGGTGTGCCGGTCGCCGCCGAGGTCGCCGAGGCGCTCGACGCCCCCCTTGACATCTGCCTGGTGCGGAAACTGGGCGTGCCGTACCAGCCGGAGCTGGGGATGGGAGCGATCGGCGAGGACGGCGTACGCGTGATCAACGACGAGGTGCTCAGAGGGACCGGGGTCGGCGAGGCGGACCTCGCACGGGTCGAGGAACGCGAACGCCGGGTCCTGCTGGATCGGGCCGCGCGCTACCGGGGTGAGACCGCCCCCCTCTCCGTGGCCGGCCGGACCGCCCTCGTGGTGGACGACGGAGTGGCCACCGGTTCCACCGCGCGGGCCGCCTGCCGGATCGCCCGCGCCCGCGGCGCGGCCCGCATCGTGCTGGCGGTCCCCGTGGCCCCGAGGAGCTTCGCCCGCCGGCTGGGCACGGAAGCCGACGAGCTGGTCTGCCTGGACACCCCGTGGGACTTCGCCGCCGTCGGCCAGTTCTACGCCGACTTCGCCCAGGTCGACGACGAGGAGGTCACCGCCTGCCTGCGGCAGGCCGCACGCCGCCACCGGCGCACCGCGGGCGCCGGATCCACCGGCCGGGAGGTGACGGTCACGGCCGGTGCCGTACGGCTGGGCGGACACCTCACCGTGCCCGACGGCGCCACCGGCCTCGTGGCCTTCGCCCACGGCAGCGGCAGCAGCCGGCACAGCCCCCGCAACCGGTTCGTGGCCGAGGGCCTGCAGCGGGCCGGGCTCGGCACCCTGCTGTTCGATCTGCTCACCGACGCCGAGGAGGCCGACCGGGGCAACGTCTTCGACATCGCGCTGCTGGCCGCCCGGCTGCTGGACGCCACCCGCTGGGTGCGCGAGGAACCCGACGTCGAGGGGCTCCCCGTCGGGTACTTCGGCGCCAGCACCGGCGCGGCCGCCGCGCTGTGGGCCGCCGCCGACCCCTCCGCGGGGCCCGCCGCGGTCGTCTCCCGCGGCGGCCGGCCCGATCTCGCCGGACCTCGGCTCGCCGCCGTCACGGCACCCACCCTGCTCGTCGTCGGCGGCGCCGATCCGCTGGTGCTCGAACTCAACCGGGAGGCACAGGCCCGGCTCCGGTGCGAGAACCGGCTCGAGGTGGTCCCCCGTGCCACCCATCTCTTCGAGGAGCCCGGCACGCTGGAGAGGGTGACCGAACTGGCCCGCGACTGGTTCACGGACCACATGGCACCCGCGCACGTCTAGTGCGGCAGCCATGCGGGAGGAAGCCGTCACCCTGTGCCTCGCGGGTGACGTCATGCTCGGCAGAGGGGTCGACCAGATCCTCCCGCACCCCGGCGCTCCCGCCCTGCGGGAGGACTACGTGCACGACGCCCGGGACTACGTCGCCCTCGCGGAGGCCGCGAACGGACCGATACCCCGGCCCGTGGACCACACCTGGCCCTGGGGCGAGGCCCTGCCCGTCCTGGAGCGTGCCGCGCCCGACGTACGGGTGATCAATCTGGAGACGGCCGTCACCCAGGACGGCGACTTCGCGCCCGGCAAGGGCGTCCACTACCGGATGCATCCGGCCAACCTGCCCAGCCTCGCCGCGGCCCGGCCCGACGTCTGCGTCCTCGCCAACAACCACGTGCTGGACTTCGGGCCGCGCGGACTCGAGGAGACGCTGGACTCCCTGGCGGCGGCCGGCCTGCGCACCGCCGGAGCCGGCCGGGACGCGGTCGCGGCCCACCGCCCGGCGGTCGTCCCGCTGCGACCGGCCGGCCGCGTCCTGGTCTTCGCCTTCGGGATGCCCTCCAGCGGGATCCCGCCCAGCTGGGCCGCCACCGCCGAACGGCCCGGCGTGGCCCTGGTGGCCGCGCCGACCGCGGCCGCCGCGGCGGACTTCGCCGACCGCCTGCGGCAGGTCGAGCGGCCCGGCGACATCGTCGTCGCGTCCGTCCACTGGGGCCCCAACTGGGGCTACGCCGTCTCCCGCGGCGAGGTCCGCTTCGCCCACGCGCTCGTCGACGCGGGCGTCGACGTCGTCCACGGGCACTCCTCGCACCATCCGCGCCCGCCGGAGGTCTACCGGGGCAGGCTCGTCCTGTACGGCTGCGGCGACCTCGTCGACGACTACGAGGGCATCGGCGGCTACCGGCGCTACCGCGACGACCTGCGGCTGCTGTACCTGGTGTCGGTCGAGCCGGGCACCGGCCGGCTGACCCGTGTACGCATGGTGCCGCTCCAGGCACGCCGGTTGCGCCTGGAGCACGCCCGTGCCGAGGACACCGCCTGGCTGTGCGGCGTCCTCGACCGCCACGCCCGCGCCCTCGGCACCCGGGTCGAGCACGGGGACACCGGCACACTCACGGTACGGCCCCTGCGGGCGGACGCGCCGCTGTGAGGCCGGGCGTCAGCGCCGCCCGCCCTTGCGCAGGAAGCTGCGCAGCCGGGTCAGCGGCCAGGTGTTGATCACGTCGTCCCGGGTGAGCCAGCCGCGCTGCGCGGTGCCGACGCCGTAGCGCAGCTGCGCCAGGTGCGGGACGGAGTGCGCGTCGGAGTCCACCGCGAACCTCACCCCGTACGCCCTGGCCCGCAGGATGTCCTCGTCGCACAGGTCCAGCCGGTCCGGCTGGGCGTTGACCTCCAGCGCGGTGCCGGCGCGCGCGCAGGCCGCGAACACCTCCTCCCAGTCGGCGTCGACCCCCGGCCGCCTGCCGATGAGCCGGGTCGTCGGATGCCCGATGACGTTGACGTACGGGTGCTCGCAGGCCCGCACCAGCCGCCTGGTCATGGCCGCGCGGCCCTGGTCGAAGTGGGAGTGCAGCGAGGCCACGCACAGATCGAAACCGGCCAGGAACTCCTTTGGCCAGTCCACCTCTCCGTCCGGGCCGATGTTCAGCTCCGTGCCGTGCAGCAGCCGCATCCGGCGATGGGCGCCGTCCAGCTCCCGCAGCCGCTCCCGCTGCGCGAGGATCTTCTCCTCGGTCATCCGCTGCATGTACAGATTCGGCGCGTGGTCGGTGACCGCGTAGTAGGCGTAACCGCGCGCGGCGGCCGCCTCCACCATCGCCTCCAGCGGGGCGAGCCCGTCCGTGAGGTCGGTGTGGGTGTGCAGGTCACCACGGATGTCCCGCTCGGTCACCAGCTCGGGCAGCTCACCGCGCAGCGCCGCCTCGATCTCCCCGCGGTCCTCCCGCAGCGTCGGCGGGATCCACGACAGCCCCAGCCGGGCGTACACCTCCTCCTCGGTCCGGGACGCGACCGCCTCCCCGCTCTCGGTGTCGAACAGGCCGTACTCCGACAGCTTCAGCCCCTGGTGCACCGCGATGGTGCGGGTACGGATGTTGTGCGCCTTGGAACCGGTGAAGTACTGCATCCCGGCGCCCCACGACTCGGGCGGCAGCACCCGCAGGTCGACCTGGAGCCCCTCGGCCGTGCGCACCGACGTCTTCTTCGTGCCCCGCGCGATCACCTCGGCGGTGGCCGGCAGTTCGCACAGCGCCGCCATGAACGGCGCCGACCGCTCCGCCGCGACCAGCACGTCGAGATCCCCGACGGTCTCCCGCGCACGCCGCAGCGAACCGGCGTAGGCACAGCGCTCGCAGCCCCGCACCCCGGACAGCGCGGCGACGATCTCCTCGGCCGTCCCCAGGGCCGACGCCAGCGGCACCCGGGCGCCCGCCTGCCGGAGCAGCTCGATGCCGTGCCGGATGTTCTCCTGCGTCTTCTCGCCGAAGCCCTTCAGGTCGGCCAGCGCGTCCGCGTCGATGGCCGCGGCCAGCTCGTCCACCGACGAGATGCGCAGGTCCTCGTAGAGCCGCAGCGCCTTCCTGGGACCCAGGGTGGGGATCGTGATCAGCTCCCGCACCCCGGCCGGGATCGCGGCCCGGCGCTCCTCGACCACCGCCATCTTCCCGGTGCTCAGATACTCGACCACCTTCTCGGCGATCGACCGGCCCACGTTCGGGATCTCCCTGAGCCCCTCGGCGTCCATCCGCGCGATGTCGGCGGGATGGCCGCCGATGGCACGCGCCGCCTTCTCGTAGGCGCGCGCCTTGAAGGCGTCGCCTCCCGTGATCGCGACGAGGTCGGCGTACTCCCGCAGGAGCGCCTCGACCTCCTCGTTGCGCCGAGCCACCCCTCAAGTCTAGGAAGCCCCGGTCGCCGGGGCACGCGAAAGGCCCCCGCAGAGCGGGGGCCTCGCTGGTGGGTCGTTCACGAGTTCCCTTGACCAGGCGCAACAGAGCCAATTGATGTTGAGGTTCCCGCGGCCCGCAAGATCACTCCCCGAGAACATGCATATGCATTTATTGAACCCGCACCTACGCCCCTGAGGTAGTAGGGGCCTTACCCGCTGAGGAGACGAGGGGTGAGACTCCCTCGACTCCTCAGCGGGAAGCTTCATTCGTCGTCATCCCCGTCATCGAGGTCGAAGTCGAAGGCCAGCTGGCCCGACAGAGCGTCGTCCGGCGCGGCCGCAGCCTGGGGCTCCGTCGGGTCCAAAGCCTCCTCGATCTCGTGAGGCAGAGCGTAATCGTCCGCGAGTCGCGCGAGATGGAGGATCAAGGGCAGAGCCAACCCCTCGCGACCAGCACGGTAGTCCTCGCTGAAACGCTGCTGGTGGACGAATGCGGCCCATGCCTCCGCATCGTCACCGGGCTGAAGGCACGCAACGGTCAGTTCGAGGAGGTCCGGATTCCAGGCGTTCGCCGTCGGCCGGTAGGCGTTGTTGCCCGAGGCGTTGGTGTGCGGAGTGAGTTTGGCGTCGTCGTTGGTGAGATTTGGCTGCGAGCCGGACTTGCCGGTCGTGCTGTAGAAGACGCGGTCCGAGTCACCCCGCACTCCGGGCCGCCACAGCCCCATCGCGATGCCCCCACGCTGCTGGCCCTCCAACTTGGGAGAGCGTTCCTCCGCCTCGGCCCAGCACTGTGCCGTTTCGTCCCGGCTGCCATCGGCGATCCGAACGATACGAAGCTGCTTGCCGTACAGACCGATCCGCTGAACGGGACCCCCGTCGAGGCCGAGCCTGTCCCGTTCCAGCCCGTCGTTCCTCAGCCATGGCCAGCGCTTCCGGACGTCCTGGGCGTGGGTCAGAACGAGCGTCGGGGTACTGCGCAGCTGCGCGAGAGTCTTCTTGACGAAGGCCGCCATGAGGGCCGACTGCTCCGCGCTGTTCTTCTTGCCTTCGACCCTTCCCGTCAAAGACTTGAGGAGTTCGGGGTACGGCACCCATGCGTGCATGTCGGCCGACTTGCCCAGCACGCATTTCGCGCCCGGTCGGATGAGCACCGCGATCGGCGTGAACTGCTGCTTGCCTGTGGGCCCGTCAAGGCGGCGTTCCACGAGGTGGAAGGCCACCTGGTTCAGGTTCGCGGGGATGAGCGTGTCACCGAGCGTGTGCTGGGGCACCAGCCGCATACCGGTCTGGCGCAGGCCGTCCGACCAGGCCGCGGCGGCACGCAGACCAGCATCGGCGAGAGCCTCCTCCGTCTCCGCATCCGGGTCTGGTGGACGGATGAACTGGGTCACCAGGCCTGCGTCCGCGCAGCCGAGGCGGATCGCGTGCTTGGGGTCGGTCCGTCGCTTGGCGTGGCGGAAGGCATCCTGCCCGTCGAGCTCCACGAAGGCCAGCCGCACCCCGGGTACGGCTTCCCGCAAGGCGGCCATGGCCCGCGCGACACCGATACGGCGCTCCTCGATGGCCTTGTCGTGCTCCTGCCCCCGGCGCGGCACGCTGTCGCCTCCCAGCGGTGCGCCGAGAGCGCCCAGGGGCCGCGCGTGCAGCCGGACGGTCAGCTCCTCCGCCTCCCACACCCAGGTATCGGGGCCTTGCGCGTGCCGGTGCCCGGCCAGCCCCAGCCCCATTTCCGCCGCTGCGATCATCTGATCGCGGATGGCATCGTTCTGGTGGAGCACGACCGCGGTGAGGTCTTCCCTTTCGAGGGCTTCGGCCAGGCGTGCCCGCAGAACCTGAGCGTTGTGGGCCGCGTTCAGCTCACGCTGGTCCAGGATGACCGCGCGCTCTTCGGGATCCTTCTCTTCCATGTTCTTGGGAATGGACGTCAGCTTCTTGAGCTGCTTCTTGGGCGGCCGCGCGTACGCACTGCGCTCGAGCTTCGGAACGGAGACGAACTCGGGAGCGATCGCCTGCTCCGCCCACTCGATCAGCCGTCGGCGTTCACTGGGCATCAGTCCGGTGCCGATCGTGTGCCTGCCCATGGCCGCCTGGTGCCCGATCGCGATCCGGATGCCGTCCCGGCCGTGGATCCAGTGGTCGGCCTCCTTCACCAGCCGGTCCGGGGACGGCAGTGCGTCGAGTGCGCTGATCCCGGCGAGCATTCCTTCTGCTCCGCCCTGACGCCAGTCCGTGGTGCCGTTCTTCCACTCCAGCATGGCGACGGCGAAACGCTGCGACTGCGGGCCATCGTGGACGAGGGAGTCGTCCGGGAGCAGGTACGCGGACACGCCCTTGCCGTACGGCATGTAGACCTTGCCGGTGGCGAACCGACGTACGCCGGCGGCCACGTGGACGCGCGGGACGGGTGAGAAGGGAACGGTGCGCACGGTGATGCGGAGGGTCGCCGCGTAGTAGGCCGGCTTGCCGTCGCCGCCACCACGCCGCCCGGGTACGTACTCGATCACGTTCGACATCAGCTCGGCACCCCCGCTTCCCTGCCCCCTGGCCCCCGTGCGGCCGGCGACCTGTCGGAACGACAGCTGCTGCCCGTGGTGTTCGTACGGTCCCTGGCGCGCGATCCTTTCGGCGAGGACGTCGGGAAGCAACCGGTACACGTGGGGCGCGGGCAGA
Source organism: Streptomyces sp. NPDC031379 (assembly GCF_055569615.1). NCBI lineage: Bacteria > Bacillati > Actinomycetota > Actinomycetes > Kitasatosporales > Streptomycetaceae > Streptomyces > Streptomyces sp. NPDC031379. Next base: position 224,886 of record NZ_JBVIIT010000007.1, on the reverse strand, counting down.
GCGGTTCCTCCGGGCGACACCTTCTGCTCGAGGAGGTCGACCCTGCCGGGCCGCCAGCTGAGAGCCGCGGTGTCGAGGTCACGAAAGCAGTTCATCAGCAGGGCCGCGGTCTCGGGATCGCCGGCATCGCGCGGGAGGCTCCTGAGCCAGGTGGCGATGTAGAGGTTCGTCACCGCCATCGGGTACGCGTCCTGGCAGTACAGCCAGGGGTTCTCCGAACCGAACCGTGCCGTGGAGTCGACCGTGACGATGTCCGGCGCGGTGGCGCGCATCAGCTGGTTGACAGCCGCTGTGGGTACGCGGCGCCGTCGCTCGGCCTGCCCCTCTGTCATTCCGCCGTGGTAAAGGCGCAGGAGTGGTTCCTCCCAGTGGGCGGGCAGGGAGAGCGTGTGCATCGGGAAGACGAAGGGTCCCCGTGCCGGGTCGGGCAGGTACGCCGCCGGACGGTTGTACTGGTAGGCCATGGTGTCGGTTCTCCTCGGAGCAAGGCGTTAAGTCTTCGGACGCGACGCGAACACGTCGGGGGTGCGGTGTGGTGACGGATGCCGTCAGCCCATGTCCACCAGGGCGCGGTAGAGCGGTTCGTACAGCTCACGGACCAGGGACTTGTCGATCGGGGCAAGGTGCCGCTCCGCCGTGTTCCCGTCCTCGAAGAAGGGGGCGAGCACCTCACGCATGCTCGCCAGTAGGCTGGTGTCTGGGGTGTCCGTGTCCTGGAATCCGGCTTCTCTGGGAGAGAAAGCCGCGTCGACGAAGACCACCCGGGCCGGCACGCCGCCGCGCACCAGACGACCGATGACCTGCCACATGACGACGAGCTGGTCCCAGGTGAACGCCGTCTTCTCCTCGTCCCGCAGGCTGGACCAGGCCAGCCGCCGGGTGAGGAAGCGGTTCCACTGACGGCGTGCGCGGCTGCGGAACGCCACAGCCGCCTGGTCGGGGGTGGCGGCGGCGAGCGCGTTCTGCCGGAAGGATCCGTCAGCATCCCGGAGTTGGCGTACGGCCCAGTCGTTGATGGACTGGATGGCGAGCGCGATGTCGTCGGGCCGAGGGTGTGGGCGTGCCAGGAAGTAGACCGTGCCGATGGCCGCCTTGCCATCGCGCAGGACGATGTTGTGTCCCCGCTCCACAGCGAGCAGCGGCGCGACGAGAATGTCGCCGCCGACCGAAGGGAAAGCCTTCACGTCACCGCGGGGCAGCGTCCGTGCGGCAGCGTCCTCCGGCAGCCGGGTCCAGGCGGTGTCGGAGTCCGCGTCGTCGGACACCAGTCGGGTGACGCGACCGTTCCACTCGGGGATCTGGTTGAGGTACTCGGCGGCCCGACGTGCCTCGTCGTAGCTGCCGACGAGCAACAGGATGCGGCGGCGGTCCGGATCGTCGATCTCCTTCAGCTCGGCGTCCAGCATGCTCTCGGCGTCGGGCAGACTCCGGTCGGGCACCGCGAGCTGGTGCAGCATGTGCAGAAGGGCCTGGGGCCGTTCTTCGGGGTCGCAGCCGGACAGGCGCAGCGGCTTGGGCCGGTCGTTTCCGGGCCAGTACAAGAACTCCTTGCGGAACTCGCTGCCCAGGACGGCTTCGACTTCCTCGTCGTGAGGACGCAGAACGGCACCGACGTCGGCGTGCACGTGGTACCTGCTCGACGTGCCCGCCCAGCTCGTTGCGGACATGAGCAGGACGTGCGGGCCCGGGCGGCCGTCCACGGCGCACAGGTCACCGAGCCGCATGAGCAGTTCGCGGCCCACGCCGTTGCAGTGGAAGAAGCGGAGTTCACCGCTGCGGTCACCATCGCGCTCACGGTCGTCGTGGCGGAACTGGAAGCCGAGCACGTTACCCATGGGCGACTCGGGGATGACCGCCTCGTAGTCCTTGGGGGGCCTGCGGGAGAGCACGTTCGAGGCGCTCTCGAGATTGAGGGCGGCCTCGACGCGCGGCCACAGCGTGGTCATGAAGTCGAGACGGCTGTGCAGAGCGGAAAGGAGCAGGGTGAACTCGAAGCGCCGGGCCTGGAGGTCGGCGTCCGCGAGCACCGTGCTGTCGTCTCCGACGATGTCGGTGAGGGTGTCGCGCAGCCTCTCACGCGTCCGTGCTCCCTGGGGCGCGTGCAGGAGTTCCAGGGCGAGGTGGACGAAGGTGTTCACCAAGGGTGTCACTCCATCGTCGTCTCCCGTGCTCTGCTGCTCGTGCAGCGGGTCGTCGCGGAACCGGCCGAGCGCACCGTCCAGCGTCCGGGCCGCCGCAGGCGGGCGTTCGCCCTCCTTCCGCCCCGGGAACCAGCTGTCCAGCAGCAGGTTGTGGAGGGTGAAGGCACTGAAGTAGTCGACGCTGATCCATCGCCTGAGCTTGTCGTCCTTGACGAGCAGGGCGAAGAGGCGGTCGGTGGCGGCGCTGACCGTGTTGACGGCGTTGGTCCAGTCGTCGACGTCACGGGCGGACAGCTGGAGCCGGCCATCCCGGGCCATCTGCTGGAACTTGTGGACGGCGACCTCGTCGAACCAGGAGTTCGGGGCCTTGCCCACCAGAGTGCTGGCCGGCGCGAAGGCCGTGTCGAGCTGCATCTGCACCCGGTCGGCCTCGTCGACGATGATCAGGTCGCTGATTCGGCATGCGAGTTCGAGGTACCGGAGCTGTTCCTGGTGCTGGTGCAGTGGGACGGAGCTGTGCACGAGACCGGCCGGGGTAGCGACCCACACCTGTGCGTCGACCAGATCACGAGCCCCGCGGTGGCGCGGACAGCGGTTCCACAACGGGCACAGTCTCCGCTGCGGCTTCGGGCCTTGTGCGTCACGCTGCGTGCTGTACTCCTCGTCGAGGAGGGGATCGCCGTCCGTGGCCTCCTGCTCGGGGACGGTGTACAGCGTGATGCACGGTGCTTCACGGACGCCGAGCGGGCGGCGGGCTTCCAGGCCGCGCAGCACGTCGACGGGGCAGGCGCTGCTGAGGTAGGCGAAGCCCGCGTGGTCGTGCCCGAGCATGGTGGCGGCGCCGGCCGTGGCAGTGCGGCGGTGCAGCCGGTTGATGTTGCGCTCCCTGGTGGAGTGCCCGAGGATCGGCGCCGCCCGCACACCGAGCCGGTCGAACTGCTCCACCACGGCGAGCGTCTCGGCCACATCGCCGACGACGATGGTGACCCGGCGGGGTGTCCGGGTCACGAGGTGGTAGGTCAGGATGTCCCGGAGGGTGGACTTGCCGGCTCCCACCATCCCCACGAGGTGCAGCAGCCGGTCGATCCTCAGCCGTCCCTGTTCTGTGAAGCGGCCGAGTTCCGCGTCGCGCACGAGCAGTTTCACCCGCCGGAGCCGCCCGGCCCAGCCGTTGCGCGGCCCCTGTGCCGTCGCCTCGACGGCGTCCATCTCGTCGGCGGCCTTCTCGAGCTCTTCCCAGGTGACGTCGACGGGCTCTCCACGCCCGGCCGGTGGTGCGTCAAGCGCGTGGGCCCGCGGCAGGGTGTCCGTCAGCAGTTCCTCGTCGAACACCACGGAGTGGGTACGGTCCTGCACCCGGAAGGTGTGCTCTCCCTCCTCGGCGAACGGAATGGACCGCGTCGCGAACCGCGGAGCGGTGCTGAGCAGTTCTTCGAAGATCTCGAAACGGCGTGCGGCGCGCGACGGCTCGCGACGGCGTGGTACGGAGCCGGGTCCGTCGATGTCGTATCCGCGCAGGTGCTGGGGGACTTTCAGGTAGTCGATCAGCGCCTCCGACCAGGCGTGCCGTCGCCGCATGTCCCACAGATAGTGGCGGGCGCGCAGAACACGAAGCCGCTGTTCGTCGCTGCGAACGTCTCCGAACACCTCGCTGTACGGGTAACCGCCCAACAGCGGCCAGACATCGGCGGCCGTGCGGGTGGGCGTCACGTCCTGCAAGAGATACAGGCCCAGTTCGACGTCGAGAAGGTCGCCGGGGCGGAAGCTGCCGAGGTTCGCCGGCCACACCTCGGTGAGCTGCTGCGGCGAGCAGCGCCGGTGCCATCCCCTACGGTCACGCACGGCGTCCTCCTTCGGTACGCGGGTCCCCCGCCTTGTCACGTGGGGTGGAGATCTCATCGGCGACCAGCCGCAGGAAGGCCTGGTCGTCCAGCAGGGTGACCCGATCGGCCAGGTCCTCCGGCAGGTTTCGGCGGAACTGCCGCCCATACGCCTCGTTGTCGCGGAAGCGGTAGCGGGGCACGACGAGGAACGCCCGGTCGTACGGCGGCTCGTTCCTGAACGGCTTGAGGGAGCGCGCCAGGAGAACGGGGTTCACCCGGTCCTTGACGTCCACCGCCCAGTGCCGTCGCCCCGGCAGGGGGACGCGGAGGTCATACGCGTCGTAGTTGGGCCACATCTCGGCGGTGATCCCGAACTTCTCCTCCAGGGCGGCTTGCAGATCGGTCTCCGCGAGCCCAGGGCTGGTGATGAACATCCGCAGGGGGCGGCTGAGCTGGAAGACCCCGCCTTTGTCGGCACGAAGCGGCGTGCCTTCGTCCGATGTGCCGTCGCGGCGGCACCGGTCCAGTTCGCAGCGGTGGCTGCCGTGCAGCAGCGGCACCATCAGGCAGCGGCAGCGAGCGCACTGCCGGTACGTGCCCCGCCTCAGATAGGAGGCGGGCACAGGCTCGTAGCAGCGCTTGATCACGTCGTGCAGCAGCATCCCGCAGTCGGGATCGCCGCCGAGCAGCGCCAGCTCGGCGCCGGTCAGCACGGGCCTGGAGGTGAGCAGAGCCCGGAACGCGGTGTAGGCCTGCGGGGCCTTGGCCGCACGGCACACGGCGAGGGCTTCCCGGATGCGTTCGTTCTCGAAGAGCTCGGCCGCCGGGTCGGCCGCGCTCACCTCCCACTCCAGACACAGCTGGTGCGGCAGCCGGGTCTCCGGATCGACGAGCAGGGCCGCTCCGGGAAAGTTGTCGGGCGGCAGCTCCAACGGCCACTCGATCAGCGGCCGTTCACCAGCCCAGCGAACCATCTGCGGCACGCTGCCCGGCGGTTCCTCGCCCCGGCGCAGGCAGTGCAGGACGAGGCGGTTGTACGCGTTCTGCACCTTCGCCGGGTAGACCGGGTTGGGTACGGTCCGCTGCCGGGACAGGCACGCCAGGGCGCTGGCGATCTGTCGGAGCAACCCCTCGTCCGTGCCGACGGCGTCCTCGGACCGTGCCTCCCTCATGTCGGTCGTGGTCACGACTCCCCCTCTCCCGCGACGGCGCCGTCGGGCGCGGCGCTCGGACACCACCGGGAGACCGGGCAGGACCGGCAATGCGGTCCGGGGCGGGCGTCCCATGTCTCGTCCTCCCGCCACGGGCCGGCGTACCGCCGCAGCACCGACAGCGCCTTCCGCTGTCGGCCGGGGTCCGTCGGGTCGATCACGTGGGGATCGGAACCGTCCGGCCGGAGGATCTCCACCTCGACGCGCGAGCCGTCCGGATCGCCGCCCAGCGCACCCTGAGCCAGGAGCGCAACCGCCAAGGCGAGTTGGGGGTAGGTGTCGAGAAGGTCCTCGTGGTGGCGGCGCCGCTTCCGTGTCGTCTTGAGCTCCCGCCACACCCACGAGCCGTCCTCCTGGTAGAGCAGGTCGGGTTTGGCGATGACGACGGCCTGCGCCGCGGTGTCGTGGACGACTCGGAGGGCTTCGGGCTCGACCCGCTGGATGAGTGCGGCGTCCTGGAAGGGACAGGCGTCGACGTGGTGGAGCAGCATGTCCCGACCGGTCGCGGCGTCCTCGTCGGAGACCCGCCAGCGTCCCTCTGTCCAGTTCTCGCCCGCCGGGGGCATGTCGCCGACCGCGCACGGCGGCTGTTCCGGGCGCCGGTGCAGCTTCTCGATCCAGCCGTGCACCGCCTGGCCGAGCCTGGCCGCGCTGCCGTATTCGTCAGACTTGGGCAGGTGCAGAGAACGGAGGAACCCCTGTGCGGGGCAGGCCGCGTGATAGCGCAGATCGCTGACCGACACCTTCCTCAGCGGTGCCACCCGCGAGGGAAGGCCGAGGACCCCCGGCCTGCGCGGCACGGCCTCGCAGCCCGTGAACTGCTTGCAGTCCACGCAGGATGAGCCGGGTGCCGGCCTGCCGCCCGCCACGACACGCGCCACGTGCGCGTGCCCGTGCTCGGCGTAGTAGGCCTCGGCTTCCTCGGCCGTCCCGTCGAACTGCACGCGCGGCCGTCCGTCGGAGAGCCCGACTTCGACGACACGCACCCGCTCGGGCCGGGCTGTGGGGCCATACGGCTGGAACGCGCGCGCCCACTTCCGCGGCCAGGCCGCCTGGCGCCCGTGAACGGCCACGTACACGGCGATGGCGATCTCGCCGGGCTCGGAGTCCTTGGCCTCGCCGTGCCGCAACCGTCGGTACTCGCGCAGGCGTCCGTCGGCCGACTCGTACCTGCGCCACCAGGCGTACATCTCCCAGAACTTGCCGTTCTCCCGCTGGGCCACCCAGTACGGACGGACCGGCCGCAGCCGCTGCTCACCATCGTCGGCGCACGCTTCTATGTACGTACGGAGGGCGTGCTCGGCATACGTCAGGTGACCGGGGTGCAGGGCGGGGGTGCGGGAGCGCAGCCCTGCAAGGGCCTGGTCGGGTGTCTCACCGTGGAATTCGACCCGGTCCACGGCGTCCATCACAGGCCCGAGGGTGAACGTCTCGAGCTCCGGCTTCGGAAGACGGAGACGCCGGGCCGGCCAGAGACCGGGCCGGGCCTTGGCAGCGGCGTGCGAGGGGCAGGTGTGCTCCTCGCTCCCGCCCGTACCGGGCCCCACGCGAACGAGGTCGTCATTCCCGGTCAGCCAGTGCGGCTTGTGCCATGCCGTCGTGTCGTGACTCATTGCCTCCCCCTTGTCTCGGAACAGACGGCACCCTTCGGACCAGCCGGGTGCGCCGCCGCACTCGACCGTAGCAGGTAATCTTGGAACTCATTGGAAGTTCTTGGCATAGGTTGGTTGCTGCGCTAAGCTGCCCCACATGGCGGCATCACTGGAGGAACTCGAGCAGCGCCTGTCCCACCTGCGCACCGAGCTGCGCGGTGCCGTGCGCGCACGGGACAAGGCCGAAACCGCGCGCATCCGTCGCGCGCTGCGCGAAGCCGAGGCCGCCTGGGAGCACGCCCTCGAGACCGAGGCGGAACCGGACGGCGAGACACTCCCGGCCGAGCCCCCGGCCCCGCAGGCGTCGGCGACCACAGGCGCACCACGCCGCACGGAGCGCCCGGCGCACGGCTCCATCCCGATCCGCGAACAGGTCCACCAGGCGCTCACCCTGCTGGGCGCCCCTGCCTCTCCGAAGCTCATCTCGTCCACGTACGAGGCGTTCTTCACCGAGTCGCTGGTCGCCACCAAACTCGCGTCCCTCCGCCGCGACGAGGAGCGATCCTTCACGGCACAGGGCTATGCCCGCCCGTACTACATCTGCGCGGCACTGACCCACGACCGCCTGGTCCCCGCACGCGGACTCCTAGCCCTGTCCACCTGGCCCGTGGAGCGGCGGATCATCGGCCCACTCAGCCCACGCACCGACTTCCTCACTCACGCGGTGGGAACCGCCGAGCAGATCCAGCGACTCACCACTGCGGGGCATCCGGCCCCAGACGCGGCCTGGCGGCTGCTGCGCCGCTTCGCCCTCACGATCCCGGGCGCCTACGACGCCGCGGCCCCGGAGCCCGACCCCGCCCGCGTGATCGCCGCCGCCCACGCCGAAGCGGCCGTCCACCAGCAGGAGGACGACCAGCAACGGCAAGCGGCCGCGCAGCGCGCCCGTACCCAACTCTCCGACGTACAGCAGCTGTTCGGTGCGGCACCGATGCGTGACGCCCTGCGCGACGCGAGTGGGACCCTGTCCTGACGACCCCTTTCCGACGGATGACGTCAGACGCCTCGCACGCCGGTGAGCTCCTGAAGACGTTCCCGAAGACGTTCCCGAAGTAGAGACGATGCCCTCGCAGCAGTCCGAACCTCCCGACGACCGACTCGCACGGCTGCGTGGACCGCAGCCCCCTCAGCCGTACACCGCCCGCAAGATCACCGCCCTGACCGCCAATCCCGCCTGCGCCCGCCGCGCCGTCCTCGACGCCGCCGGGGTGGACAAGGCACTGCTCGCCCAGCAGGTCGGATACGAGCCGCGCTTCGGCCAGTCCCCCTTCGCCCTCGCCCGCGAACAGGCGTTCCACGGCCTCGTGAAGTGGGGCAGCTACGCCGAGCTCATCCGGCTGCTGCGCGAGCAGCTCTCCGTCCCCGTGGCGGAGGCCCATGTCACCGACCTCAACGACGTAGGGGGCAACACGGCCCTGCACCTGCGCGAGCGGGAGACCCGCCGCCTCATCGCGCACGTGGCCTCCGGCCAGGACGTACGGCTCATCCTCGACCGTCCCGTGCTCACCCTCGAAGTCGCCGGTCAGACGGCGTACTTGGAACCGGACGCGGTCACCCACCGCATCGGGGGGAAGTTCCACGTCGTCCTCATCCGCTCGTTCGCGGCGATCGACGGCCAGGCCAATCCGACCGCCGTCGCCGAGGCGGCCAAGCAGGCCGCGGTGTACGTCCTCGCCCTGCACCGCGCCTTCGAGACGGCCGGCCTGCCCACCGAGCAGATCTCCCACGAGTTCCTGCTCGTCTGCCCCAAGGACTTCTCCAACCGCCCCTACGGCCGCCTGATCGACCTCCGGCAGGAACTCGACGCCCTCCAGTTCCAGCTCTCCCGGCTGCGGCGCGCCGAGGACCTCGCGGCCCGGCTCCCCGAGACGGCGACCCTGGACACGACCCGAAGCGCGGACGAACTCTCCTCTTCCATAGAGGCGTTGGACGCGTCGTACACGCCTTCCTGCCTGTCCTTCTGCGAAATGGCGCGCTACTGCCGCGACGAGGCCGACGGATGCGCCTCGCCGGCCCGCCTGGGCAGCGGCGTACGCAACGACCTGCCGGGCATCGACTCCACCCGCACCGCGCTCGACTACCTGGACGGCGTCGCCGCCCCCGGAGAGGCCGAGGCGGAAGCCGCCGACCTGCTGCGCGCCGCCGCCCAGCTGCGCCGACTCCGCCGGGGGGCCGCATGAGCGTCCTGTCCACCGTCGCGACGCTCACGGCGTCCCGCACCGGCCGTGCCGAACCGCTGACGACCGTCCGCCACCAGCACCTGGACGAGAAGCCGTTCGTCCTGGTGCCGCTCACCCTCGCCGGCGAGGCGTGCGCACCCCTGGCCGCGCTCGCGGGTACGGACCCCGAGCACCCGACCCTCCTCACCGTCCGCCAGCCGCGCAACCGCGCCGAACGCTTCCGGTTCGCCGAGCGCCTGGCCGCACTCCTCCTCGCGTACATCGACGGGTGCCGGACGGAGACGGAGCCCTACACCGTCGGCCGCGGCAAGGAGAAGGAGGAACGCCTGCGCTTCCAGCGGGCTCCGCAGCTCCTCGTCCCGAACGGCGAGGGCATCGCGTACGTGCGCCTGCTCGGCCGGCTGACCAGACTGCGCGCCACCGAGGGGCCGTACGCGGTCGACCCGTCCGTGCCCACCCTCGGCAAGTGGCTGACCTGGTTCGCGGACCTGGCCGAGTTCCCGGACTCCGGTGTGATGCTCGCGATGACACGGCTGCTCGCCGCCAACTGGGCCACCGGCCAGAGTTCTTCCGAGGACTCCCACCTCGCGTCCCTGCTCTCCTGGATTGATCCACCGGAGGACAACGACGGCGCGCGGGCGGCACGGGAGGCGGAGGACCCCGCTGTGTGGCCGCCGGCCGGTCCGTCCACGGACCCGGTCTTCGACCGGACCCTGCACGAGTTGATGACGCGCTACGACGAGGCGTCCGACGACCGCGGACGCGAGGCGGTCGGCCGCCAGATCGACCGTGAGCTGAGCGGCCAGATGCTTCCCACCTGGCGGCTGATGTGGCACGGCGTGGAACTGCTCCGCGGGCTGCCGGAGGGCACCCACGTCTCCGACCGCTGGTCCCGAGACCGGCGCTGGTTCTCCGAGTACGCCGAGTACCTGGACGCCGACGGCCGCCCGCAGGCCCGCCGCGACCAGGCCGTCCGAGCCGCCCGCCGCCTGGCCCGGCTGGAGGACGCGGTCACCCGCTACGAGGCGGAGCGCGCGTTCGACGACCCGCTGGTGATGGCGGAGTACGAGCTGACCGGCGAGGCGTTCACGGGCACGGTGACGGCCAGGGACGAGGACCGCTTCGCCCCCGGCGACCGTCCCGGCTCCCAGGTCTGGCGCCCGACGATCAGCCTGCGCACCGGCACCGACGCCCGCGTCGGTCTCGCGGTCGGCACGGAGGTGAAGTCCCCCGCCCGGCCCGGCCAAGGAGCTCGGATCCTCGAAGTACGGCGGGAGGACGACGGCGGCCACACCGTGGTGCTCCAGCTCGAGGGCGGCTTCGAGAGGAAGCGCAAGCCCCCGGCGCCGTCCGGCACCCTCGCGGAGGCCGGCGAGGAGCTGACGTACACCACGCTCAACCCCACGGCCATGCCGTCCGCCCTGCCCGACGAGGAGAACACCCCCTGGACCCACGGCGGTCCGCCGCAGCCGTACGAGCCCACCGACGAGGACGCAGAGGAGACCTGGGAGTGACCGCCCTCCTTCCCGACACCGGGGAGCCCGAAGCCCTCACCCCCGGCGAACGCGCGGACCGGGCGGTCGCGGGGATCCTGACCAGCCTCGACACCGCGCCCGGCCGGGGCGTCGTCGTGGACTCCCCGCCCGGAGCTGGAAAGTCCACGCTGGTGGTGAAGGCCACCGGGCACCTCACGTCCGCCGGCCACCAGCTCATGATCGTCGCGCAGACCAACGAGCAGGTCGACGACCTGGTGGACCGCATCGCGCGGGAGCACCCCGGTCTGGCACTCGGCCGCCTCCATGCCAGTGGCCACGTCCTCCCGCCCCGCGTCACCCGGCACCCCAACGTGACCGGGAGCAACCAGGTGACGGACCTGCGTGACCTGCCCGTCGTGGTGTCCACCGCGAAGAAGTGGTCGTTCGTCACCCCGGACAAGTGCGCGCCGTGGCGGTGGGCCATCGTCGACGAGGCGTACCAGATGCGCTCGGACGGGCTGCTCGCGACGGCCCCGCTGTTCGCCCAGGACGACTCGCAGGTCCTGTTCGTCGGCGACCCCGGCCAGCTCGACCCCTTCGCCACCGTGGAGACCGACCGCTGGCACGGCCTGACCTGGGACCCCCTGCGCAACGCGGTCGACGTCACCCTCGCCCACAACCCCGACCTCCTCCGCCACCAGCTCCCCGTCTCCTGGCGCCTCCCGGAGACGGCGGCACCCCTGGTCGAGCGAGCCTTCTACCCCTTCTACCGGTTCGTCCCCGGTACGACGGCACCGGAGCGCGTCCTGTCGTACGCCAGCCTGTCCCACGGCTCCACCCCACTGGACGACGTCCTTGCCCGGGCCGCCGACTCCGGCTGGGGCCACCTGGAACTCCCCGCCCGCCACACCCTGGACCAGGACCCGGAGGTGGCGGACGCCCTCGCGGCGACGGCGGCCCGGCTGCTGGAGCGCGGCGCGCTGGTCAACGGGGAGCCCCTGAACGCGTCGCGCATCGCGATCGGCACGGCACGCACCGTGCAGGCGGACGCGGTCCGCTCCCGCCTCGCCGCCCGCGGCCTGACCGACATCACCGTGGACACCGCCAACCGCCTCCAGGGCCGCGAATTCGACGTCACCCTGGTCTGGCACCCGCTGTCCGGCCGCCAGGACGCCTCCGCCTTCCACCTGGAGACGGGCCGCCTGTGCGTCCTGCTGTCCCGACATCGCTTCGCGTGCGTCGTGGTGGCCCGCGCCGGCATCAGGGACCTGCTGGACCGGCATCCGCGGAGCAGTCCTGTGTACCTGGATGTGCCGCCGAAGTTTCCGGATGGGTGGCGGGCGCATCAGGTGGTTATGGGGTGGCTGGAGCGGGGGGAGCACCGGGTGCGGGCGACGTGATCATGGGACGAATGGGGTCATTGTCGGTGGCAGACTGTACGGTCCACGCAGACGTGGCGTGAGGGAGATATCCAGAACATGGCAGCAGTGATCGAGAACCCGATCATCAATTCGCCGTACGCTGAACCGGCCTGGCACTGGGAGCTGGACCAGCGCGGCCAGCCGACCGGCGAGCGGGTTGCCGGGCGCCGCCCGAGCGAGACCTGGATGCCCGTACCGCGTGCCAGGAAGGGACGCAAGACCGGCGCCGGCGTCCAGCACGAGCTGTTTCTCGACGGCATCCTGGAGGAGCGCAAAGGCCAGGACGTCATCGGCAACATCCGAGCCGAGGTCTCCCGCTGGCGCCAGGCCGGGTATCCGAACATCACGCCTACGACTCGTCGTCTTCTGGAGTACTGGACGGACGCTACCCGGGAGCGGAAGCTGTTCTTCGCCCAGGTGGAAGCCGTGGAGACCGCCATCTACCTGACCGAGGTGGGCACGAAGCTCGGCAAGACGTGGATCGGTGCCCACCTGGACGAGGCCAATCAGGAGCACAACGCCGGCCTGCCCAGAGTCGCCCTGAAGATGGCGACGGGCGCGGGCAAGACCGTGGTGATGGCGATGCTGATCGCCTGGAACACCCTCAATAAGGTCGCCGGCCCGCAGGACCGCCGGTTCGCCAAGCGCTTCCTCCTGGTGGCGCCCGGTGTGACCATCCGGGACCGGCTGCGCGTGCTGATGCCCTCCGACCCGAACAACTACTACAAGGAGCGGGACATCGTCCCCGCAGACCTATGGGGTGCGCTCGGTCAGGCTCAGGTGGCGATCACCAACTACCACACGTTCATGCTCCGGACGACGCGGGAGGGTCAGGGACTCGCGTCCAAGACCAAGAAGCTGCTCCTGGCCAAGTCCAAGGACGACCCCTTCGTCGAGACGCCCCCCATGATGGTCAACCGGGTCCTGCGCGATCTTGGCGGGAGCAAGGGCGAGATCATCGTCTTCAACGACGAGGCTCACCACTGCTACCAGACTCGCGGGGCCGCCCTGGAGGGTGCCGTCACCCTGGACGAGCTGAAGGGGGAGGAGAAGAAGCAGGCCGAGGAGGAGAACAAGCACGCTCGTCAGTGGTTCGACGGACTGAACCACATCATGCGCAAGACCGGCATCAAGACCGTCTACGACCTCTCCGCGACTCCCTTCTACCTGAACGGCTCGGGCTACCCGGAGGGCACCCTCTTCCCGTGGGTGGTCAGCGACTTCGGACTCCTGGACGCCATCGAGTCGGGCCTCGTCAAGATCCCGCGTGTACCGGTGGACGACGACGCTGAACACAAGGACGTCTCGTACCTGAACCTGTGGGAGCACATCAGGGACAAGATGCCGACGCGCGCCCAGAAGCCGGAGACGCTCGCGGACAAGACGCTCCCCCCGGTATTGGAAGGTGCCGCCCACAGCCTGTACCGGAACTACGCGCAGGCGTTCGCGCGGTGGGAGGAGGAGACCCGGGGCACCGGATCCACGCCCCCGGTGTTCATCATCGTCTGCAACAACACGACGGTCTCGAAGTGGGTGTACGACCAGATCGCCGGACGTGAGCTCCCGGACGCCGACGGACTCGGCAAGCCGGGCATGCTGGAACACTTCTCCAACTACGACGCCCAGGGCCGCCGCTATGCCGTCCCGCGTACCATCCTGGTCGACTCGGCGCAGCTGGAGTCCGACAACCCCCAGCTCGACGCCCAGTTCAAGGCAGCGGCGGCCGAGGAACTGGAGGCGTTCAAGGAGGAGTACCGCACCCGGTTCCCGGACCGCGACGTGGAGGCGCTGAAGGACGCCGATCTGTTGCGCGAAGTCCTGAACACTGTCGGCAAGAAGGGCAAGCTCGGGCAGGACGTGCGGTGCGTGGTGTCCGTGTCCATGCTGACGGAGGGCTGGGACGCCAACACGGTCACGCACATCCTGGGCGTGCGTGCCTTCGGAAGCCACCTGCTGTGCGAACAGGTGGTGGGCCGCGGTCTGCGCCGCATCTCGTACTCGGTCAACGAGGAGGGGCTGCTGGAACCGGAGTACGCGGACGTCTACGGCATCCCATTCCAGTTCATCCAGACGGATCCGAACCGGGAGCTGAAGTCCAAGCCTCGACCGGAGCCGAAGCACGTCCGGGCCATGAGGGACCGGGAGGACCTGCGCATCACTTTCCCTTGCCTGGAGGGATACCGGGTGGAGGTGGAGGAGGCGCAGTTCTACGCGGACTTCACCGAGGCGGAGCCGTTCAAGGTCGACGAGGGCGTCGCCACGCGGGCCGATGTGGAGGGCATCGTCGGAGAGCAGGCCCGGCACACGCTGGTCGACGGCAGGGACATCCGCGTGCAGCAGGTCTCCTTCCAACTGGCCAAACACGCACTGGACTTGCTGGAGGATCCGAAACTTGGACGTAAGCCGTGGATGTTCCCGAACCTGGTACGGCTCGCCAAGGACTGGATCACACACTGCGTCGGCACTGACAACCAGCGTGCCCTGGCGATCATCTCCCAGGTCTCCGAGGAGCGGCAACGGGCGGCTGAGCTGTTCTTCGCCGCGCTGAACCGCCAGGAAGGCAACAACACGTCCAAGGTGCTGCCCATCTTCGCGCGCTATGCGCCGGAAGGCTCCACCGACAACGTGGACTTCTACACCACCAAGGCGGTCTACGAGGCCGACGAGGACAAGTCGCCGGTGAACTACGTCGTGCTCGACGGGATAGACGGCAACACGTGGGAGCAGATCCTGGCCACTCTGCTCGACGGCAACAAGAACGTGCAGTCGTACGTCAAGAACGACCACCTAGAGTTCGCGATCCCCTACCTCTTCGCGGGACGTACGCACCGGTACCTGCCCGACTTCATCGTCCGGCTCAAGCCCCGGGACGAGGACGACGAGCAGCGCCACCTGATCGTGGAGGTCTCGGGTTCGCGCAAGTCGGCCGGCAAGCGGGCGGTGAAGGCGGAGACCGCGCGGATGTGGTGCGCGGCCGTGAACAACCACGGCGGCTTCGGCAAGTGGGGCTATGTCGAGCTGTCTCAAAACCCGACCACGTTCAAGTCCGGCCTGGCGGCCGCGATCGAGTCGCTCTACGGCGACGGGGCGCTGACGGGGCTGTGCGAGGAAGGGCTCAAGAGCCTGGACAGGCTCAAGAGCGACGATGACGAAGCGGACTGGGGCGACGATGACTACCCCTGGGACGACGACCTGTTCAGCGCGGCGCGCGAGGCCGAGGGCGAATCCCGGCAGCGGCGGCAGCACGACGGCAACGACGACGAGGAAGGGAAGTAAGCACGATGGCCGCTCCCCGGAAGCGCAGTGCGAAGACCGCCGCGAACAGCACCAAGGCCGTAGAGGCCATAAAGCATGAGGAAACACGAGTGAACAACCCGACGGCGGACGCGTTCGACCTGGTCACGGAGGCAGTCGAGGCTGCCATGACCTGGCGTGGCAAGCGCGACTTCGCCAAGGACCCCCAGCTTGTCTGGAAGGGCAAGGACGAGCAGGACCGCGAGGACCTGGAGGTCCCGGCCCCCCCGATCTTCCGGCAGGAGCGGATCGAGCCGCGCTACCTCGTCAAGCAGCTGATGGACGAGACGAAGAGGCGGCGGGAGAGCGAGGGAAGTGAGAGCGCCCGGGAGGAACTCTCGCTCTTCGGTACCGAGTTCTTCGACGACGGTATCCCGGATGAGCTGGACAAGGTCGACTGGTACAACCACCAGATGAACTGGACCAACCGCATGATCCTGGGCGACTCGCTCCAGGTGATGGCGAGCCTCGCGGAGCGGGAGAATCTGCGAGGCAAGGTTCAGATGGTGTATATCGATCCGCCGTATGGGATCAAGTTCAACTCGAACTGGCAGGTATCTGCACGGTCGCGGGACGTAAAGGACGGGGCCCTCGCCTCAGCAACGAGGGAAGTGGAGCAACTCAAGGCCTTCCGCGATACGTGGGATTTGGGCATCAACTCATATCTAGCATATTTGAGGGATAGGCTGATTGCGGCGCGCGACCTGCTGTCGGCATCCGGCTCAGTATTCGTCCAAATCGGAGACGAGAACGTACACCTTGTGCGATGCCTCCTGGACGAAGTATTCGGAGGCGAGAATTTCGTCTCGCAAATCACATTCCTAAAGACCAGCAGCTCAACCAGTACATTCGGCGGCACCGCCGACTACATTATCTGGTACGCCAAGTCACGGCAAGACATGAAATTTCGCCAGCTCTTCCGAGAAAAAGCCACCGGCGGCGCAGGCGGTTCAGGGTACACGCGTGTACGCCTAGCTGACGGGACCGTTCGGCCACTAACTAAGGCGGAGGTCGCAGATAACTCCACTCTCCCTCAGGGTGCCAGGATTTTCGCAGGCGATAATTTGACAAGTCAAAGCATGGGGCGCACCAAGGGAGAGGGTGCGGCATCTTGGTTCAGGGTAGAGATCGGGGGACGATCATTCGACCCCGGGCCTAAGGCCCGCTGGAAAACCAACGAGCCCGGTATGCAAAAATTGATCGCCGCAGGCCGCGTCGCCCCGACCAGCGGAAAGAATCTCTCTTACGTTCGTTATCTTGACGATTTTCCGGCCATGCCGTTGAGCGATGTCTGGACCGACACACTGGGGCAGAACCAATTCGGAGGCGACAAGGTATACGTCGTTCAAACTGCTCTTCCAGCTGTGACGCGATGCATGATCATGTGCACTGACCCGGGCGACCTGGTTCTCGACCCCACCTGCGGATCTGGAACAACCGCCTATGTAGCGGAGCAGTACGGGCGCCGCTGGATTACCATCGACTCTTCCCGTGTCGCTATCGCCCTTGCCCGCCACCGCATTATGGGCGCTCTGTACCCCTCATACCTCCTCGCCGACTCCCCCGAAGGAAAGTCCAAGGAAGCCGAACTCAGCCAGCAGCCGCTCGACCGCTCGCCCTCGAAGCACGACATCCGCCGTGGCTTCGTCTACGAGCGTGTTCCGCACATCACGCTGAAGTCGATCGCGAACAACCCCGATATCAAGGAGGGGATGACCCGCGACCAGATCGACAAGGCGATCAAGAAGCACGCCGAGTTCGAGACGCTGTACGACCGTCCCTACGAGAACAAGAAGGCCGTCCGCGTCGCCGGCCCCTTCACCGTCGAGTCGCTCTCGCCGCACCGCTCCGTCTCCTTCGACCAAGATGTCCCCGCCTCCGAGAAGGCCGCCGAGATGATGCCGTCCGGCGCCTCGTACGAGGAGACGATCCTGGAGCACGTCAAGAAGGCCGGCGT
Organism: Streptomyces sp. NPDC031379; assembly: GCF_055569615.1. Taxonomy (NCBI): domain Bacteria; kingdom Bacillati; phylum Actinomycetota; class Actinomycetes; order Kitasatosporales; family Streptomycetaceae; genus Streptomyces; species Streptomyces sp. NPDC031379. Next base: position 207,732 of record NZ_JBVIIT010000007.1, on the reverse strand, counting down.
GCAGAACGGCTACCGGAACGAGCGGCTGGAGTTCGAGTCGGTCGAACCGGTGTCCGGGCGGATACTGACCGCCGTCGGCATCCGCAAGGACGCCGAGGAGGGGACACCGGCCCGCGTCGGTATCGCGCTCGGTCCCGAGTACGGAACCGTCGACTCCCTGTTCATCAAGAACGCGGCCCGTGAAGCGCTCCGGTTCGGCGAGATCGACCTTCTACTCATCCTCGGTTTCGCCTTCGACGCGAACGCGACCGAAGCGACCAACGAGATCAACCAGGAGCGAGGCGAGTTCTCCGTCATCCAGCAGCGTCAGGTCGGCAAGATGGCCGTGCTCAACGTGCGTATGAACCCGGACCTCGCCATGGGCGACGAACTCGCCAACACAGGCGCCGGAAACCTGTTCACAGTCTTCGGTGAGCCCGACATCGAGCTGACGGAGACGAGCGACGGCCAGCTCGTCGCCGAGATCAAGGGCCTTGACATCTACAACCCGACGACGGGTGACGTCCGCGCCGAAGGTCCTGACGACATCATGATGTGGTCCATCGACACGGACTACGACGCCGAGGCATTCATCGTGCGCCACGTCTACTTCTCGGGCGAGAACGGGAAGTCCACGGGGCTCAACCCGTACGAGCGGCTCGGCAAGACGCTCAAGGGCCAGATCGACGACGAGGCGCTGTCCACCCTCTTCACCACGAAGTCCCGCCCCTTCCCCAAGCCCGAGTCCGGACGCATCGCCGTCAAGGTCGTCAACTACTACGGCGACGAAGTCCTCAAAGCCATCGACATCTGACACCACCACCGGGTGGGGTGCGTACCGCCACGGCACGCACCCCACCCGCCACTGACCACGCCACACGAAAGCACCACGTCACCGCACCAGCACCAGCACAACAGCCAGTTTCGGGGGGAACAGTGCAGTTCACGGACGCCCAGCGCACCGCCATCGACACCCACGACGACAACCTCCTCATCGTCGCCTGCGCCGGTTCCGGCAAGACGGAGGTGATCTCGCAACGGATCGCCCGCCTGATCGGGCGGCCCGGTGTCCAGCCCAGGAACATCGTCGCCTTCACCTTCACCGAGAAGGCCGCAGGCGAGTTGAAGGAGCGTGTGCACACACGGATCCGCGAACTCCACGGCGAGGTGCACGGCCTCGCCGAGATGTACATCGGCACCATGCACGGCTACGCCCTCGACCTGCTGCACAGCCACGTGCCCGAGGCGTTCAAGTACAACGTCCTCAACGACGTTCAGACCCGCCTGATCATCGACAAGTACAGCACCCAGTCAGGGCTGACCACAACGAACGCGATCGTCCAGGGAACCCCGAAGCCCCTGCGGCGCTGGGTCAACTCCAAGCTGTACCAGCAGGTCATGTCGATCCTCCGGGAGGACGACGTGGATCTGGACGGGCTCCGCTCCGACGTGGCGGACGGGCTCGACAAGTACATGCGACTGCTCAGCGAACGCGCGTACTTCGACTACACAGCCATCCTCCACAACGCCGCGGTCCTGCTCAACGACGACAACGACGAGGGCGACGAGTCCGTCCTGAGCCTCCAGCGGCATGTCAAGGAGACCGTCAGGTACGTCGTCGTCGACGAGTACCAGGACACCAACCCGGTCCAGGAGCAGCTGATCCACGGACTCACCCGCCACGGGGCGAACCTCTGCGTGGTCGGTGACGACGACCAGACGATCTATCAGTGGCGCGGCAGTGCCGTCGAGAACATCCTCACGATCGAGAACCGCTACCTGGGCGTCCGCCGAGCCACGCTGAACGAGAACTTCCGCTCCAGCCCCGCCATCGTCGACCTCGCGCGTCGAGTCGTCGAGCAGATTCCGCCTGGCGAACGCCTCAATAAGGCGATGACAGCGGCGGGCCACCAGACCTTCGAGCGCGGCGACCTGCTGGCACTCGAATTCCCGGACACGGAGGCGGAGGCCGGCTGGCTCGTCGACCGCATCGAGCGGCTGCGCGGCGTGCCGTTCCAAGACCGGGAAGGCAGCGAGCCCCGGGGACTCGACTGGTCCGACTTCGCCGTCCTGTTCCGCTCCGTCAAGGCCGACGCCGGCCCGCTCGTCGAAGAACTCCGGCGCCGCGACATCCCGTATGTCATCAAGGGCCTGACCAAACTGTTCGAGACACCGGAGGTCCAGGCGGCCGTCAGCTGCTTCCGGTTCGTCGCGGGGGAGGCCGACGAGCAGGATGTGATCGACGCGTGGGTCGACGCCGGCGTCGGGCTCACGGAGGGCGATGTCCGCGCCGGACTCCCCGTGCTCACCGCGGCCATGCGGTGGGACGCGTCCAAGCCCTGGGACTCCACCACGCTCCAAGGCGTCTTCCTTGATTTCCTCGAAGCCGTCGAGCTGCGCGAGGAGCGCGTTCCGCGCGAGCGGGGTGAACTCGTCTACTACAACCTCGGTCGCTTCTCCACCGCGATCGGGGACTTCGAGCGCATCCACCTCACCAGCGAGCCCCAGCAGCGGTTCGACGCGTTCGCCAAGTGGGTCGAGCACCAGGCACCCGACTACTACGAGGAGTCCGACGGGGACAACGGCTACGCCCAGCCCAACGCCGTCGTCATCGCCACCGTCCACCAGGCCAAGGGCATGCAGTGGCCCGCCGTCTTCCTGCCCGCCCTGCGCAAGAACACATTCCCCGCCTCCGGCCGGGGCGGGCTCGGCGTCTTCCACGTGGTCGAGGAGGACCTCATCCCGGGCGCGGCCCGTTACCGGGGCACCGAGGCGGACGAGCGGCGCCTCTTCTACGTCGCCGTCACCCGCGCCCAGAAGTACCTGGCGCTCTCCTTCGCTCCCAGCGAGAAGCGCACTGGCAAGAAACGCTCGGACTTCTTCAACGAAGCCACGGGAGTCCACACGGTCCTGACCCGGGAGGTCGTCCCCTCCCCCGATGACCGACTGACGCCGACCCCCAGGCGCGGCACCCCCGAGGTCGTCATGTCCTTCTCGGACCTGAAGTACCTCTTCGAATGCCCATACTCCTTCAAGCTCCGCCTGCTCTACGGCTTCGACTCGCCCCTGCAGAAGGAACTCGGCTATGGCAAGTCCCTGCACGACGTCATGGCCGAGATCCACAAACGTGCCATCGAGGGCGACATCGCCACCTCCGAGGAGGCGGAGGGTCTCGTTGACCGCCACCTGAACCTCCCGTTCGCGAACAAGGCGGCGGCCGACCAGCTCCGCCCCGCCGCCGAAACGGCCGTGCGCCGCTACCTTGAGCGCCATGGCGCGACCCTGCACCAGACGCGGTACTCCGAGCAGCCCGTCGAGATCCACCCGGTCCCCGGCGTTACCGTGACCGGCCGCGTCGACCTGATCAAGCGGCTGGACACGAACGAGACGTCGGTCGTCGACTTCAAGTCCAGCGAACGCGCCCAGGCCGAGGACCTGACCCGTGACCAGTTGCACCTGTACGTGCTCGGATACCGAGAGCTGACCGGGCAGGACGCGGACGTCGTCGAGGTCCTCAACCTCGACAAGGCGGGACGCGACACCCGGGAGATGGTGGACCCCAAGGTCATGACCGACCTCGGCGAGCGGGTCACGGAGGCGGCGAATTCACTGCGCACCAACCGGCTGTCCCGCCTGGAGAACTGGTGCACCTCCTGTGCCGGCTGCGACTTCGCGGGCATCTGCCGTAGCCGCGAAGGCTGACGGGCACTCCGCTCCTTCCTGGCCCGTGCAAGGGCATGGGCCAGGAAGGATCGACCGTGAGCGGTGCATGGTCTCGTCTGCGTCCCTATCTGGCAGACACGGACGCTCGGCTACCGCTCACCTCCGAAGGGACGTCACGCCTCCGATACGAATCCCAGGAACTGCGACCACCCCTCGCGGCCAACAGCGAAGTGAGGACGCGACACGTCCTTGGAGTCCCGTACGCACACGGCCTGTTCGGTGACGGCGACCTCGACGCAGTCGTCGCCCGAGCTGCCGCTGTAGCTGGACTTGAACCAGGCCAGTTCCGACGTGCTCATAGCTCTCCTCGGAGTCGCTTCAGCAGACCCCGGGAGTCTTTGGGGTTCAGGGCCTGCGAGCGCAGTGTGTCATAGCGCTGACAGAGGAGGCTCACCTCTTTCGGGTCAGAGATCAACCGGCCGTTCTCCTGCCCTTCGGAGTACGCCAGCCGTTGCCCCTTCGGCGTCTCCAAAAGGCGCACGGGGCCGTCCATGCAGGCATGCAACTCCGCATCCGACGGCATGACTTGCAGTGTCACGTTGCGAGGCGCAGTACGTTCCAGCACGTAGTCCAGCTGGCGACGCTGCACGTCACGACCACCCAGCCTGCGCCGGAATACTGCCTCCTCCACGATGAAGTGGAAGGGAACAGTGGGCCGCTCCAGCAGCATCCTCTGCCGATCCAACCTCGCCGCCACCTGAGCCTCCAACTGCTCGTCGGTCAGTAGCGGAATGCGGTTCTCGAACAGGGCCCGCGCATACCCCTCCGACTGCAACAACCCCGGCACCAGCCGGCACTCATACGTGCACAGGCTCACCGCCACCCGCTCCAGCCGGGCCCACTGCCGGAACCAGGCCGCGAGCCCTACATCCCCGCGTCCCCGTGTCACGTACTTCGACGACTTCCGCAGCGCCCCCGTGTTGCCCAGCGCCTCCTCGGACCGCTCCACCAACGCCACGTCGGGCATCCGCCGCCCCAACTCCACCGACTCCACTGTGTGCTTGGAGAAACGCACTAAGTCCGCGAACTCGGTTCGGCTGTACCCCGCGTGCTCCCGCAGTGCCTGCATGACCGCCCCGAACGTCCGCAGGCTGTCCGAGGGATCAGGCTCCCGGTCCGCCTCACCGCCCGGCATGTCTTCGTCGTCCACCACACCGCCGCCGGTCATCCGCGGCCACCTCCGGTTCCGTACACGCGCTGTGCGCCGTCCCCCACCCGACGACACCCAGCGTGACGCATGAACCGTCGTATCGTCCACGGAATGTGCTCGTACGCTGACGCAGCGTACGGACCGCAGCTCTGGAACGCGCCCCCGCGCACCGGTCACCGTGGCTCCATGAGCGCAACCACACCCCAACTCGCCATCACCGCACACACGTTCACCCAGCTCCTGTCGTCCACCCGCCGTGGAGCCCGGCTTGCCCGCCTTCTCGCCGCCGAGCAACTCCGCGCGTGGCCGGTGTCACCCGGCGTCACCGAGCACGCCGAGCAGATCGTGGCCGAACTCGCCGCCAACGCTGCCCTGCACGGTCGTGTCAACAGCCGCGACTTCCGGCTCACCCTCACCCTCGACACCGCGGCCGGCCAGCTCCGTATCGCCGTCACCGACGCCCGGGGCGAGCGCCTCCCGTCACCGCCTGCGGACTGCGGACCGTCCCCGGACGCAGAGTCCGGCCGTGGCCTCCTCCTGGTGACTGCCCTCGCAGACCGCTGGGGCGTCGAGCCGTACCCGCCCGGCGGCAAGACGGTCTGGGCTGAATGCGCCTGCGAGACCCCCGGCCCGGACACGCACAGCGGGCGGATCTGACCACGACGGCTGGGCACGGTTCACCCGGTGCGCGGCAGGCGGCTGAGTACAACCTTCCGTCCCGGTCGATGAGGTCAGGCCAGACGCCCAGGTGAGCCGTCGCCGCACTCCGGTTCGACGAGGCTGGGCAGGTGCTGACAGTGATCTCGCAGCCGATGGCGCGGACCGCAAACGGCTCCGAGCCCGGACAGGTAGGAGCTGTCGGGAAAACGCTCCATAACTGGCGTCCTGAGTGGGAAACTTGGGACCTAACGACCGAAGGAGTTCAAGGCATGGCAACAGGTGCTCACGACGGACAGGTTCCGGAAGCAGACGTACGTGGGCAGCGAGTCCTCGACCTCCTCGATAAGGCAATCGACAGCCAGAGCCTACTAATACGCAAGAACATCGCCCGCGCCCGCCAGCGGAACCCAGAGGCGACGCCAGAACAGGTAATCCGCAATCTGGAGCGGATGTACGTCAGTGCCTTGACCGGAACGGGTGCGGCGGTTGGAGGAACTGCAGCCGCGCCCGGCGTCGGCACGGGAGTCGCACTGGCGCTGTCGGCGGGCGAGGCTCTCTCGTCTCTTGAACTGAGCGCCCTCTTCGCGCTCTCGCTCGCCGAAGTCCACGGAGTCCCCATCGACGAGATCGAGCGCCGTCGAACGATCGTGATGGGAATCATGCTCGGCGGGAGCGGCTCAGCCACCATTACCAAAGTCGCCGAGCGTACGGGGCAACATTGGGGACGTCAGGTTGTCGCCAGGGTGCCCGTCGAGACGTTGCGTCAGATCAACAAGGTCTTGGGGAAGAACTTCATCACGAAGTACGGGACCAAGCAGGGAATCATCGTTCTCGGTCGAGTTGCACCCTTCGGTATCGGCGCTGTGATTGGTGGTGGCGCCAACGCTGCCATGGCCACTCTGGCCGTGAGGGCCGGTCGTCGCGCATTTGGCCCACCCCCGACGTCGTGGGATGGCTGACGCGCAGCACACCGCCAGAGTCCGAGAACTCGACTGACTGGCCCTCGGCGCACTGAAGGGCGTCGGGCGCCCCGCCTCCGCCACCGCAGTCGGTTCCGGCACCTACACCGCCTGCGCAGAGCCGGAGGAGCGCCAACCAAGGAACTCGCACCTCACGAGCACGCACCCCTGGTACCAATGCCGTGCAGTTGGGCGTCAGGGTATAGCCGACGAGGTGCCGGCCGAGACCGGCAGGACACAACAGCGGATAGGGGAGACACCAGCGCAACCAAGGGGGTGCTTGTGGGTGGCGGAAGATTCAACCGCACGTGTTTGAAGTGCCGCAACTCCATCCAGGTCGACCAGGACGGCCGCGTGGTCGCCCATGACAGGCCGCTAAGTCATCTCCCTTGCCATGCCTCCGGTCAGCTCGCCGCACTCGTGTCGGTCGAGTGGGGGCCCGGACCTCGACGCAGGCGGCAGATTGCGGGCGGGGGCAAAGGACGCAGGCGTGACCGGCGGAAGAAGACTGAGTCCCTCAAGCCCCCTGAGTGGCTACCGAATTATCGGGGTGAGCACCTGCCGACAATCGGCTTGCCCGCCAATGGATGGTTCAGTGTCTGGTTCCCGGCTCACACGATGTGGGAGCACGAGCGGAAACTCTCCGGCTGGGTCGGAAGTGATCGATCGTTCCGGTGGGACGGCCAAGAGAAGTCTTGGACGGTTGCCAGCGCTCATTTCCCGCACATAAGCCGCGAGCTGCTCCGCAGGTACCCGAGCGTCCTCATCGGCCGTGAGTACAACCCGCGTGAAAGGTGCAACTCTTCCTGCCAGAACGCCCAGGGCTTTCTGTGTACGTGCTCCTGCCGTGCCAAGTACCACGGCCGTGGTAAATGGCGAAGCGGGTGGAGGACCCTCGGCGAGTTCAGCGGTCGGCGCGCGGGGAGGCCGTGGCACTGGATGGCCGTTACCGTTGCCAGCTGATCGCCTCGGCACCCGCTCGCGGAGCGAGCCTGCGCAGGGCCGAGCCCCGCGCCCCGCTCCTGCCGACGGCTCGTTCACCACCTGCGCGACCCATCTGGGCGGGGCGGAGAGTGACTCCCGTCCGTCAGACGGCGACCACGTGCACGTCCGTCGGCGCGAGGACCGTCAGGTAGGCGTGGATGTCCCCCGGGTCGGTGGTGAAGATCACCGCGCTGCCGTGCCGGGCCGCTGCCAGGGCCACCCAGGCGTCCACCGCGTCCGGCCTCTTCTTCGTCGGCAGGGCCGCCCGCCCAAGCGCCGTACCGATGCGCCGCCAGTCCGCGAGGTCCGGGCCCGTCACGCAGGCCAGACACTCCGGACGACCCGCCTTCGTCTCGCGCATGGGCGGCTCGGCCGTACGGGCCTGAGGGACGGTGCAGTCCTTGAGGACACCGGCCAGCGCGTGCACCAGCGCCGGCTGGGGGCGCCACACCTGGGCGAGGACCGGTCCGAGCACCAGGGCCCGGTGCGGGACCGTGCGTAGTCCCTCGTGGAGAGCCACGGCCTTCGCCTTGCGGTCGGCGAGTGCGATGAGCATGCCGGTGTCGTAGACCGGTACCCGTGCGCTCACGCGGCGTGTCCCGGACGACGGGCTTTCCGGTCCCGGCCGTGGACGAGGCCCAGGGCCTCCTCGACCTCGTGGCGTTCCTGCTCCGTGAGTTCCGCGGCCGGTTCCGAAACGGGTTCGGCGGGCAGCCCGTCCGCTGCCCGCTCTGCCCGGGCGATAAGTGCGTCCACTTCGGCGAACTGCTCCTCTATGGCATCGCTCTCGGCCATCTGGCGCGTTGCGGCATGCACAAGGTAGGCCGAGACGTCCATGCCCGCCCGTTCCGCGTGCTGCCTGATGCGTTCGGCCTGGTCCTGCTCCAAGCTGATGGTGATACGCGTCTTTGCCACAAAGGCATCGTAATACGCGTATGACGGCAGTGCGAGTGCGGCCGGTCGAGGTGGACAAGCGGGCACGTCTCCTCTCCCCGGCACCCCGTCCCGCCCCGCCTACCGGCTTCCGCCGCCCGTCCCACGCGGCGGACCCGCGGTCCGACTGCGATCCGTCACTGCGTCCGGGGCGCCAGCGCCCCGATCACCCGCTCGACGTCGTCCCGCCACGCACACAACTCCGCGTGCGTGGGAGCCAGCTCGTACCCGTGGTAGTGGCAGGCCCGGCTGAGGCCGGCCCAGGTCGCCGACCAGCGGCGGGCCGTGTCGGGGTCGGCGTAGGACTCCAGGCACAGGGCCTGTGCGTGCGGCGCGCAGCGAGCCAGCTGCGGTTTGCGGGCCTGCCAGTAGCGGCGCAGGGCCTCTTCGAGGGCGTGGCGCAGCAGCAGTGCCACGGCGCGTGGCCAGACTCCCGTGGTGGAGGCGGTGGCCGTGCCGAGCAACCGGTCCGCGCCCGCGAGCAGTTCCTCAGGGGTCGAGGTGGGCGGCTGCGGAGGCGGGAGGGGTGCGGGGAGCCGGGGAGGGCGCGCGGTCGGGACGGGTGTGGCCGGGGGGATCGTGGTCACAGGGATCGCACCGCCTTCGCGAGGTCCGCGGTGCGGCGGATGATCTCTTCCGCGTCGTTGACGAGCACGGCTTCGTGGGAGCCCCTGTTGCACCACCGGATATGGTCGGTGGCCTGCTGGCCGTAGGCCCGGGTGAGGTCGGTCATGGTCTCGCCCACCCGGTCGGTCTCCCCGTAGAGGGCGAGAGAGGCCAGTTCGGTGAGCTTGTGTGCCTTGGCGATGCGTCGCTCGATCTCGTCGTGGGGCAGGCCCGTGCCGAGGAGCCGGCGCCGGGCCGGTTCGAGGAGGGCGGCCTCCAGGGCGGTGCGGCACAGGCCGGGCAGGACCCGGGCGACGACGTCCCCGGGCAGGTCGCGGGTCCTGGCGAGCGCCTTCGCGTCGTACAGGGCCTGCTTGACGGGGTCGTCGCCGGAGCGGACGCGTACGGCGGAGCGCTCACGGCGGTCGACGGTGAGGACGGTGGCGGGCAGCCGCAGGTACTTCAGAGCCTGCGGCAGGCGGGTGTCGTGGGTGAAGACGACGACCTGACGGTGCTCGGCGAGGAGGGCGAGGACGCGGGCGAGGCCGTCCACCTTGGCGGGGTCCATGGACTGCACCGGGTCGTCGATGACGAGGAACCGGAAGGGGTTCTCCGGGAGGAAGGTGCGCGGGAGGAAGAGGGACAGGGCGAGGGAGTGCAGTTCCCCCTGGCTCATCACGCCGAGCGCGGGGGCGTCGATGTCGTCGACGGTCACGTCGAGGGCGACCTTGCGCTGGGTTGCGGAGCCGCTCAGATGGACCGGGCCGAGGGCGACATTGCTCTGCTGGCGCAGGTTGGACCAGATGCGCTGGGCGTCCTCGGCGATGGGACGCATCCTGTCGGCGCGGATCTCGTCGTGGGTGGCCCTGAGCCATTTCTGGGCGGCCTTGACGCGGGCCAGGTGCGGGGCCGCCTGCTCGGCCGCGTGGGCCTTGTCGAGCCAGGCGGCGAGCGCCCGCGCGGCGTCGCGCCAGGTGTCGTCCTGGTCGGCGAGGCGCACCGCGGCCTCCTGGCGGGTGACCCGTGCGGCGTCGGCGGCGGTCCGTGCGGCGTTCTCGGCGGCGGATGCCAGTACGGCCGGGTCGGAGACTGTGCGGCACCGCAGCCAGTCGTCCCAGGCTGCGGCGATCTCGGACGGCAGCCAGTCGGGGGGCGGGACGGCCAGGTCGCGGACGGCCTGCGCGGCCGCGTCGAGTTCCCTGCGGGCGGCGAGGACTTGCTCGGCCTCGGCGCGCAGCAGGCTTTCCTGCTCGGCGGCGTCCCGTGCCCATTCCTCGTCGAGACGGGCCACGCCGCCGCACACCGGGCAGGTGGCGAGGGCGGGGTGGGCGCGGTGGTGGGCGAGCGCGCGGGCGAGGAGTTCGGCTCGGCGCAGCGCGTCCTCGGCGGACGTGCCCCGAAGGTCCTCGGCGGAGGCGATGGCTTCGCGCAGCCGGGTCACCGCCGTGGCGACCGCCTCGATGTCGGGTCCGGTCAGGGTGGAGCGGCGGCGCAGGTCGAACAGGAGGGCCTCGTCCACCGGGCCGGTCCCGGCGGCCAGTTGGGCCGCCCGCGCGAGGTCCGGGCACCGCCCGCTCAGTGCGGTGTGGGCGCTCTGGGCGCGGGGGTCGTCGGTGCCGTCCAGGAGGGTGAGCAGGGCGGGGAGTTCGGCCTTCACCTCCTTGGCGGGCGCGTCGTACTCGCGGGTCCGGTCGCGCAACCACTTGTCGGCGGCGGCGAGTTGCTCCAGACCGAGGATGGAGGCGACGGCGTCGTACATCTCGCTGGGCCTGCCGCCGATCACCTGGCCGAGCTCGGAGTACGACAGGAAGGGGCGGTAGGTCGCCAGATCCTCCTGCCAGCCGAGGCCCGGGAGGGGGACGGGGTCGTGGCCGGGCCGGTCGAGTTCGGCGGTGGAGTCGGCAACGTCGTCCCCGTGCCAGGTGCGCAGCACGGTGGCCGGCTCTGGATCGCCGTCGAGGCGCAACTCCACGGCGACCTGGGGTTCCTGGCCGTGGTGGAGGTTGCGCCAGCTCTTGCGCCAGATGTCGCTGCGGCCGCGCCAGCGGGCGTTGTCGCCGGTCAGCGCGATCTCGACGGCCTCCGCGAAGCTCGACTTGCCGGAGCCGTTGCGGCCGGTGACCAGGGTGAGTCCCGGGCCGGGGGTGAGGGGGAGACGTGCGGTACGGCCGATGCCGCGGAAGCCGCTGACCGTGACGGACTGCAGGTAGGCGCCCGGCATCCGGCCGCGCGCCCCGCTGTCGTCCTGGAAGGCGGTGAGCAGGAGGGCTCGGGTGTCCTCGTCGAGGTCCGAGCCGGCGAGCCGCCCGGCGATGAGACTGGCAAGGGTGCCGACCGACGGCTCCTGGGCGGGCGGCCCTGCGGGAGACGGGTCCGGGGCGGGATCGGCGGGTACGGGCATGACGGGACTCCCGTGGAGGCGACGACTGCGGAGCGTACGGCCGGACAGGTCGACGGCAACTGAACGACAGGGGACACACGGGAGCAGCGTTGTAACGCGGGGCCGTGAGACCTGAGTTGTGGACGACCATAGCCCACACAGACCCGACAATGGAACTCTTTGGAACTTCATGGAGATCATTGGACTCAGGGCCGGGGTGTGACGCCCCGGCCCCCGCGCTCACAAACGCCACTCCTCGAAGAGCACCCCCAGCAGCTCCTCCTGCCTGGCCTTCAGTACGTCGGGGGTCCACTCGACGTGCTGGAGCACCTGGCTGGTCAGCGCGAAAGGGACCACTCCCCCGCGGCCGGTGAAGTACTTGGCCTTCTTGGCGGCGAAGTCGTAGTTCTGGGCCGCCGAGTTCTTGGCGCGGTTCAGCAGCACCAGGTTTCCCAGGCGGTGTGTCCACTGGGCACGCTGCTCCTCGTCGAACAGCCCGACCCACTGCGAATCGGCCTTCGGGTTCTGCGGCAGCACGTGCTCCACGGTGATGAGCGGGTGGTCGTACGTCACCCCCTGCCCGCGGGCCAGCAGCTCGTCGAGCCGGAGCAGCACATACTTGCGGATCTTGCCGACCAGATAGAGATCGCCGTCGAGCCTGGACCGGGTCTCGGCCTTCTCGTCGTCCCTCAGTTCGAGGGCCGGGGAGGCAAGGCCCTGTCCTTCGTCGAGCTGCCGAAGCAACTCGGCGTACCGCGTGACGCGGGGAGTCGTGTAGACGCGGCGGACGAACATGCTGGCCGACAGCCGCTCCAAGGCCCGCATGAACGTGTCGAGCCATGCCGGGTCGTCCTCGTGGTGACGCAGCGCCCAGAGAGCGGCGGGCCGCCAGTCGTAGTTGTCGACCTGCTGGAGCCTCCTGAACCAGGCGTTGACCGCCTCCGCACCCGAAGCGGACTCATAACGTGCTTCACGGATCTGGGCATAAGCCTCGGCATACGGCCGGACGACGTCATGGACGAAGACCTCGCCCCTGCCGGGGAGGTAGCGGTTGAGTACCTGCTCAGGGAACTCCTTGAGCAGCTCCTGTTCCGCCCGCTTCTTGGCAAAGATCATCCGCAGGTGGAGGAAGAGTTCCGCGAAGTCGTCGCGCCCCAGCATCTCTTCGGCGTCCTCCCAGGTGGTGGCGCACGCCTCAGACGCCTCCGCCCCGAGATCCCCGATTATTTGCGACTTGAAGATGTCGGTGGGAGACAAGTCCAGCCCGCGGGAGTTCATGACGCTGAAGATCCGGTGTGCGCTGTCGAGGTCAGGAGTGCTGACGACGACAAGGAACGTCCGCTCGGCGAGCATCTGAGCCAGTTCCAGCCGGCGTCCCTCGGTCAACGCGGTGAGGCTGCGGTGAAGGACTGTCGCGTTGCGGAGGACGGCCTTCTGCGCGTCGGTCCGCAGGGCTTCCTCCTTGAGCGTCAGCAGAGTGTCCACCGCGCCCTTCGTCTGCACGTACTTCTCGAAGAAGTCCGCGTCACGGCTTCGCAGAGTGAGCCGCGGCCTCGGGGCAAGCCCACGGATCTTGGCACCCGGCTCCATGACCAGCCGGTCGAGGTCGCCACGCAGCTCCGGATCCTCGGTGAGGTCGCGGAGGACCGACAGGAGGATAGTCAGGGTCGTGAGGCGCTGCTGGCCGTCGATGACGTCCGCCGTCGGGACTGCGCTGTTCTTGACGAGCACAACGGATCCGAGGAAGTACGGCTCATCCGTCCCACGGTCCAGGGCTTCCTGCAGGTCCATCAGCAGTTGAGCCGCCTGCTCCTCCTGCCAGGCATAGGGGCGCTGGTAGTCAGGTATCTGGAAGTCGTAGTCACTGCTGAACACCTTGTGCAAGGGCATCTCGTGCGCCTCGAGCTTCTGCATGCCCCGATGATGTCGGAAAAATAGATCTCTGCGGCACTAATCCGACGCAACTTCCTTCCTCTGGCAGCGATTCCACGGGAGCCGGGGACACCCACGCCTGGACGAGGGCTTCACCATCTACTGTTGTATCGACGACAGCGTGAGCACCCGCCACGTCCGGCATGAGGGTCGACAGGGACCGGAAGTTTTGTCATCCCTCTCATTCAGCGCTCAGCGACACCCGTATCCCTTGCCCCGCGCGTCTGCGTGCCACGTCAACGTCCTGCGCACCAAGGTCACACCGAGCTGGACGACCTGCTCGATCGTCAGGTCCGGCGTGGGGATGCTCCGGTAGACGAAGTCGGGCGCGAACCCGTTGAATGCCAACGGAGCATGCGGGGCGGTTGCAGGTCGCTCGGGACCCATGTCGTCCAGCAGGGTACGTGCCCGGTCAAAGCAGAAGTAGTCGCCGTAGGCGCGGGCCTCCTGTTCGCGGACTGCCCGCCGTGTCGGGCCGGGCCGGCCAGGTGGACCAGCCAGAACTGGCCTTCCTGGATCTGCCAACCGGACAGGGTGTCGTCTCCGCGGTGAACATCTCCACGATGCCCTGGTCTCGGTTCAGTGCGGTCCGCACGATGACGCCGACCTGTTCCATCTCCTGCGCCAGCTCTGGCCGGACGAGGCTGCGCAGGCAAGGCATCTTCTGCACGGTCGCGTCCAGTCGAGCGTTCTTGAGGATTGCGACTACTTCCTCTGGCACCAGCAACGGTTCGGCCCCCGCGGGGGTGCCGACCTCGGCGGCCAGTCGCACGAGCTTGTCGATCAGGTCGAGCCAGTGCTCGAACACATCGGCGCCAACCCGTCCGCCCGCCGGAGATCGGGCGGACAGGACCGCAGCGCGGCACGCAGGTCCTCGTAGCTGCGGTACCGCCAGGTCAGACCGTTCGGGGTCGTCCATGAGCCGTCCGGCCAGCCGGGAGCGACCAGGCTGAGCAGTACCAGGACGGGATGGTCCAGGCCGTGGAGGTTGCCCGATGCGTACACGTTCGACCGGCCGCTGTCCGGGAGCGAGACCCCCCAGCCTTCGGGCCATCGAAATCTCTTGCGGAACTCGAGACCATCCGGCCGCTCCTAATCGGCGCCTACTCAATCCAGATTCGGCATACCGGAGCCCATAGGCCGACCAGGTTCGCCAGCTCATCTCCGCGATAAGACCCTCGTCGGCGCGGGGTAAAACTGGCCGGTTAAGCGGCCGCATGTCAGGATCGGACCGTGCCTGTTTTCCTGGACGCTGCCGAGAGTTCGGGGCTCCCTGCCGTGCCGCCTCCCAGGATGCGGCGGGTGGTGTTCGTCGCGGTGCTGAGCTCGGACGGGCGGCTTGTGCTGGTGGCAGACGACCTGTCTGGAGTTCTTCCCCGATGGGTACTCCCTTCAGGATCCGTCCGAGCCACAGAAACCTACCGTGAGGCGGCAGTACGCGTACTCCTCGATGCGGTCGGCGCGATGCCGGTGCGCGGGGGCACTGTTGAAGGATGCCGCTGGGCTCAGGTGCCTGTGCCCGTAGGCCGGAGCCGTCGAGAGGCGCACGTGTTCATCTTTCGTCTCGCTGAAGCTGGTGATCCGCCGGATCATCTGTCCTGGAGGGGAGCGACACGCTGGGCGGGGCCTGAGCAGTGGCAGGAGTTGTGCACACGGTGCGATCTGCCAGATGTAGATGTGCTGTTGACGGGATACCTGGAGGGGTGGATCCCGGACGGGCGGATCACGTTGGGGCCTTGAGCCCCGGTACCTCGGCGCCCGCTGTCACTCTGCCCTGGCGATCGTGGTGGCGGTCTCCTGTAGGGCTGCAGCAACCGCTGGCATGTCCTGTTCACGCAGACGTACGGCGGGTGCGTACACGGAGATCGCGGCGAGCGGTTCCCCGATGCGGTTGCGGATGGCCACGCCTACGCCGTGCAGGTCGTGTGCACTTTCCTCAAGGTCTGCCGCCCATCCCCGGGCTCTGACTTCCTCCAACTCCACCTCAAGCAGCGGCCACTCAGTGATGCTCCCTGCCGCCGTAGCAGGGAGCGCGGCCGGGAGTGTCGCGCGTACATCTGCCGGGTCGCGCAGTGCGAGCAGGGCCTTGCCCGCCGCTGTGACGTGGGCGGGGAGTTCCTGTCCGAGCGGAACGCTGACGCGCAGGACATGCCGGCACTCGACTCCGTCGAGTAGTCGGACGACGGCCGCATCCAGGGAGTACAGGCACACCGTCTCCTGCAGCTTCTCGGAGAGCTCCTCCAGGGGTCTGCGCGCCTGTCGTCGGACGTCCAGCTGGGCGATCGCGGCCAGTCCCATGCGTACGAGCTGCGGACCCGCCGAGTATCCGTGCTGGCCAGGATCGTGACGCAGGAAACCCGTGCGCTGCAGGGTGACCAGGATGCGGTGTGCAGTGGAACGTGAGATACCGAGCTCCCGGGCGGTTTCGGTAACACCGATTTCCCCCCGGTCATACGCCAGGACGAGAACATCCAGGGCCTTCGTCACCGACCCCAAGGCCTCTGTCGCAGACAGATGCTTGCCATCCACCATGAAGGAACCGTAACGCTCAAACGTTCCCGGAGGCCGGGAGCTTCGACAGAATCCACACGTCAGGATTCTGTGATGGCACGTCTCACAGTTCCGGTGCGGCATCGCACGAACCCGGCGAGCCAACTCTGCGCCAAGACAGGTCGAGTCCTGCGATAACCCCGACCGGACTTGCCGTGCTTGAGCGCACTGTTGACCGTTTGATAGCGCCTCACAGGAACTGCGTGCGTGCCACAGTGTGCCGTCCTTACACTGGCAGCGACCTTCCTTAGGAGCTCGCTATGGCGGGATACCGGACCAACGCACCTGCGTCAGACAAGGGTGTCTACATCGGCCAAGCCCGGCATGCCGTGAAGGAGCTGATCACTTCACTGCGCGGCGAGTTGGCGACGTTGGAAGCTGTGTACGCGATGATGTGCCAGGGCACCGAATCCACCGATGTCCGCGAAGAGCCGCCGGACACTGGCGAGGACGCGGAAACCGCCCAGCCTTCCCGGGAGGGTCCGTCTGAAGTTTCTGTCGCCGACGAGGATCCTTCGTCCGAAGATGCGCGCCCGGGGATTGGCACTCGGACCCTGGGGCCACCGCGTAACGGAAGCATGCGCGATGCGATCCTCACACTCCTGTGCGCTGCTCAAGAGGCAATGTCCATCACCGATATCGCGGCGGCGGTGCGCCCGGGAGCGGACGCGACGGTCCGCTCATCCGTAGGAAAAACCCTCAACCGCATGAAGCAACTTGGCGAGGTGGAAAACGTAGCACCGGGAATGTTCCGGGCCGTGCTGTCATCCCGGGCCGCTTGATCCATCCGAGAACGACCCTAACCCAACAAGCAGGCCTCCCTCGATTAGCGGTCGAGGGAGGCCGCCAAACACGCGAACGGACGCTTCGCCTAGCAGGGTTCCGGTCCGTCGCGCACGTTCACTCTAGCGCCCCCACGGGTGGCGCTAGAGGGCGTCTGCGCCATTACGTACTTGAGCGTGCACGACTGACCTCAAAGAGGTAATTGGGGATCAGTCATGAGCACATTGGGTCGTACTCGATCCGGGCCAGAGCGCCAGGCCCAGGGCGCGCTCCAGTCGGCAGACCGTCAGCACATCCGGCCAGGTGGCGCCCGCCAGCAGATCCCCGATGGTCTGTCTGCCGACGTGGCTCTGGGCGGCCAGGGCACGCAGCGAGAGCTCCGGCCTCTCACGCAGGGCGGCGGCGAGGCGGCGGGCAATCGTCTGGACCACCGCCGCGGCGGGCTCCCCGGCGATCCGGGCATCCGGCCACTCCTCCGGATCGACGGCGTAGCTCCATGGCGGCGCCGTGCGCGCTCGGCCTCCGGTCATAAAGATGCGTTCCTTCAGATCGTGATCGACACTGACACCAGTGGCCGGTTAACCGGCCACCTGTCATGGGCCTTGCGCCTGGAGGTCGCTGTGTCGAATCGCCTGCTGGCCTACGCACCGAAGGCGGAGACGGTGCCGCCCGCCCAGTGGCGCCGCATCGCTCCGGTCGTCCGCTCGCTGGGATTCATGGCCGTCGCAGCGGGACCCTACGGCCCAGACGTGGTCATGACACCGCTCGCACGGCTGGTCGCCTGGGTCGAGGCCCAGGGCCTCCCGCTCGAACCCTCGGTGATCCTTGACCAGAGCACCGTCGAACGGTTCATCCTCGTCGGCTGCCGCGACATGGCCGCCAACAGCCGCCGAACCTGCAGCAGCCAGCTGCGCCGGGCTTCCGAAGCGCTCTTGTTGGACCAGCTCGGACAGCATCCGCCGATCCGGCTGAAGGCCACCGCCGACCCAGTGGCCCCCTACCCGCCGGCGGAAATCGCCTACTGGCTGATCTGGGCGCAGAGCCTGCCCACCCCCGCCCAGCGGCGCAACGCCTGTCTTCTGTTCTGTCTCGGTGTTGGTTGCGGGCTCGCCGTTGAGGATCTTGTGTACGTTCGGGGGCGGGACATCCTGGCGGGCCCCACCGGCCGGACACTGGTGAAGGTGCACGGGCGCCGTCCGCGCACTGTCGTATGCCGGTACGCCTACGAGGAGCTGCTGCTGGCGGAAGCCGCCCACATCCCGGCAGACGCGTACGCCTTCCGGCCGGACTGGCAGGACCGCACCAGCAAGCACATCGCATCGAACTGGCTGGCCAGGTACCCGCGGATCATCGGCCGTTGTGACGGTGCAGTGCTGCAGACCCAGCGGCTGCGCACGACCTGGCTCGTCGATCTGCTGAATGCAGGTATTCCGCTGAAGGTGATACTCAAAGCGTCGGGGCTCGGGACCCTGCACAGCCTCTCGCGATACCTCGTCTTCCTCCACGACGTGCCCGAAGCGGAGGCATCCGATCTGTTGCGGGGGGCGGCGGCATGAGCAGGAAGAACCCGGAGGACAAACCCTGCCGGCGTACCGGCCTCGCCTTACGCCCTGCACCGCAGGCCCCCGGCCGTACCCTCAGCGACCGCGTTGTGAGGCAGGTCTTCGACCTCGTGCGCCACAGCGGAGCACTGGAACGCCTTCCCTCCAACGAGCACCGGCCAGGCCCGAAGGGCTTCCCGTTCCGCACAGTGCTGATCGGCCTGATCCTGTCGCAGTACATGGGCAAGAGCGCGAACATCAACGACGCATGGGAGACGCTCTTCTTCGCCTTGTCTCCAGGGTCCAAAGCCCTCCTTGACGTCCCCGACGTCGACCTGCACATCCGCGAGGGCGCAACCCGAGAAGAAATCGACAGCGTCGCGCACCACCAATACGCGACGTCGAAGCGCGTCTACCGGTCCTGGGCCTCGATGACCCGGCGCCTCGACCCTGCACCGCACGACCGCCGCAAGAGGCTGTCGCTCAGCGAGGCCAAGAAGATCCGCCGGAAGTGGAATGCCCGCGACAACCAGGACACCGTGCGCAACCTGGAGGCCATCGCCCAGGATCTGATCCTCGCTCCGGTGATGGCTTCCTTCCGGCGCGGCGACTTCGCTCAGTGGCCTGGCCACATCGCGGTCGACGACACTCCGGTTCCGGTCTGGGGCAAAGAGCCGGACTACCACCAGGACCGGGCCTCGCTTGAGATCACCGCCGGGATGTACGTGAAGGGAGGAACGCAGAAGAAGTCGGGGCCCAGCGGCAAAGCTGCGGCCTCCACGAACACTGGCACCCGGCGCGGCACCGCAAACAAGCCAGTGCCTCGCAAGACCAAGTCGGCCCGGGAGAAGAAGGCCAAGGCGCCGGAGAAGAGAGAGTTCCGCTACGCCATGATGGCCGCGTTCCCAGGCCATGGCCATGGCGACCTCGCTGGCGCCTACCCGGCGGTCTGCCTCGGCATGATCCTTCACACTCCCGGCACCGAACCCGGCCCGGCCGCCCTGCGCGCCATCCAGCCGGCCTTCGAACGAGGTCTGGTCAAAGACCTGTTCTGCGCCGACCGGGGCATCACCCAGGCCAAGCCTCACAACCTGCATCTGCAGCTGCTCAAACTCGGCCTCAACGCGGTGAAGCACTACAACGACGACAAGGTCGACCGGCAGGGAGAGTTCCGCGGCATGCAACTGGTCGGTGGCGAGTTCTACTGCCCGCTGATGCCCACCCCGCTCATCACCGCGGGCGCCACATACATCGACAGCCGCACGGATGAGGACCGCGCCCACGCGCTCAACCTGATCCAGTCCCGGAAGGACTACCAGACCAAGATCAAGGAGTACGGGCCCGCAGGGGACCAGCGTCGACAGTGCCCCGCCCTCGGGCTCCACGCCACGGTCACCTGCTACCGCCGGCCCCAGCCACGCCCGTCCACCGTCGTCGACCTCGACGCCCCCACTGTCCGTACCCCGGCAGCCCTGCCCACCATCCCCAGGCCCAAGCGGGACGTTCCCGTCTACCCAGACATCTGCAGGGGGAAGAGCATCACCGTCCCGGGCACCGTGTTGGCCAAGTGGCGCCAGAAATACCCCCTGTTCACCCCGCTGTGGCAGGAAGCCTGGTCCGGACTGCGCAGTCAGAACGAGGGCGGCAACGGCAACCTCAAGAAGTCCGCCCTCGACAGCATCGACAATCCCCAGCTCCGCCTGCCGCACGGACGCGTCGCACAGACCCTGCTCAATGCCGTCATCATCTTTGTGGCAAACCTCAGAGCCATCCGACGGTTCCTCCGCGACCAGGGCATCCAGCCCCGCAAAGCCAGCGCGCAGAGCGCCGCAACCCAACCCTGCGAGCCCTCCGACCCGCCCCTGGCGCGACCGCTTCCGACCGAGCAGGTCGAGCCTCCGCCACGCGAGTGACCCACCTCCGCCGCGCTCCGCCCCCTGAAAACCCCACATGCCTGCGCCACGGCTACCAGCCGTCGCGCAGGCATGTCCTGTTTCCGCAGGTGAGAGGCGTAGTACCTGGACCGCCACCGCCTCACCTCCTCATCGAGCCGATCACGAGGCTCGAGGCCCCAGAAATGACGAATTACCGGTGAGTCATATGACTCGACCGGTAATTCGTGAACGCTTCGGGACGATCTCGTGAACGTCCCCGCTGGTGTCCGAGGGGGGACTTGAACCCCCACGCCCGATAAAGGGCACTAGCACCTCAAGCTAGCGCGTCTGCCATTCCGCCACCCGGACAAGGTGTCTGTCGTGCGAGGTTTCCCTTTCGGCGGGGTTTCCCTCGCGGCGACGAAGGAAACATTACCAGGCTTTCGAGGGTGGCTGATCACCCCCGCCCCGGTGCCGGTCGGGCGTGAACGGCGTGTGACGGGCCGGGACCGGTCTTGGGGCCAGGGGCCGGGCGGAGAGAGGATGAGCGGACCGACGGCGGGACGGCTCCGGCACGACGACGGGCGGGACCGGCGGACAGCCAGTAGTGACAGCGGGAGGAAGCAGCGTGAGCGAGACGGACACGGCCAGGAGCGTCACCGGCGAGAGCGAGGTCGTGGACCTCTGCCGCGAGCTGATCGGGTTCGACACCAGCAACTACGGCGACCACTCCGGGCCCGGTGAGCGCAAGGCCGCCGAGTGGGTCGCCGAAAAGCTCGCCGAGGTCGGGCTGGAGCCGAAGATCTTCGAGTCCCACCCGGGGCGCGCCTCGACGGTGGCCCGCATCGAGGGCGAGGACCCGTCCCGGCCGGCGCTGCTGATCCACGGCCACCTCGACGTCGTGCCGGCCAACGCCCACGACTGGACCCACCACCCGTTCTCCGGTGAGGTCGCCGACGGGTGCGTGTGGGGGCGCGGGGCCGTCGACATGAAGGACATGGACGCCATGACCCTCGCGGTCGTCCGCGACCGGTTGCGCAGCGGGCGGCGGCCTCCGCGGGACATCGTGGTCGCCTTCCTCGCGGACGAGGAGGCGGGCGGCACGTACGGCGCCCGCTACCTGGTCGACCGCCACCCCGAGCTGTTCGAGGGCGTCACCGAGGCGATCAGCGAAGTGGGCGGCTTCTCCTTCACCGTGAACGAGCAGCGGCGGCTCTACATGATCCAGACGGCCGAGAAGGGCATGCACTGGATGAAGCTGACCGTGGCCGGTACGGCAGGGCACGGGTCGATGATCCACCGCGACAACGCCATCACCGAGCTGTCGGAGGCCGTCGCCCGGGTCGGCCGGCACACGTTCCCGGTCCGGGTCACCAAGACCACCCGGGCCTTCCTCGACGAGCTGGGCGACGCGCTCGGCACGGAGCTGGACCCGGAGGACATGGAGTCCACCCTCGCCAAGCTCGGCGGTCTCGCCAAGCTGATCGGCGCCAGCCTGCGGAACACCGCCAACCCGACCCAGCTGAACTCCGGGTACAAGGTCAACGTGATCCCGGGCGAGGCCACCGCGCACATCGACGGACGGTTCCTGCCGGGCCACGAGGAGGAGTTCCTGAGCGACCTCGACCGGCTGCTCGGGCCCCACGTCCGCCGCGAGGACGTGCACGCCGACAAGGCCGTCGAGACCAGCTTCGACGGCGCCCTGGTGGAGGCCATGCGGTCCGCGCTGCTCGCCGAGGACCCCACCGCCAAGGCGATCCCCTTCATGCTCTCCGCCGGTACGGACGCCAAGTCCTTCGACGACCTCGGCATCCGCGGTTTCGGCTTCGTGCCGCTGAAGCTGCCGCCGGAGCTGGACTTCGCCGGCATGTTCCACGGCGTGGACGAGCGGGTGCCGGTGGACGGGCTGCAGTTCGGCGTGCGGGTGCTCGACCGTTTCATCGACGCGTCGTGAGGTTCTGACCTCGGGTAATCGGGCAGTCGTACGAGATCGACTGAGAAGGGTGAATGCGACGATAGGCTCGTAGCTTCATTAGTTCCTCCTCGTTACTGGTGATGTGATCCCCGCACCTTGGGATCGCATTGCCAACAAGGAGGAATAATGATCAAGAAGGTCGTCGCTGCTGCGGCTGCCACCGGTGGGCTGGTTCTCGCGGGCGCGGGCCTCGCCGTCGCCGACTCCGGTGCCCAGGGTGCCGCAGTGCACTCCCCGGGTGTCCTCTCCGGCAACGTCATTCAGGTGCCCGTGCACGTCCCGGTGAACGTCTGTGGCAACACGGTCAGCGTGATCGGGCTTCTGAACCCCGCCTTCGGCAACGCCTGCATCAACAAGTGACGTCGGCTCCCTGAGGGGGCGTCTTTTACGAGCCGTCGGCCTCGGAGTGCGCGCCATGCGCTCCGAGGCCGACCGGTCTTTTCCGGCACCGGTCCCTTTCCCGGACCGGTCGTTCCGGGAATTCGCAGGCAATCGAAGGCAGGGGGGAATTCAATATGCGACAGGGCACCCGCAAGGGCCTGTTGACCATGGCCGCAGCCACCGGTGTGATCGCCGCCGCGAGCGGCTACGCCCACGCCGACTCCGGCGCGCAGGGCACCGCCACCGGTTCACCCGGCGTACTGTCCGGCAACACGGTGCAGGCGCCGGTCCACGTCCCGGTGAACGTCTGCGGCAACACCGTGAACGTCGTCGGGCTCCTGAACCCGTCGGTGGGCAACACATGCGCCAACCACGGTGGCGGTTCAGGGGGTTACGGCGACACGGGCGGCCACACCGGCTCCGGCGGCTCGCACGCGGACGGCCACACCAGCGACTCACCGGGCGTCGGCTCCGGCAACACCGTGCAGGTGCCGATCGACGCCCCGGTGAACGCCTGCGGCAACAGCGTGAACGTCATCGGCGCCGGGAACGCCACCACGGGCAACGACTGTGCCAACGGCGGCGGCGGTCACCACACCCAGCCGCCCGGCGACGGACACGGCAATCCGCCCGGCGACGGACACGGCAATCCGCCCGGGAAGCCGGGGCAGCCTGGTCATCCGGGGCAGCCCGGCCACCCCGGCACTCCGCACCACCCGGGCAAGCCGGGTGAGCCCGGAACGGGCACGCCGCCCAAGGGCGGCCACCCGTCTCACGGCTCGCCCCAGGGCTCGACCCAGGTCGAGGCGCACGGCGGCGGCTCGGCCGGATCCCCGGCCGGCGCCCAGCTCGCGCACACGGGCAGCGACGTACCGCTGGGCCTCGCGCTGCCGGTCGGCGCGGGCGCGCTGCTCGCGGGTGCGGTGCTCTACCGCAAGGCGCGGGCCGCGGCGTAACGGCGACGCCGGTCGCGAAGGCGGTACAGCCCGGCAACAAGGCCGTACCGCCCGGCACGACGGAGCGGGCCCTGCCATGCCGGCGGGGCCCGCTCCGTTCATGTGTTCTGCCTCACCACGTGGCTCGCACCTGGCGGATGATCCGCCGGCGCAACCGCACCCTGCGGCTGCCGTCGCGCAGCAGGCTCAGTCGGTCCAACTCCCAGTGTCCGTACTCGGCATGGTCCGTCAGCAGACGTGTGGCCTCCTTGCGGGACACCCCGCGAGGCACGTACACGTCGACAAATTCGTATTCCGGCATCGCATCTATTGTGCGGGCTGGTGCCCGGTACGGATAGCGTCTGCACTATGTCTGATGCTGCGCAGCCCACCGCTGCCGAGGTACGCGCCGCCGTCGAGGCGGTCAAGACCGCGCTCGACCGTCATCTGGCGGCGGTCGAACGCAGGTCGGGGGAGGACGACCCGGCCGTGTCCGAGGCGTTCAACCAGCTGGCCGCGGCCGCCGAGGCGTACGACGAGCTGCTCTACGACCGCTACGACGAGGTCACGCCCTTCGAGATCCCGGGTGCGGAGGACACGCTGCCGCCGTACGCGGGCCCCGAGGAACCGAACGCGATCAGCGTGCTGATCCGCCGCGACTACATCGTGGCGGAACCCCAGCGGCTGGTGGCGCAGGCCCAGCGGGTCGAGGCGGCGGAGTACCAGGACATCGGCGGCAGCGACGAGAGTGCCGAGGGCACGGTCCCCGGGGCGCTGGGCACCCTCTTCGGCGAGTTCGAACCGGACGAGATCGCCTCCCGGCACAAGGAGTTCGGCCTGGAGGAGGGCGACTCCACGCTCTGGGTCACCGCGGCGGAGGAGACTCCCGAGGCCGGGGAGTGGCTCGAGGCGCCGTTCGAGCACGTCGATCCGCAGCAGGTGGTGTGCCGGTTCGACGTCAGCGCGATGTTCGACGAGGAGGACGCGGACGAGGACGGGTCCGACGAGGAGGACGATCTCGAGTTCGTCGAGGCCGGGGACGAGGACGTGGAGCCGCTCGGCACCGAGAAGTGAGGCCGGCGGCGGTGCCGTGAGGGCCTGGGGCCGCTGCGGCACCGCCGGTGTCCGGGAGAAGGGGCGGTGTCAGCCCGCCGTCGGCACCTGGGTGCGCAGCAGCGTCTGGAGCCGTGTCGTACGGGGCTTGGCCGGGATCTGAGCGACCGCCTTCGGCAGGGCCTGTTCCACCCCGTGGACGACGGACAGGTGCCGCTCCGCCCGCCCGAACGCCGTGTACACCCACGGCCTGCTCAGGGCCTGCGCGGCGTCGCCGGGCAGCACCACGACCGCCGCCGGCCAGCGGACGCCCGCCGCCTGGTGCGCGGTCAGCGCCCAGCCGTGCCGTACTCGGTCCTCCACCCGCTCGGGCGGTACGACGACGGCGACGCCCGCGCACGTCAGGTGCAGCCCGTCGGCGTCGGCCCGCACCACCACGCCCGGCACCCAGCGGCCCGGAGCGGGGCAGTGCACGATCCGGTCGCCCGGGTCGAAGCCGCCGAAGCGGCCGGGACCGGGATGGAGGCGCTCCTTCAGCGCGGCGTTGAGGGCGCGGGTGCCCGCGGCGCCGCCATGGCCCGGGGTGATCACCACGGTCTGCTCGGCCGGCACGCCGATCGCGCGCGGCACCGAGTCCGCGACCAGCTGCACCGTCCGGTGCACGGCCTCGCCCGCGTCCCGCACCGGGACGATGACGATCTCCTTGCCCGGCGCGTCCACCTGGTTCAGCTCGCCGGCGCCGACACCGGAGACCAGCTCGCCGAGCGGACCGGGGTCGGGGACCCGGGAGGCGATCTGGGGGCAGGCGCGGGCGGCGAGGAGATCCGCGAAGACCCGCCCGGGGCCGGTCGACCACAGCACCGCGGGGTCCCCGCTGAGCACCAGTCGCGCCCCGTCCGGCAGCGACTCCACCAGCATCGCGGCGCTCTCCACATCCAGCTGGGGGGCGTCCAGGACGATCAGCAGGTCGAGTTCCAGCGCGCCGTCCGTGTCCCGGCCGGGGCCCTCGGCGCCGGACAGCAGACCGGCGACCGTGCCCACGCTTCCCTCCGCCGGCTCCGGTTCCTCGCCCAGCAGCGCCGCGAGGCGGTGGCGGCCGTCGGGCATGTGGCAGGCGGCGAAGACCCGCAGACCCGCGGCACGGGCGGCACGGAGCAGCGCGGCCGGTTCGGCGCGGGCCGCCTCTGCGCCGGTGTGCAGCACCAGGCCGTGCCCGGCGGCCGCGCGGACCAGCTCGGCCGCGCCGCCGAAGGCGCCGGAGGCGGCTGCCTCCCAGGCCTGCTCGGCGTCCTCGGAGAGGGAATTGACCAGCCGGGCCAGGCCGTCGGCGAGGCTCTCCTCCGCCAGCGCGTACCGCTCCAGGCCGACGAGGACCCGGACCGGCCGCTCCGTGTCGTCGTCCTCGGAGTCCGCGTCCTGAGGGGCCGGGGCTCCCGGCTCGTCCAGCGCGTCCTGGAACATCAGGGCCTCGCCCTCGGCGAGGGCGCTCTGCACCGCGGCGTCCGGGTCGGGCACGCCCTGCCGGCCCAGTGCCGCGGTGAGCGTGGGCAGTTCCAGGGCGGTGTGACCCGCCACGGCGGCCTGCTCCAGCAGCCAGGCGGTCAGCGCGCGGCCCCGCCGCTCGTCGTCCGGGCCGCAGTCGGCGCCGAGCAGCGCCCGCGCGAAGCCGTCGGCCTGCTCGGGCCGTACTCCGCCGACGCGCAGCAGCCGCCACGGGTCCTCCCGGAGCGCGTCGCCCGCGCCCTCGCCCAGCGCCGCCGCCACCCTCGGGGCCAGCGCGTCGGGCGCGCCGCCCTCGGCCAGGATGCGGCGCACGGCTTCCACGGCCTCCGGGGCGGGCGCGTCGGACACGGCGGCGACAGGGACCGGCTGCGGCCGGCGCACGGGCTCCGGGGCCGGGCGGCGCGGGGCCGGCGCGGGCTCGGTGAACACCGTGGCCGCCGGCTTCTCGCCGCTCTCCACCGCCCGTACCGCGGCGAGCAGGTCGGCCGCCTTGCCGCTGAGCTTGGCGCCGCTCTCGATGGGGCCCTTCCTGTCGGCCTTGCGCCGCTCGATCCGCTCCCGCTCCATCCGCTGCGCGGCCAATTCGGCGTCCGCCTCGGACAACTCGGCCGCGGCGCCACCGGCATCGGACGAGACGCCGTCCGCGTTCTCCGTGCCGGTTGTGCCCTCGGTGCCGTCCGCGTTCTCCGTGCCGGCTGTGCTCTCGGTGCCGTTCTCGAGGTCCGGGCCACCCGTGCCGCGCTCACCGCCCCCGGAGCCCTTGGTGTCCGCGGCGTCTCCGGTCCCCGTGGCGCCCTCGGTCTCCTCGGCGCCCGCGACCACCGCGGCGCCCGCAGTGCCCTCGGTCTCCTCGGCGTCGTCCGCCGTTGCGTCGCCGTCCGCACGGCTCTCCTCGGGTGCGGCGTTCCGCCCCGCGGCCTCCGGGATGTCCGGCGTCCCCGGCCCGGCTTCCTCCGTGGTCTCCGGCTCCGTGCTCACAGCGTGCTCCAGTCGTGATCGGGATAGCGGTGCACGGGCGCCGACACATCGTCCAGCGCCCGGCAGATCTCGTCAGGAAGACTAAGGGCCTCCACTGACAACGCCGCCGTGAGCTGCTGCGCGTTGCGCGCGCCGACGATCGGCGCGGCCACGCCCGGCCGGTCCCGGACCCAGGCGAGGGCCACCTGGAGCGGGGTGACCGCGAGCCCGTCGGCGGCCGTCGTCACCGCGTCCACGATGCGTGTCGCCGTGTCGTCGAGGTACGGCTCGACGAACGGCGCCAGATGCTCGGAGGCGCCGCGCGAGTCCGGGGGAGTGGTGTGCCGGTACTTGCCGGTCAGCACGCCCCGGCCGAGCGGGGAGGAGGGCAGCAGGCCGATCCCCAGGTCGAGTGCGGCGGGCAGCACCTCGCGCTCCACGCCCCGCTGGAGCAGCGAGTACTCCATCTGCGTGCCGGCGAGCCGGGTGCGGCTGCCCGGCGCCGCGAGCTGCCAGGTGGCCGCCTTGGCGAGCTGCCAGCCGCAGAAGTTGGAGACGCCGGCGTACCGGGCCCGGCCGCTGCTGACCGCCAGATCGAGGGCCTGGAGCGTCTCCTCGAGCGGGGTCTCGGGGTCGAAGGCGTGGAGGTGCCACAGATCGACGTAGTCCGTGCCCAGGCGGGCCAGGGAGGCGTCGAGCGCGGCGAGCAGATGCCCGCGGGAGCCGTCGCAGCGGCGGTCGGGGTCGGGCACGCTGCCCGCCTTGGTGGAGATCACCAGGTCCCGGCGCGGCACCAGCCCGTCTGTGAGCTGTCCGAGCAGGTACTCCGCCTCTCCGCCGCCGTACACGTCGGCGGTGTCGACGAGGGTGCCGCCGGCCTCCCAGAACGCCTTCAGCATGTCCGCGGCGTCGTGCTCGTCGGTGTCCCGGCCCCAGGTGAGGGTGCCGAGTCCGATGCGGGACACGCGCAGGCCGGTACGGCCGAGATGCCTCTGCTCCATGCGGGCGAGATTACTGGCCAGAGCCGGTGCGGTGGGTTGCCTGTGGACAACCGGTCGCCCGCGGCCACGGCGCCACCGGACCGAAGGCACCCGCGGCTCCCCAGGGGCGCGGGGGACCGCGCGACCAGCCATGACCACCCGCCCCCGGGAGCCGGCCCGCACCCCTTCGTACCCTGCCCCGGAAACCCGCCGCACGCTAAGGTCGCCCCGACAGGGACGTTACTCACGGGTAAGGGGAATCGCGCATGCAGCTCGGGATCAACCTCGGCTACTGGGGTGCCGGAATGGACGGGGACAACCTGGCGGTGGC
Organism: Streptomyces sp. NPDC031379; assembly: GCF_055569615.1. Taxonomy (NCBI): domain Bacteria; kingdom Bacillati; phylum Actinomycetota; class Actinomycetes; order Kitasatosporales; family Streptomycetaceae; genus Streptomyces; species Streptomyces sp. NPDC031379. The sequence goes on along the minus strand of NZ_JBVIIT010000007.1, from coordinate 179,563 downwards.
GCAGGAGGCCGACCGGCTGGGCTTCTCCGTGTGCTGGGCCGCCGAGGCGTACGGCTCCGACGCGGCCACCGTGCTCAGCTGGGTCGCCGCGCAGACCGAGCGCATCGACGTCGGCTCGGCCATCTTCCAGATCCCGGCCCGGCAGCCGGCGATGACCGCGATGACGGCGGCGACGCTGGACTCCCTCTCCGGCGGCCGGTTCCGGCTCGGCCTCGGCGTCTCCGGGCCGCAGGTCTCCGAGGGCTGGTACGGCGTCAAGTTCGACAAGCCGCTGGCGCGCACCCGCGAGTACGTCGAGATCGTCCGCAGGGCGATGACCCGCGAGCGGCTGACGTACGAGGGCGAGCACTGGACGCTGCCGCTGCCCGGCGGCCCGGGCAAGCCGATCAAGCTGACCGTGCACCCGCAGCGCGAGCACATCCCGCTGTACATCGCCGCGATCGGCCCGAAGAACCTGGAGCAGACCGGTGAGATCGCCGACGGCGCTCTGCTGATCTTCCCCGCCGCCGACCACCTCGAGGACACCACGCTGAAGTACCTGCGGGCGGGCCGGGAGAAGGCGGGCAAGACGCTCGACGGCTTCGACGTGTGCCCGACCCTCCCGCTCGCCGTCGGCGACGACAAGGACGTGGCCCGCCTCGCGGACACCTTCCGTCCCTACACCGCGCTGTACGTCGGCGGCATGGGCAGTGCCAAGCAGAACTTCTACAACCAGCTCGCGCAGCGCATGGGGTACGAGAAGGAGGCGGCGGAGATCCAGCAGAAGTACCTGTCCGGGGACAAGCAGGGCGCCGCGGCCGCGATCCCGCAGGACCTCATCGACAAGACCACGCTGCTGGGCTCCGTCGACCGCATCGCCGACCGGATGAAGGCCTACGCCGCCGCCGGGGTCACCACCCTCAGCCTCGCCCCCGCCGGATTCACGCTGGACGAGCGGATCGCCTCCCTGCGGGCCGGCAGCGAGGCGCTGGAGCGTGCCGGTCTCGCGTAGCACCGAGGGGATTTCAGCGGCCGTGGTGGGGGCTCGGGGGGTCTTCCCCGCCACGGCCGTCACGGGGAACAACGCGCCCGGCGCGGCGCGGTTACGACCCCCGTGGTCCTTCTTTCGGCCGAGTCGGACCGCATCCCTGTTGCAGGTCCTCTCTGTCCGCATTTGACTCTTTCTTTGCGGAATCCTGCAGAGAGGTGTCTGCCATGCTGTCGGCCAAAAGTCTGTTCCAGGAGATCCTCGACAACGACGAGTCCTTCCGGCTCTTCTGCTCGATCGCCGCCGGCGGCGAGTCCCAGGGCGGCTGGGAGAACGGCCGGATCGCCGCGCTGGTTCCGCAGAGCCAACGGGCACTGGCCCCGAAGATCGCCCGCCACGGCGCCGACGAGGACAAGCACGGCCGCATCTTCAGCGCCCTGATGAGGAAGCGCGGCCTCACCCCCGTCCCCGTCCCGCCCGAGACCGACTACACGATGCTCCTGGAACGGCGCGGCATCGGCCTCGCCCACGCCAGGCTCAGGCGGGAGACACCGCTCACCGAGCGGGACGTCATCGTCTACCTGGCACACAGCCGGGTCACCGAACAGCGTGCCTCCGAGCAGATGGAGCTGCTCCTCAGGCACTTCGCCCACCACCCCGAGATCGGCAGGGCCGTCCGCATGATCGCCAACGACGAGGCCCACCACCTCGCCTACACGCACGAGGAACTGCTGCGCTTCGCCGCCGCCGGGTACGGCCGGCTGATCCAGCGGACCCTGCGCGCGTGCGCCCTCGCCGAGATCCGCGTCTACCGGGACGTCAGCCTCGCCGTGATGGCCCACATGGCCCGCGTCATCGGCTGGCCGAGGGCCAGGTCCGTACTGCTCGCGGTGGGCATCCACGCCGTCTACGTCTACGAGCGCCTCGTCGGCTGGCGCCGCATGGTCACCCTCAGCATGCCCCGGCGCCGCAACGCCCTGGGCGGCCCCGCTACGGCCGCCCCCGAGTACGCCTGAGGCGGCTCACAGCCAGCCGCGCCGTTTGAACAGGCGGTAGAGCAGCACCTCGAGAACGGCCATCACCATGATCACCGCCGGATACGACCACAACCAGTGCAGCTCGGGCATGTGGTCGAAGTTCATGCCGTAGATCCCCGCGATCATCGTGGGGACCGCGGCCATCGCCGCCCACGCGGAGATCTTCCGCATGTCGTCGTTCTGCCGCACGCTCATCTGCGCCAGGTGGGCCGAGAGGACGTCCGACACCAGCCGGTCCAGGCCGTCCACGGACTCGTTCACGCGCGCGAGGTGGTCGTTCACGTCCCGGAAGAAGGGGCGCGCCTTGTCGTGCACGAACGGCACCTCGCCGCCGAGCTGCCCGATGCCGGCCAGCCGGGTCATCGGCACGGTCAGCGGCCCGGTGGCCCGCCGGAACGCCAGGACCTGCCGTTTGAAGGTGTAGATCCGGGACGCGGTGTTGCGCGAGCCGCCGGCCTCCGGCTGGAACACCTCCGCCTCCAGCTCCTCCAGATCGGTCTGCAGCTCCGTCGCCACCTCCAGATAGTGGTCGACGACGGCGTCGGAGACCGCGTACAGCACCGCGGTGGGGCCCTTGTCCAGCATCTCGGGCTCCTCCTCCAGCCGGCGCCGTACGGCGGCGAGCGGCGAGCCCGCACCGTGGCGGACGGTCACCACGAAGGAGTCCCCGATGAAGATCATGATCTCGCCGGTCGAGACGGTGTCGCCCTCGGGTTCGTAGACCACCGGCTTGAGCACCAGGAACAGGGAGTCGTCGTACACCTCCAGCTTGGGCCGCTGATGCGCCTTGAGCGCGTCCTCGACAGCCAGCGGATGCAGCCCGAACTCCTGGGTGACCAGGTCGAACTCCCGCTCCGACGGCTCGTGCAGACCGATCCACACGAAACCGCCCTCCGCCCGCGCCTCGTCGAGCGCGTCGGACAGGTCCTCGGGTCCCTCGCTGCGGTGCCCGTGCCGGTAGATGGCGCAGTCCACGATCACGCGGCGCATCTCCTTTCGCCCGCCCACCGCCGCACAGCGGTGAACACCTACTCTTGCCGCATGCCCACGCTGATCCTCGTAAGGCACGGACGTTCCACCGCCAACACCTCGGGCGTGCTCGCCGGCTGGACGCCCGGCGTCGCCCTGGACGAGCGCGGCGCCGCGCAGGCCGCCGCGCTGCCCGGCCGGCTCGCGGGCCTGCCGATCGCCGAGGCGGTCGTCAGCCCGCTCCAGCGCTGCCAGGAGACCGTACGGCCGCTGCTGGAAGCCCGCCCGGAACTGCGCACCCACACCGATGAACGGATCGGGGAGTGCCACTACGGCGACTGGACCGGCCGCAAGCTCGCCGAGCTGAAGGACGAGCCGCTGATGGAGATCGTGCAGGCCCACCCGTCGGCCGCCGCCTTCCCGGGCGGGGAGTCCATGCGGGCCATGCAGACCCGCGCCGCCGAGGCCGTACGCGAGTGGAACGCGCGCGTGGAGCGCGAGCACGGCGCCGACGCCGTCTACCTCATGTGCTCCCACGGCGACATCATCAAGTCCCTCGTCGCCGACGCCCTCGGCCTGCACCTCGACCTCTTCCAGCGAGTCTCCGTGGAACCGTGTTCCATCACCGTGATCCGTTACACGCGCCTCAGGCCGTTTCTCGTCCGCCTCGGCGACACCGGCGATTTCGCCTCGCTCGCCCCGCGCGAGGACCGCGGCGAGGGCGACGCACCGGTCGGGGGTGGTGCGGGCGCACCGTGATCGTCGGCCGCAGTAGGGTGAAGCGATCCACACTGTCGTCGTGTTCGCATGGCCCGCACCGCTGAAACTCTCGAATCCAATGGAGACAGGACGTGTCCCGTCAGGTGTTCCTCTACGACCAGCCGGACCGCTTCGTGGCCGGCACGGTCGGACTGCCCGGGCGCCGTACCTTCTTCCTCCAGGCCACCGCAGGCCCCCGGGTGACCAGCGTGACCCTGGAGAAGACCCAGGTCGCCGCACTCGCCGAGCGCATGGACGAACTGCTCGACGAGGTCGTACGGCGTAGCGGCGGCAGCGCCGCCGTGCCCGCCGTGGCGCCCTCGGAGATCGCCGACACCGCCCCGCTGGAGACCCCCATCGAGGAGGAGTTCCGCGTCGGCACCATGGCCCTCGCCTGGGACGGCGAGGACCAGCGCATGATCGTCGAGGCTCAGGCCCTCGTCGAGCTGGACGCCGACACCGAGGAGGACCTCGCCGAGGCCGAGGAACGGCTCCTCCAGGACGAGGAGAACGGGCCCCCGATGCTGCGGGTCCGGCTGACCGGCGCGCAGGCCCGGGCCTTCGCCAAGCGCGCCCTCGACATCGTCAACGCCGGGCGGCCACCGTGCCCGCTGTGCAGCCTCCCGCTCGACCCGGAAGGACATGTATGTCCGCGCCAGAACGGATACCGCCGCGGAGCGTGACGGCCGCCGACGCGGAGGCCGACACGGAGCCCGCCGAGCTGCTCGCACGGGGTGAACTCACCGTGCGCGGGCGGATCCGCGAGGCGTCCAACGCGGCACTGTTCTGCACGGTCGCCCTCGACGGCCGGGAAGCCACCTGTGTGTACAAGCCGGTGGCAGGGGAGCGCCCGCTGTGGGACTTCCCCGACGGCACCCTGGCCGGCCGTGAGGTGGCCGCCTACGAGGTGTCCGAGGCCACCGGCTGGGGGCTCGTACCGCCCACCGTGCTGCGCGAGGGGCCGTACGGCGAGGGCATGTGCCAGCTCTGGATCGACGCGACCCCCGACGCCGAGCTGCTGGCCCTGGTCGACGGCGAGGAGCCGGAGCCGGGCTGGAAGGCGATCGGGCCGGCCGAGATCGGCGAGGGCCGCACCGCGCTGCTGGTGCACGCCGACGACGAGCGGCTGCGCCGGCTCGCCGTCCTCGACGCCGTGATCAACAACGCCGACCGCAAGGGCGGCCACCTGCTGCCCACCGCCGACGGCCGCCTCTACGGCATCGACCACGGCGTCACCTTCAACGCCGAGAACAAGCTGCGCACGCTGCTGTGGGGCTGGGCGGGGGAACCGCTCACCGCGGAGGCCGTCGACGTCCTCGGGGGACTGCGGGACGCCCTGGGCGCACAACTGGGTGAGCGGCTGGCCCCGCTCATCACGGCGGTCGAGATCGACGCCACGCGCGCGCGGGTCGACGCGCTGCTCACCTCCGGCCGGCACCCGGAGCCGAGCGGTCAGTGGCCCGCCATCCCGTGGCCGCCGGTGTGAGGGGCACGGCCGGTGCAAGCACGATCCGGCCCGATGTACAAGAGCGCCTAACAGGCCATCCGGCCCGATCCCGTTCGTAACGGCGGCTGGACGCCGGTTAGGCTCATGTACATGCATGCCTGGCCCGCTTCCGAGGTCCCCGCCCTGCCTGGTCAGGGCCGCGACCTGAGGATCCACGACACCGCGACCGGCGGCCTCGTCACCCTCGACCCCGGTCCCGTCGCCCGTATCTACGTCTGCGGCATCACGCCGTACGACGCGACCCACATGGGTCACGCGGCGACCTACAACGCGTTCGACCTCGTTCAGCGCGTGTGGCTCGACACCAAGCGGCAGGTCCACTACGTCCAGAACGTCACCGACGTCGACGATCCGCTGCTGGAGCGCGCGGACCGGGACGGCGTCGACTGGGTCGCCCTCGCCGAGAAGGAGACGGCCCTCTTCCGCGAGGACATGACCGCCCTGCGGATGCTCCCGCCCCAGCACTACATAGGCGCCGTCGAGGCGATACCCGGCATCGTCCCGCTCGTGGAACGGCTGCGTGAACTCGGCGCCGCCTACGAGCTGGAGGGTGACATCTACTTCTCCGTCGAGTCCGACCCGCACTTCGGCCAGGTCTCGAACCTCGACGCGGCCGCCATGCGGCTGCTGTCCGCCGAGCGCGGCGGCGACCCGGACCGCCCGGGCAAGAAGAACCCGCTCGACCCGATGCTGTGGATGGCGGCCCGCGAGGGCGAGCCCAGCTGGGACGGCGGCACCCTCGGCCGGGGCCGGCCCGGGTGGCACATCGAGTGCGTGGCCATCGCCCTCGACCACCTCGGCATGGGATTCGACGTCCAGGGCGGCGGCTCCGACCTGGCCTTCCCGCACCACGAGATGGGCGCCTCGCACGCCCAGGTGCTCACCGGCGAGTTCCCCATGGCCAAGGCGTACGTCCACGCCGGCATGGTCGCCCTGGACGGCGAGAAGATGTCGAAGTCCAAGGGCAACCTGGTCTTCGTCTCGCGGCTGCGCCGCGACGGCGTCGACCCGGCCGCCATCCGGCTGTCCCTGCTGGCCCACCACTACCGCGCCGACTGGGAGTGGACCGACCAGGTCCTCCAGGACGCCGTCGACCGCCTCGGCCGCTGGCGCGCGGCCGTGTCCCGGCCCGACGGCCCGTCCGCGGACGCCCTGGTCGAGGAGATCCGCGAGGCCCTCTCCAGCGACCTCGACGCCCCCGCCGCCCTGGCGGCGGTGGACCGCTGGGCGGCTCACCAGGAGCAGGAGGGCGGCACCGACACCGGCGCCCCCGGCGTCGTCACGCGTGCTGTGGACGCGCTGCTCGGGGTGGCCCTGTAGACGCCGCGAGGACGAGCGCCCCGTAAGGGGCGCGGGGAACTGCGCGATCAGGCCACTACGGACCGTCGGACGCCCGACGGCCTGTAGTGGCACCCCACAGCGCGTCGGCAACAAGAAGAAGGGGCGCTTCCCGACACGGGAGGCGCCCCTTCGCCGTACCTCAGTCCTCCGAACCGTCCTCGTCATCCTCCTTGGCCCCGCCGCCGGAGGCAGGGGGCCGCGGCTTCCCGCCCGGAGGGCCCACGTCCCGGCGCCGCAGATACCGCTCGAACTCGCGGGCGATCGCCTCGCCCGAGGCCTCCGGCAGCTCGGCGGTGTCCCGGGCCTCCTCCAGCGTCTGCACGTACTCGGCGACCTCGCTGTCCTCGGCGGCCAGCTGGTCCACCCCCACCTGCCAGGCTCGGGCGTCCTCGGGCAGCTCGCCCTGCGGGATGCGCAGGTCCAGCAGGTCCTCCAGGCGGTTGAGCAGCGCCAGAGTGGCCTTCGGGTTGGGTGGCTGGGACACGTAGTGCGGGACGGCCGCCCACAGCGACACCGCCGGGACACCGGCGTGCGTGCACGCCTCCTGCAGGACGCCGACGATGCCCGTAGGGCCCTCGTACTTGGTCTCCTCCAGGTCCATGCGCTGGGCCAGGTCCGGGTCGGACGTGACCCCGCTGACCGGCACCGGACGCGTGTGCGGGGTGTCACCGAGCAGGGCGCCCAGGACGACCACCAGCTCCACACCCAGCTCGTGCGCGAAGCCGAGCAGCTCGTTGCAGAACGAGCGCCAGCGCATGGACGGTTCGATCCCGCGGACCAGCACCAGGTCGCGCGGCTTCTCGCCGCCGACGCGGACCACCGACAACCGGGTCGTCGGCCAAGTGATCTTGCGCACACCGCCGTCCATGAACACCGTGGGGCGGTTCACCTGGAAGTCGTAGTAGTCCTCGGCGTCGAGCGCCGCGAACACCTCGCCCTTCCACTCGCGTTCCAGATGCGCGACCGCCGTGGAGGCGGCGTCGCCGGCATCGTTCCAGCCCTCGAACGCGGCCACCATGACTGGGTCGATCAGCTCGGGAACCCCCTCCAGCTCGATCACCCAGTGCCTCCTTCCGACGTGCCCTCGCTTGACTCACCAACCTTACGGCGTCCGGCGGGGGCGCCCGCAGCCCCCTTCGCACGGGGCAGTGAACGGATCACTGCCCCGTTCACCACCGTGGAACACCCCCGGTCAGCCGGGAGACCCGACCGCTCGGTCCGGACGATTCACAGGGTGCTGCGCAGCCACTGCTCGACGCTCGCGATGTGCACCGTCGCCCAGGAGCGCGCCGCCTCCGCGTCCCGGTCGCGCAGTGCGCCCAGGATCGCCCGGTGCTCGCGCAGGGTCCGGCCCACCGCGTCCTCCTGGGTGAGCCCGCGCCAGATCCGGGCCCGCGTGGTGGGCCCCGACAGGCCGTCCAGCAGCGAGCACAGCACCGAGTTCCCGGAACCACGCACGATGCCCCGGTGGAACTCCAGGTCGGCGGCGACGAGTTCCTCCACCGAGGGATCGGTGCCGAGCGCGTCCAACCCCGCCGCCAGGGCGTCCAGTTGCCGCTCGTCGATCCGCGAGGCCGCCATCGCGGTCGCGGCCGGCTCCAGGATGCGGCGCACCGCCAGGAACTCCAGCACCGTGTCGTCACGGTGGAAGTCCACGACGAAGCTCACCGCCTCCAGCAGCAGTTGCGGATCGAGGCTGGTCACATAGGTGCCGTCGCCCTGGCGCACGTCCAGGATCCGGATCAGCGACAGCGCCCGTACGGCCTCCCGCAGGGAGTTGCGGGACAGGCCCAGCTCGGCGGCCAGCTCACTCTCCCTCGGCAGCCGGTCACCGGGCCGCAGCGCACCCGAGACGATCATGCCCTTGATCTTCTCGATCGCCTCGTCGGTGACTGCCATGACCGGCCTCCCTGTCGCCAGACATCGGATGTCTCAGCCACATTATGCGGGGATGACCTGGGGCTGTTCGGGTGAGCGCGGCGGCCGGGCGCCCGGCTCAGCCCACCGCCAGCTCCAACTCCAGCAGCCACTCCACCACTTCGGTGTGATGGCGGGCCTGCCGCGGATCCTGCCCCCACACGTACAGCCCGTGACCGGCGACGACCACCGCCGGCATCCGGGGGTCGCGGGCCGCCTCCAGCCGGTCGCCCAGTTCCCGCATGTCCTGGCTGTTGGCTATGACCGGCAGGCGCACCTCGGTGTCGTGGGCGGGCTGGCCGACGCCCTTGAGCATCTCCAGGTCCCGCAGGACGATCCCGCCGGGCTCCCGGCGGCCCATGGCCACCGACGCCACCGTGTGCACGTGCACCACCGCGCCCGCGCCCGTCAACGCGGCCACGCGCGCGTGCAGTTCGGCCTCCGCCGACGGCCTTCCGCCCTGCACGGCGGCACCCCGCTCGTCCACCAGCACCACGTCGTCGGGCGTCAGCTCTCCCTTGTCGCGGCCGCTCGCGGTGACCGCGAGCCGCAGCGGATCCCGGGAGAGCACCACGGACAGGTTGCCCGAGGTGCCCCGCATCCAGCCGAACGCGGCGAAACGGGCGGACTCCGCGGCGAGCACCGCCCCCGCCGCCTTCAGGTCGAGCGCGCTGATGCCGTCGGTCACGTGATGCTCCTCGAGACGGTGATCCCCTCGAACGTCCTCGCCTGCGTGTGGTCGCCGACTCCCTGCTCGTCGTACGGCTCCCCGGGCCGCCGTACCCCGACGGTGTGCCAGCCCGCCGTCCTGGCCGCGTCCAGCTCGCCCGGCCGGTCGGAGAGGAACAGCAGCCGCTTCGGCGCCCCACCCGTCCCCGCGGCGATACGGCGGTACGACTCCGGCTCCTGCTTGGGCCCGGCGTTCTCGGTGTCGTACCAGCCGTGGACCAGCGCCCGCAGGTCGCCCTGCGGCGCCGCGGAGAACCACGCCCGCTGCGCCGCCACCGACCCGGACGAGAACACGTACAGCCGCACGCCCGCCGTGTGCCACGCGCGCAGGACCGGGACGACGTCGTCGTAGAAGTGCGAGACGAGGTCACCCCGCGCGAAGCCCTCGGACCAGATGACGCCCTGCAGGGTCTTCAGCGGAGTCGCCTTGCGGTCCTCGTCGAGCCAGGCGTTCAGCGTCTTCTCGATCCGTACGGCGTCGGCGTCCGGATCGCCCGTCAGCTCCCGTACCTGCGCCACCGCCCGCGCCACCTCCGGCTCGTCGGCACGCTCGGTGAGCAGCGCGGCGAACCGGGAGCGCGAGTAGGGGTACAGCACGTCCACGACGTACCCGGTCGCGCTCGTGGTGCCCTCGATGTCGAGCACCACGGCGTCCACGTCGAAGCGGAGGCTCACCGTTCGTACCCGGCGGCGATCGTGTCGTGGTCCGGGAAACGGGCGGCGATGGCGGAGCCGGTGAAGGTGCCGATCCAGCCGTCCTCCTCGTGGAAGAAGCGGATCGCGGTGAACGACGGCTTCGTGCCCATGTCGAACCAGTGCGTGGTGCCGCGCGGCACACCCAGCAGGTCGCCCCGCTCGCACAGGACCGCGTGCACCTCGCCGTGCACGTGCAGGTAGAAGACGCCGGAGCCGGAGACGAAGAAGCGGACCTCGTCATCGTCGTCGTGGGTGTGCTCCTGCAGGAACTTCTCGCGGGCGGCCTTCGCCTTCACCGGGTACTCGGGGTCGTCGCCGGGGTGCAGGCCGAGCACGTCGACGGTGGTGAAGCCCTCCTCGGCGTTCAGCCGGTCGATCTCCGGCCGGTACGCGGCGAACACCGTCTCGCTGCCGGCGTCGAACGGCACGTCCTCGCGGACCGGCCACTGCTCGTAGCGCACGCCGAGGGGCTTGAGGGCGGCCGCGATCTCGGCGGGGTCCGAGGTGCGGCGGAGCACGGTCCGGGGACCGGACTCGGGCCAGGTCGTCAGTAAGGTCATGGCGGCAGCTCCAGGAGCGACGGGGCGGGCAGGCCGGATACCGAGACAAGCACCCCAGGGGCCGCGGCGGAAGAGGGCCTTCGGCGGCCGGCGGGACCGCGTGTTCGCCGCGTACGCCCCGTGACGGTCCCCACCGGGCGAGGCGCCCGGCGCAGGAGAAAGGGGCGGCTCCGTCGGTACGGAGCCGCCCCTCCCGGTTTCCCGGCCCCGGTGCGGCGGGGCCGGTCCGCGGCGGTCACCGGCCCTGGTCAGGGAAGAGGCCGGTGGCCGTGGCCTACTTCTTGTCGAGCAGGTCCTGGACCTTGGCGCGGACCTCGTCCGTGGCCAGGCCCCGGATGGTCAGCGTCGTCCGGCGGCGCAGCACGTCGTCCGTCGTCTCGGCCCACTCGTGGTCCCGGGCCCAGACGACCTGCGCCCAGATCTCCGGGGCGTCCGGGTGGACGCGCTCGGCCAGCTCCGGGTTGTCGTTCGCCATGCGGGCGATGTCGAAGGCCAGCGAACCGTAGTGGGTGGCCAGGTGCTTGGCCGTGTCGGCGGCCATGCGCGGGCCCGGTGCCGGATGGTCCACCAGGAGGCGGTGCGCGACCGCGCGCGGGTTGGCGACACCCGGCAGCGGCAGCTTCTTCGGCAGCGAGGAGATCGGCTCGAAGTCGTCACCGAGCGGGTGGCCCGGCAGCTCCTCCAGCTTCTGCATCACCGTGCGGCCGATGTGCCGGAAGGTGGTCCACTTGCCGCCCGCGACGGACAGCATGCCGCTCTTGCCCTCGGTGACCACGGTCTCGCGCTTGGCCTTGGCGGTGTCGCCGGGGCCGCCCGGCAGCACGCGCAGACCGGCGAAGGCGTAGGTGATCAGATCGCGCTTGAGCTGCTGGTCCCGGACGGAGAACGCGGCCTCGTCCAGGATCTGGGCTATGTCCTTCTCGGTGACGGACACGTCCGCCGGGTCGCCCTCGAACTCCTCGTCGGTGGTGCCGAGCAGCAGCATGTCCTCCCAGGGGAGGGCGAAGGTGATGCGGTACTTGTCGATCGGGGTGGCCAGCGCGGCCTTCCACGGGGAGGTGCGCTTGAGGACCAGGTGCGCACCCTTGGACAGGCGGATGGACGGGGCCGCGTTCGGGTCCTCCATCCGGCGCAGGTGGTCGACCCAGGGGCCGGTCGCGTTCAGCACCAGGCGGGCGTTGACGCCGAACTCGTCACCGGAGGTCCGGTCCTTGAGGTCGGCGCCGGTGACCCGGCCGTTGGTGAAGCGCAGGCCGGTGACCTCGGCGTGGTTGAGGACGACCGCGCCCGCCTCGACGGCCGCGCGGACCGTCATCAGCGCCATGCGGGCGTCGTTCATCTGGTCGTCGCCGTACACGGCCACGGCCTTGAGGTTCTCGGTGCGCAGCTCGGGCACGTCCTGCGCCGCCTTGGCGGGGGAGAGCAGGTGGCCCACGCCGTCACCGAAGGCGGAGAGCGCGGAGTAGGCGAAGACGCCCGCGCCGAGCTTCGCCGCGCCGTGCGGCCCCCCCTTGTACACGGGGAGGTAGAAGGTGAGCGGGTTCGCCAGGTGGGGGGCCACCTGGCGGGAGACCGCACGGCGCTCGAAGTGGTTCTCCGCCACCAGCTTCACCGCGCCGGTCTGCAGGTAGCGCAGACCGCCGTGGAGCAGCTTGGAGGAGGCGGAGGAGGTGGCGCCGGCGAAGTCGCCGGCGTCGACCAGCGCCACCCTGAGGCCGGACTGCGCGGCGTGCCAGGCGGTGGAGATGCCCAGGATGCCGCCGCCGATCACAAGAAGGTCGTACGACGCCTTGGCGAGCTGCTCCCTGGTCTCGGCTCGGCTCGGGTTGGAGCCGGAGGCCGGGTGCATTCCCAGGGCAGGCACGGTCTGCAGGGTGGACTGACTGGTCATTTCGGGTACTTACTCCTCGTCAGAGATGTCTGAGCCGTCTTGAGCCGCTCAGCTCTCGTCCTCGATCCAGCCCATGGTCCGGTCGACGGCCTTGAGCCAGTTCTTGTACTCACGGTCGCGGGTCTCCGCGTCCATGCGGGGGGTCCATTCGGCGGCCCGGCGCCAGTTGGCGCGCAGTTCGTCGGTGCTGGACCAGAAGCCGACGGCGAGGCCGGCGGCGTAGGCGGCGCCGAGGCAGGTGGTCTCCGCGACCATCGGGCGCACCACGGGCGCGTCCAGGACGTCGGAGAGCGTCTGCATCAGCAGGTTGTTGGCGGTCATGCCGCCGTCGACCTTGAGGGTCACCAGCTCGTCGCCGGAGTCCTTGACCATGGCGTCGGCGATCTCCCGCGTCTGCCAGGCGGTGGCCTCAAGGACGGCGCGCGCGAGGTGCGCCTTGGTCACGTACCGGGTCAGACCGGCGATCACACCGCGGGCGTCGGAGCGCCAGTGCGGGGCGAACAGACCGGAGAAGGCCGGTACGAAGTAGGCTCCGCCGTTGTCCTCGACCGAGAGCGCGAGCGTCTCGATCTCGGCGGCGGTGGAGATCAGGCCCATCTGGTCGCGCATCCACTGCACCAGGGAGCCCGTGACGGCGATCGAGCCCTCGAGGGCGTAGACCGTCGGCTGGTCGCCGATCTTGTAACCGACCGTGGTCAGCAGACCGGCGTAGGAGTTGATGATCTTGTCACCGGTGTTCATCACCATGAAGGTGCCGGTGCCGTAGGTGGACTTGGTCTCGCCCTCGGCGAAACAGGTCTGGCCGAACAGGGCCGCCTGCTGGTCGCCGAGCGCGGAGGCGACCGGGATGCCGCCGAGGAGGTCGCCGAGCTTGCCGCCGGTGACCTCGCCGTAGACCTCGGCGGAGGAGCGGATCTCGGGCAGGATCTGCATCGGCACGCCGATGGACTCGGCGATCTTGTCGTCCCACTGCATCGTGTGCAGGTTCATGAGGAGGGTACGGGAGGCGTTGGTGACGTCGGTGACGTGCTTGCCGCCGTTGACACCGCCGGTCAGGTTCCAGATGACCCAGGTGTCCATGGTGCCGAAGAGGATGTCGCCGGCCTCGGCGCGCTCCTGGAGACCGTCGACGTTGTCGAGCAGCCAGCGGGCCTTGGGCCCGGAGAAGTAGGAGGCCAGCGGGAGGCCGGTCTCACGGCGGAAGCGGTCCTGGCCGACGTTGCGGCCCAGCTCCTTGCAGAGGCTGTCGGTGCGGGTGTCCTGCCAGACAAGGGCGTTGTAGACGGGCTCACCGGTGTTCTTGTCCCACAGCACGGTGGTCTCGCGCTGGTTGGTGATGCCGATGGCCTTGATGTCGTCACGGGTGATGCCGGCCTTCTCGATGGCCCCGGCGACGACTTCCTGGACGTTGGTCCAGATCTCGTTGGCGTTGTGCTCGACCCAGCCCGGCTTCGGGAAGATCTGCTCGTGCTCCTTCTGGTCGACGGAGACGATCCGGCCGTCCCGGTCGAAGACGATGCAGCGCGACGAAGTCGTGCCCTGGTCGATGGCCGCGATGAACGGGCCTGCGGTGTGAGCGTCGGTCACTGTGTGCTCCTGAAAGATCCGTGTGAGGGGGCTGTACGTACGGCGCGTGCGCGAAGTGCGGTGCTTGTCTAGGCGAATGCGACGTTGTAGATGCCTGCGGCGATCGCGCCGCCGATCAGCGGACCGACCACCGGGATCCAGGCGTAGCTCCAGTCCGAACCGCCCTTGTTGGGCAGGGGCAGCAGGGCGTGCACGATGCGCGGGCCGAGGTCACGGGCCGGGTTGATGGCGTAGCCCGTCGGGCCGCCCAGCGAGAGACCGATCGACACCACCACGAGCGCGGTGATCAGACCGCCGAGGATGCCGAGGCCGTTGCCCTGGTCGTTCAGGCCCTGCGTGAGGACCGCGAGGATCAGCACCACGGTGCCGATGATCTCCGTGGCCAGGTTCTGCACCACGTTCCGGATCTCCGGACCGGTGGAGAAGACACCGAGGACCGGGCCGGCCCCCGTCTCCTGGGCCTCGACGGCCTTGGCCTCGGTGGCCTGCGCACCCGGGCCGCCGACGATCTCCTTGTCGGTCAGGTGCGCGTGGAACTGGCCGTAGTAGGTGATCCACACCAGAGCCGCGCCGATCATCGCGCCGAGCAGCTGGCCGGCGAGGTAGGTCGGAACGTTGTTCCAGGCGTTGTCCTTGATCGCCAGGGCGACGGTGACAGCCGGGTTGAGGTGGGCTCCGGACAGCGGTCCGGAGATGTACACGGCCGTCAGGACGGCGAAGCCCCACCCGAAGGTGATGGCGAGCCAACCGGCGTTACGGGCCTTTGAGGCCTTCAGGGTCACAGCGGCGCAGACGCCGCCGCCGAGCAGGATGAGTATGGCGGTACCGATGGTCTCGCCGATGAAGATGTCGGAGCTGGACACCCGCGACTCCTTTGTCCTTCGTCCAGGGGTAGCCGAACCCCGGGTCCCTCCGGGGGTCTGGCGCCCTCGGGGGTGAGAGCGATGAGCTGGCCTCTGGCGTTGTCACACTCTAGCGCGTATTGCCGGTAGGTGTTCGACAATGCCGACCGATGGACGGGAGTCTTGCTTCGGCGTTACGCGTGCGTCAAGAGTTCTGTTATCGAAAACAGGATCGTTATTGATCGCTGCCGGTTATCGCTCTTCATGCGCTGACGTACCTTCTCGCCCTATATGTCCATTTCAGGGTATGGCGAGAACCGGGACGCCGCCCGGCGTCCCGGTCATGTCCGCGGCAGCGCGCGGCGCTCAGAAGCGGCCCGCGCCCAGGTCCCTGGAGACGGCGCGGGCGCAGTCGCGCACCGCGGCGATCAGTTCGGGGCGCAACTCGCCCTCCGGGCACAACCGCTCCACCGCGCCCGTGATGCCGACCGCGCCGACGGGCATCCGGCGCCGGTCGTGGATGGGCGCGGCGATCGACGCCACCCCTTCCCAGGTCTCCTCCACGTCGGCCGCGTAACCACGCGCGCGCGTGATGTCGAGGAGGTGCTCGAAGTCGCCCGGATCGCACACCGTGCGGTCCGTGAAGGGCTTGCGGTCGGCCTCCATCGCCTCGCTGTGCGCCACCGGGTCGTACGCGGAGAGCACCTTGCCGAGCGCGGTGGAGTGCAGCGGCTGCATGGCGCCGATCTCCAGTACCTGCCGGCTGTCGTCCGGCCGGAAGACGTGATGCACGATCAGCACGCCCTGCTGGTGCAGGACGCCCAGGTACACGCTCTCCCCGCTGGAGCGGGCCAGGTCGTCGGTCCACACCAGGGCCCGGGCCCGCAGCTCGTGCACGTCCAGGTAGGTGGTGCCGAGGCGCAGCAGTTCCGCCCCCAGCTGGTAACGCCCGGAGATGTCGTCCTGCTCCACGAACCCCTCCTGCTGGAGGGTGCGCAGGATGCCGTGGGCCGTGCCTTTGGCGAGGCCCAGCGAGGAGGCGATGTCCGACAGGCCGAGCCGCCGTTCGCCGCCCGCCAGCAACCGCAGCATCGCGGCCGCCCGTTCGAGCGACTGGATGTTCCGTGCCATCCCCGTCCTGCCTCCGTCCCCTTCGACTCCCGACGAACGTCGGTCGACGTGATCCTTCGGTGTCGAGCAGTCGTACACCGTCGTACGTCTCTTAACCGCCGTTCGGCAATGTCGAACACTACCGGTCCATGTCGACCTCTCGCTAATGGTCGGACGACACCAGTTACATCCGACGCGACCCGAGCGAGCCGCGAGGGCCACCCGAGTCCGCCTCGTGGACGCCGCTGCCCATCCAAGCCGACTCCCGGCTACTCTGACGCCGTGCGGCATCCTCGCCTGCCGGGGACACCGCATAGCCGACAGCCGTCGCACTCCAGGGAGCCCCTTTATGGCCTCGTCGCCAACGTCCCCGTCCGCCGACACCCGGACCCGCGTGTCCGCGCTCCGAGAGGCACTCGCCACCCGAGTGGTGGTCGCCGACGGCGCCATGGGCACCATGCTCCAGGCCCAGGAGCCGACGCTCGACGACTTCCAGCAGCTCGAGGGCTGCAACGAGATCCTCAACCTCACCCGCCCCGACATCGTCCGCTCCGTCCACGAGGCGTACTACTCCGTGGGCGTCGACTGCGTCGAGACCAACACCTTCGGGGCCAACCACTCCGCGCTCGGCGAGTACGACATCCCCGAGCGCGTGTACGAGCTGTCCGAGGCCGGCGCGCGGGTGGCCCGCGAGGTCGCCGACGAGTTCACCGCCCAGGACGGCCGCGCCCGCTGGGTCCTCGGCTCCATGGGCCCCGGCACCAAGCTGCCCACCCTCGGCCACGCCCCCTACACCACCCTGCGCGACGCCTACCAGCGCAACGCCGAGGGCCTGGTCGCCGGCGGCGCCGACGCGCTGCTCGTGGAGACCACCCAGGACCTGCTGCAGACCAAGGCCGCCGTCCTCGGCGCCCGCCGCGGCCTCGAGGCCCTGGGCCTGGACCTGCCGGTGATCGTGTCGGTGACCGTCGAGACCACCGGCACCATGCTGCTGGGCTCGGAGATCGGCGCCGCCCTCACCGCGCTCGAGCCGCTCGGCATCGACATGATCGGCCTGAACTGCGCCACCGGCCCGGCCGAGATGAGCGAGCACCTGCGCTACCTCGCGCGCAACGCCCGCATCCCGCTGTCCTGCATGCCCAACGCGGGCCTGCCGGTGCTCGGCAAGGACGGCGCCCACTACCCGCTGGGCGCACCCGAGCTGGCCGACGCCCAGGAGACCTTCGTCCGCGAGTACGGCATCTCGCTCGTCGGCGGCTGCTGCGGCACCACCCCGGAACACCTGCGCCAGGTCGTGGAACGCGTCCGGGGCCTCGCCCCGACCGAGCGCGACCCGCGCCCCGAGCCCGGCGCGGCCTCCCTCTACCAGTCGGTCCCCTTCCGGCAGGACACCTCCTACCTGGCCATCGGCGAGCGCACCAACGCCAACGGCTCCAAGAAGTTCCGCGAGGCCATGCTGGAGGCCCGCTGGGACGACTGTGTGGAGATGGCGCGGGAGCAGATCCGCGAGGGCGCGCACATGCTCGACCTGTGCGTGGACTATGTCGGCCGCGACGGCGTGGCGGACATGGAGGAACTGGCCGGCCGTTTCGCCACCGCCTCCACCCTGCCGATCGTCCTGGACTCCACCGAGGTCGACGTCATCCGGGCCGGTCTGGAGAAGCTCGGCGGCCGCGCGGTGATCAACTCGGTGAACTACGAGGACGGCGACGGCCCCGAATCCCGGTTCGCGCAGGTCACGAAGCTGGCGGGTGAGCACGGCGCCGCCCTGATCGCGCTCACGATCGACGAGGAGGGCCAGGCCCGCACCCCGGAGAAGAAGGTCGAGATCGCCGAACGGCTCATCGACGACCTGACCGGGAACTGGGGCATCCGCGAGGACGACATCCTCATCGACACCCTGACCTTCACCATCTGCACCGGTCAGGAGGAGTCCCGCAAGGACGGCATCGCCACCATCGAGGCGATCCGCGAGCTGAAGAAGCGGCACCCGGCCGTGCAGACCACCCTCGGCCTGTCGAACATCTCCTTCGGCCTGAACCCGGCCGCCCGCATCCTGCTGAACTCCGTCTTCCTGGACGAGTGCGTCAAGGCGGGCCTGGACTCGGCGATCGTGCACGCCTCCAAGATCCTGCCGATCGCCCGGTTCAGCGAGGAAGAGGTCCGGACGGCCCTCGACCTGATCCACGACCGCCGCACCGAGGGCTACGACCCCCTGCAGAAGCTGATGCAGCTCTTCGAGGGCGCCACGGCGAAGTCCCTCAAGGCCGGCAAGGCCGAGGAGCTGGCCGCGCTGCCGCTGGAGGAGCGCCTCAAGCGCCGGATCATCGACGGCGAGCGCAACGGCCTGGAGGCCGACCTGGACGAGGCCCTCCAGGACCGGCCCGCCCTCGACATCGTCAACGACACCCTGCTGGACGGTATGAAGGTCGTCGGCGAGCTGTTCGGCTCCGGCCAGATGCAGCTGCCGTTCGTCCTGCAGTCCGCCGAGGTCATGAAGAACGCCGTGGCCTACCTCGAGCCGCACATGGAGAAGTCGGACGCCGAGGGCAAGGGCACGATCGTGCTGGCCACCGTGCGCGGCGACGTGCACGACATCGGCAAGAACCTGGTCGACATCATCCTGTCCAACAACGGCTACAACGTCGTCAACCTCGGCATCAAGCAGCCCGTCTCCGCGATCCTGGAGGCGGCCGAGGAGCACCGGGCCGACGTCATCGGCATGTCCGGGCTGCTGGTGAAGTCCACGGTGATCATGAAGGAGAACCTGGAGGAGCTGAACCAGCGCGGACTCGCCACCCGCTTCCCGGTCATCCTCGGCGGCGCCGCCCTGACCCGGGCCTACGTCGAACAGGACCTGCACGAGATCTACGAGGGCGAGGTCCGCTACGCCCGCGACGCCTTCGAGGGCCTGCGCCTGATGGACGCCCTCATCGGCGTCAAGCGCGGCGTGCCGGGCGCCAAGCTGCCCGAGCTGAAGCAGCGCCGGGTCCGGGCGGCCGCGGCCGTCGAGGTCGAGGAGCGCCCGCAGGAGGGCCACGTCCGCTCCGACGTCGCCACCGACAACCCGGTACCGGCCCCGCCCTTCTGGGACACCCGCGTCGTCAAGGGCATCCAGCTCAAGGAGTACGCGAGCTGGCTGGACGAGGGCGCGCTGTTCAAGGGCCAGTGGGGGCTCAAGCAGGCCCGCACCGGTGAGGGACCGACCTACGAGGAGCTGGTCGAGACCGAGGGCCGTCCCCGGCTGCGCGGTCTGCTCGACCGTCTCCAGACCGAGAACCTGCTCGAAGCGGCCGTCGTCTACGGCTACTTCCCCTGTGTGTCCAAGGACGACGACCTGATCATCCTGGACGAGCAGGGCAACGAGCGCACCCGCTTCACCTTCCCGCGCCAGCGCCGCGGCCGCCGCCTGTGCCTGGCCGACTTCTTCCGTCCGGAGGAGTCGGGGGAGACGGACGTGGTCGGCTTCCAGGTCGTCACCGTCGGCTCGCGCATCGGCGAGGAGACCGCCAAGCTCTTCGAGGCCAACGCTTACCGCGACTACCTCGAACTGCACGGCCTGTCCGTCCAGTTGGCCGAGGCGCTCGCCGAGTACTGGCACGCCCGCGTCCGCGCCGAACTCGGCTTCGCCGGCGAGGACCCGGCGGACGTCGAGGACATGTTCGCCCTCAAGTACCGGGGCGCCCGCTTCTCCCTCGGCTACGGCGCCTGCCCCGACCTGGAGGACCGCGCCAAGATCGCCGAACTGCTCAAGCCCGAGCGGATCGGCGTCCATCTGTCCGAGGAGTTCCAGCTGCACCCCGAGCAGTCCACGGACGCCATCGTGATCCACCACCCGGAGGCGAAGTACTTCAACGCCCGGTGATCCGGATCACCGCCGATCACCGCTTCGGCGCGCCCCACGGGCGCGCCGAAGCGCCTCCTGGCCTGTGCCGGGGGTGTTTCAGGCGTACCCCCGCGCCCGAGCGATAAACGAGGCGCTTCGGGCGCCGGAGTCGTACACTAGTCGGTCCACTGCAGGCCGGTTCCCCGTGCGGGAACCGGCCTGGTCGTCCCTCAAGGAGGTGCGCCCGGATGACCAGTACGGTCCCCGCGCTCGGAACCCGTACGGCCGAAGGCTCCGCCCTGCAGGCGGTGCTTCTCGACATGGACGGCACCCTGGTGGACACCGAGGGCTTCTGGTGGGACGTCGAGGTGGAGATCTTCGCCCGCCTCGGTCACGCCCTGGACGATTCCTGGCGGCACGTCGTGGTCGGCGGCCCGATGACCCGCAGCGCCGGCTTCCTCATCGAGGCCACCGGCGCCGACATCACGCTCGCCGAACTCTCCGTGCTGCTCAACGACGGCTTCGAGGACCGCATCGGTCACGCGCTGCCGCTGATGCCCGGCGCCTCCCGGCTGCTCGCCGAACTCCGCGAGCACGCCATCCCCACCGCCCTGGTCTCCGCCTCCCACCGGCGCATCATCGACCGCGTGCTGACCGTGCTGGGCCCGCACCACTTCGACCTGTCCGTCGCCGGCGACGAGGTCTCGCGCACCAAGCCCTTCCCGGACCCGTATCTGCTCGCCGCGGCCAAGCTGGGTGCGGATCCGGCCAGATGTGCCGTCGTCGAGGACACCGCGACCGGGGTGGCCGCGGCCGAGGCCGCGGGCTGCCGGGTGGTCGCCGTGCCCTCCATCGCCCCCATCACCCCGTCCGAGGGACGCACCGTGGTCACCTCCCTGGAAGAGGTCGACCTGGCATTTCTCCGCGACCTGATGACGGAAATGCGCTAGCCGTTCACCCAGCGTGCAAACGTCATTGGGTGTGGTGGACACATTTCCGGGGAAGTACACCCGAGGGGAATTCCGATCCGGTCATCCGGCCGGAATTCCACTGACTCGCCACACAGTTGGAGTGTGACGTTCCCCACGCCGACGGGCCTCGACAACGTTGCCCAGCTGTGCTGACCGACCCTTCCGGGCCGTGCTCGCCGGGTCCATGTGTCCCGATTGATGGAAAGCTGCACTAATCCTGCCGCTGTCGGGTTTTCGGTGTGTCCGCACCTGATTCCGCTGCGTGATGGGGGGTCAAGTCACGCGGCTGTGAACCCTCCTGCGGGCGCGGACTAATCTCATCGCGAGAACATCGCCGCAACCCCCCGTGATCCGCCGCACCACCCATGCATGCCGGATACACGGACCCGAACAGCTCTGGAGAAACTCCCGCATGAACCGCAAGACTTTGGTGCTGCCGGCGGTGGTCGGTCTGCTCACCCCGGTTCTCGCCGCGTGCGGCGGATCCGACAGCGGGAGCAAGGGCGGCGACGCCATCGTCGTCGGCACCACGGACCGGTTCACCGCCACCACGGACGCCCCGGCACCCCTCGACCCGGCCTACGCCTACGACGTCGGCCTCTGGAACATCATGCGCCAGACGGTGCAGACCCTGATGACCCAGCCCAAGGGCGAGGGCGACCCCGTCCCGGACGCCGCCGAGAGCTGCACCTTCACCGACAGCGGCAACGAGCGCTACGCCTGCAAGCTGCGCGAGGGCCTGACGTTCGCGAGCGGCGACCCGGTCACCGCCGAGGACGTGAAGTACTCCATCGAGCGTTCGCTGCGCATCAACGCCCCCGGCGGTCCCGCAGCCCTGCTGAACACCATCGACACCGTCGAGACGCAGGGCGAGCGCGAGGTGATCTTCCACCTCAAGACGGCCGACGCCACCTTCCCGTACAAGCTGTCCACCCCGGTCGCGGGCATCGTCAACCCGAAGGACTACCAGAAGGACAAGCTGCGCGACGGCTTCGAGATGGACGGCTCCGGCCCCTACACCTTCAAGGCCGACGTCCAGGACGACGTGCTCGTCAACGCCACCTTCACCAAGAACGCCTCGTACAAGGGCAGTGTGACGGTGAACAACGACAAGGTCCAACTGCGCGCCTTCCAGGACGCGGACGCCATGGGCGCCGCGATCGACAAGGGTGACATCGACGTCATGACCCGCACCATGACGCCCGCGCAGATCCAGAAGCTGGACGGCGGCTCCGACAACAACGTCGACCTCGTCGACATGCCGGGCCTGGAGATCCGCTACCTCGCCTTCAACACCAAGGCGTCCTCCGTGAAGGCCAAGGCCGTGCGCCAGGCCATGGCCCAGGTCATCAACCGCGGCGAACTGGTCTCCAAGGTCTACGGCACCCAGGCGGAGCCGCTGTACTCGCTGGTCCCGGCGACCGTCACCGGCCACTCCAACTCGTTCTTCAACAAGTACGGCAACCCCAGCGTCGACAAGGCCAAGGGCCTGCTCAGCGAGGCCGGCATCACCACCCCGGTGAAGCTGACCCTGCACTACACGACCGACCACTACGGCTCGGCCACCAAGCAGGAGTTCCAGATCCTGCAGAAGCAGCTCAACGGCAGCGGCCTGTTCGACGTCTCCATCCAGGGCCACCGCTGGGACGCCTTCCGCCCGGCCGAGCAGAAGGGCGAGTACGACGTCTACGGGATGGGCTGGTTCCCCGACTTCCCGGACGCCGACAACTTCATCGCGCCCTTCCTCGACAAGGACAACTTCCTCGGCTCGCCGTACAACAACACCACGATCCAGCGCGACCTGATCCCGCAGTCCCGCCGCGAGGCCGACCGGCTCGGCGCCGCCAACAGCCTGACGGAGATCCAGGACACCGTCGCCGAGGACGTCCCCCTGCTGCCGCTGTGGCAGGGCAAGCAGTACGTCGCCGCGCGCGACGACATCACGGGTGTCGCCTATGCCCTGAACTCCTCCTCGACGCTCCAGCTGTGGGAGCTCGGCCGCGGTGCTAGCGGCTGACGGCTCTCCTCAACCCGGGGGCCGGTGACGGCTGCCCGGGACCCGGGGGCCAGGGACGGCTGCTCCGGGACGACGAACCGACGACAAGGCACATTTCAAGTGAACATGCGCAACCAGTGGCCGGTCCTGCCCATCGTGGCGGGGCTGGCCTCCGGCCTGTTGACCGGCTGCGGCTCGGAGACCGGTGATTCCGGGGGTACCGGCTCCTCCATGGTGATGGGGATGTCCGACGACGTCCTCGCCACGGACCCGGCATCCGGCTATGACCCCGGCTCCTGGCTGTTGTTCAACAACGTCTTCCAGTCACTGCTCAGCTTCCCGAAGGGAGCGACCGAACCCGAGCCCGAACTGGCCAGGCAGTGCACCTTCACCGACACCCGGGCCACGGTCTACAAGTGCGAGCTGAAGGACGGCCTGAAGTTCAGCAACGGTGACGCCCTCACCTCCGAGGACGTGAAGTTCTCCTTCGACCGCATGATGAAGATCGACGACCCCGCCGGTCCCGCGATCATCTTCCCGATGCTCGGCACGGTCGAGACGCCGGACGCCAAGACGGTCGTCTTCCGTCTGAAGGTCCCCGACGCCACCTTCCCCAGCAAGATCGCCTCCGGCGCCGGCTCCATCGTGAACCACCGCCAGTACGACGCCGACGGTCTGCGCACCGACCACCAGGCCGTCGGCTCCGGCCCCTACAAGCTGGACTCCTTCGACAAGGACCAGGCGGTCTTCTCGGTCAACGGCAACTACAAGGGGACCGCCAAGGTCAGCAACTCCGGCGTCACCCTCAAGTTCTTCCACGGCGACCGCACGGCCCTGAAGCAGTCCCTCCTCGACGGCGACATCGACATCGCCTACCGAGGCCTGACCGCCACGGACATCGCCGACCTCGACCAGCAGGACGACAGCAAGGGCGTCGACGTCATCGAGGGCAGCAGCGCCGAGGTCCAGCACCTGGTCTTCAACATGAAGGACCCGGTCGCGGGCAAGCTCGGCGTCCGCAAGGCCATGGCCTACCTCATCGACCGCGACGCCCTGATCAAGGACGTCTACCAGGGCACCGCCACCCCGCTGTACTCGATCATCCCGGCGGGCATCGCGGGCCACAACACCGCGTTCTTCGACACCTACGGTGCCCGCCCCGCCCGTGACAAGGCCGCCGCCGCGCTGCACGCCGACGGCATCACCGGCAAGGTCAAGCTCACCCTGTGGTCCACGCCGTCCCGCTACGGCCCCGCCACCGACCAGGAGCTGAAGGCCATCGCCGGCCAGCTCAACGCCAGCGGGCTGTTCGAGGCGGACGTGCAGTCGGTCGCCTTCGACCAGTACGAGAAGGACATCGCCAAGGGCCGGTACGGCGTCTACGTCAAGGGCTGGGTGCCCGACTACCCGGACGCCGACAACTTCACGGCACCCTTCTTCGGCAAGGGCAACGTGCTGAGCAACAACTACAGCAACAGCACCATCACCGGCTCCCTCATCCCCGGCACGGCCGCGCAGAGCGACCGTGGCGCCACCGACAAGGAGTTCGGCAAGCTGCAGGACATCGTCGCCGCCGAACTGCCCGTCCTGCCGGTCTGGCAGGCCAAGCAGTACGCGGTGGTCCGCGACGGCGTCTACGGCCTGGAGTACTGCCTGGACGCCTCGACGGTGTTCCGGTTCTGGGAACTCAGCAAGAGCTGACACACGTCACGACAAGGGCGCCCCTCGCCACGCGGGAGGGGCGCCCTTCGCCGTCGCACGGTCTACTGGGCGCCGGGGCGCACCAGGCCGCTCTCGTACGCGTACACGGCGGCCTGCACGCGGTCCCGCAGACCCAGCTTGGTGAGCACGTGCCCCACGTGGGTCTTCACCGTCGTCTCGCTGACGAACAGGTCGGCCGCGATCTCGGCGTTGGACAGCCCGCGCGCCACCAGCTTCAGCACCTCCACCTCGCGGTCGGTGAGGGTGTGCAGGGTGTCCGGCACCGGCTCCTCGCCGGAGGGCAGATGCGTGGCGTACTTGTCCAGCAGGCGGCGGGTGATGCTCGGCGCGAGCATGGCCTCACCGGCCGCGACGACCCGGATCGCCTGCACCAGCTCGTTGGCGGGCGCGTCCTTCAGCAGGAAGCCGCTGGCACCGGCCCGCAGCGCCTCCACCACGTACTCGTCCAGGTCGAACGTGGTCAGCACGAGCACCTTGGCCGGACCGTCCCGGCCGGGACCGGTGATCTGCCGGGTGGCTTCGACCCCGTCCATCCGAGGCATCCGGATGTCCATCAGCACGACGTCCGGCTGCAGGGCCCGTACCTGGTCGAGAGCCTGCAGGCCGTCGCCTGCCTCGCCGACGACCGCGAGGTCCTGCTCGGCCTCGAGAATCATGCGGAACCCGGTACGCAGCAGCGGCTGGTCGTCGACCAGTAGGACGCGGATGGCCACGTGACACTCCTTCGCTAGTCCGGCCCCATTCTGCCCTGTGGCCCGGCACCGGATTCGGGCGCCCTCAGGGGCAGCGGATAGGGCGGGGGAGTGCCGCCGAACTCGGGGCAGTGCGCCTGGTGATCGCACCAGCCGCACAGCTTGGTCGGCCGGGGCCGCCAGACGCCCGTCTCGGTGGCCTGCCGGATGGCCTCCCACAGCGCGTGCAACTTCCGTTCCACCCGCTCCAGATCGGCGGGCACCGGGTCGTACGTCAGCACGTCCCCACTGCCGAGATAGACCAGCTGGAGCCGGCGCGGAACCACCCGCTTCAGCCGCCACACGACGAGCGCGTAGAACTTCATCTGGAACAGGGCGCCCTCGGCGTACTCGGGCCGCGGTGCCTTCCCCGTCTTGTAGTCGACGATCCGCACCTCGCCGGTCGGCGCCACGTCCACCCGGTCGATGATCCCGCGCAGCCGCAGCCCCGACTCCAGCTCGGCCTCGACGAACAGCTCCCGCTCGGCCGGCTCCAGCCGCGTGGGGTCCTCCAGCGTGAACCAGCGCTCCACGAGCCGCTCGGCCTCCTCGAGCCAGCGGGCCAGCCGCTCGCCCTCCGGATCGTCGGCGAACAGCTCGGTCACCTCCGGCCGGCTCTCCCGCAGCCGGTCCCACTGGCCGGGGATCAGCGCCTTGGCCCGCGGCGCGGTCCGCTCCCCGGCCGGCGCGTCGAACAGCCGCTCCAGCACGGCGTGCACCAGCGTCCCGCGGGTCGCGGCCGCGCTGGGCTTCTCCGGCAGCCGGTCGATCACCCGGAACCGGTACAGCAACGGACACTGCATGAAGTCGCCGGCCCGGGAGGGAGACAGCGAGGTGGGCGGAACGGCGACCCGGACGCCGGCCGTCCCGTCCGGGACCGTGTCCGTGGCGGTGCCGGCCGTCCCGACAGGGTCGGTGGCGGTGCCGGCCGTCCCGTCCGAGGGCCCCTCGGCAGAGGGTCCCGCCGCGTCCGCCGTCGTCCCGGCGGCCGACCCCCGTTCCGTCTCCGCAGCCGTCGGGGGGCTCGGCACGGACGCCGGGGCCGGCACGGTCGTCGGCTGCGACGGGCCGGCCGGGGCCGTCCGCTCGGCCGCGCCCGGCAGAGCCTCCGTGCCGCTCGGCGGGGATCCCGCCTCCTCGATGCTGCTGTCCATGCCCACAGACCTTACGGCCCCCCACCGACAGTGACCCGGTCGCCGCCCGCGTCGGCCCTGCGACCGCGGGGCAAACACAAGGGGTGCCGGGGCGAAACGTGCCGCCACGGCCGCATACCATCGAGCAGAGACCCTTCCGCCCGGCAGGCGCGGAAGACGCTTCGAACGAGGGGACACCGTGGACGTGAGCGGCGGGAGCGGGCAGCCGCGGTCCGGCAACGACGAGCCGGCCGAGCACCCCGCAGGTCCTACGGCCCCGGCGACCGGATCCACCGACCACCCCGGGCCGGAGCCCGAGCGCCCTGAGGAGCCGGCGGCCCCGCAGGACCGGCCTCGCGCGGACCGGGCCCCGGACGGCGACAAGGACGCCCGGGAAGCCGCTCCACGTCCGGAGCCCGGACCCACCGGACCCACCGGCCCCACCGGACCCACCGATAGGGGGCGCGCCGCCGGCACCGCCCCCCACCCCGACGCCTCCGAACACCGTTCCCTCGCCCACTCCGGGATCGCCAAGGGCGAGCCGCCCCAGCCGCGGCCCAAGGAGCCCGGCGGCGGCATCCTCATGGGCCGCCCCTTCGGCGTACCGGTGTACGTGGCGCCGAGCTGGTTCCTCGTCGCCGCCCTGATCACCTGGGTCTTCGGCGGCCAGCTCGACCGCGTGCTGCCCGAGCTGGGCGCCGCCCGCTACCTGGTGTCCCTCTTCTTCGCGGTCGCCTTCTACGCCTCCGTCCTGGTCCACGAGCTGGCCCACACGGTCGCCGCGATCCGCTTCAAGCTCCCGGTCCGCCGTATCCAGCTGCAGTTCTTCGGCGGTGTCTCCGAGATCGAGAAGGAGGCCGAGACCCCGGGCCGGGAGTTCGTCCTGGCCTTCGTCGGACCGCTGCTCTCGCTCGTCCTCGCCGCGGTGTTCTACCTCGCCATGAAGCCCGTGGAGCCCGGCACCGTCCCCGGCGTGCTGCTGGCCGGCCTGATGGTCTCCAACCTCATCGTGGCGATCTTCAACCTTCTGCCGGGCCTGCCCCTCGACGGCGGCCGCATGCTCCGCGCCGTCGTCTGGAAGATCAGCGGCAAGCCGATGACCGGCACCGTCGCCGCCGCCTGGGTCGGCCGCGCGCTCGCCGTCTGCGTCCTGATCGGCCTGCCGCTGCTCAACCAGTCCGGCGCCCTCGGGGGCGGCGGCGAGGACACCGGCGGCATGGACACCGTCACCGACGCCCTGCTCGCCGCCATCCTCGCCGCGATCATCTGGACCGGCGCCGGCAACAGCCTGCGCATGGCCCGGCTGCGCGAACACCTCCCCGAGCTGCGCGCCCGCACCCTCACCCGGCGCGCCGTCCCCGTCGAGACCGACACCCCGCTCTCCGAGGCCCTGCGCCGCGCCAACGCCGCCGGAGCCCGTGCCCTGGTCGTCGTCGACGCCGACGGCCACCCCCTCTCCCTCGTCCGCGAGGCCGCCATCGTCGGCGTACCCGAACACCGCCGGCCCTGGGTCGCCGTCAGCGGCCTGGCCCAGGAGCTGACCGACGGCATGCGCGTCTCCGCCGAGCTGGCGGGCGAGGAACTGCTGGACGCCCTGCGCGCCGCCCCGGCCACCGAGTACCTGGTCGTCGAGGAGACCGGCGAGATCTACGGCGTCCTGTCCGCCGCGGACGTCGAGCGGGCCTTCGTCAAGGCCATGGCCAGGCCCACCCCGTAGTGGTCGGCGGCCCCGGCAAAGGCCGGTAGTCTGTTCACATGTCCGAACCGACCGGTGCCGCCCGCAGGCGCGGGCCCTTCAAGGTCGGGGACCAGGTACAGCTGACCGACCCCAAGGGCCGCCACTACACGTTCACGCTCGAAGCCGGGAAGAACTTCCACACCCACAAGGGTTCCTTCCCGCACGACGAACTGATCGGTGCTCCCGAGGGCAGCGTTGTCCGCACCACCGGCAACGTGGCCTACCTCGCGCTGCGCCCCCTGCTCCCCGACTACGTCCTGTCCATGCCCCGCGGGGCAGCCGTCGTCTACCCCAAGGACGCGGGGCAGATCCTGGCCTTCGCCGACATCTTCCCCGGCGCACGCGTCGTGGAGGCCGGCGTCGGCTCCGGCTCGCTCAGCAGCTTCCTGCTGCGGGCCATCGGCGACCAGGGCATGCTGCACTCCTACGAGCGCCGCGAGGACTTCGCCGAGATCGCCCAGCAGAACGTGGAGCGCTACTTCGGCGGCCCGCACCCCGCCTGGCAGCTCACCGTCGGCGACCTCCAGGACAACCTGTCCGACACCGACGTCGACCGCGTCATCCTCGACATGCTCGCCCCCTGGGAGTGCCTGGAGGCCGTCTCCAAGGCTCTCGTCCCGGGCGGCATCCTGTGCTGCTACGTGGCCACCACCACCCAGCTCGCCCGGACCGTGGAGTCCATCCGGGAGATCGGCTGCTTCAACGAGCCGACCGCCTGGGAGACCATGATCCGCAACTGGCACATCGAGGGCCTGGCCGTCCGCCCCGATCACCGGATGATCGGCCACACCGGCTTCCTGCTCACCGCCCGCCGCCTCGCGGACGGCGTCGAGCCGCCCATGCGCCGCCGCCGCCCGGCCAAGGGCGCCTACGGCGAGGACTACGCCGGACCCAACGCCGACGGCGGCGCCGGCCGCTGACCGGCCACGCACGCGTACAACGCAAGGGCGCCGTGGCCGAGTTCCCGACCGAACGACGGGAACTCGGCCACGGCGCCCGTCCGTTGTCGGGACACCTGGACCGACGCGACCGCGGTGCCCGGCACGCCCCCGCGCGCGGGCGTGCCGCCTGCGAAAATCCCGGACCCCGCCGTTCCCCCGCACTGTGACGTGTGGCACCATGCTGGCCACCCCACCGGCACAGCCCTCACAGGAGACACTCCTAGTGCAGCATTCCGCCGTTCCGGAGCTGGCCCACGCCCAGACGCGGCCCATCCACTGGGTCGCCACGGCCGCCGCCGTCGCCGGCGTCGTGGCCCTCTCCTCCGTCGTGCAGCCCGGATCGGCCACGGCCGCCCAGTCCGCCGGCGGCCCGCGGACCAAGTCCGCCCCCGCGGCCGTCGCTCCGCCCAGTACGACCGGCGTGGACTTCCCGCTGGAGTGCGGCCCCGTCAAGGCGGTGGTCGTGCGGAAGGCCACCGGTGACCTGGACGGCGACGGCAGACCGGAAACCGTCGCGGTCGTGCACTGCGACGCCCCCATGGGCACCCCGCCGGACGGGGTCTACGTCCTCACCCGCTCCGCGGACGGCGGCAAGCCCCGTGTGGTCGCCACCC
Source organism: Streptomyces sp. NPDC031379 (assembly GCF_055569615.1). NCBI lineage: Bacteria > Bacillati > Actinomycetota > Actinomycetes > Kitasatosporales > Streptomycetaceae > Streptomyces > Streptomyces sp. NPDC031379. Next base: position 149,979 of record NZ_JBVIIT010000007.1, on the reverse strand, counting down.
TCGTGGATCCCAAGGACCGGATCACCGTCACCGACTTCGCCCTGCGCGCGCGTGCGGTCGCCGCGACCCTGCTCGGCTACTCCTCGGACGCCGTGCCCAGTTGCTGCCCCGACATGAAGACCCCGGCCAAGTGGCAGTGGAACGGCAAGGCCTTCGTCCGCTCCACGCCGGCCGGGGCCCACAGCGTCTGAACCGGGTTCACGCCGCGCCGGGCCCGTACACCTCGACCTTGTCCAGAACCCGGCGCACGTGGATGCACTCGCCGGGGCACTCCTTCGCCGAGTCCACCACGTCCGTGAGCAACGGCAGGGGCACCGGCGTCGTCGCCCCGGGGTCCTGGAGCAGCTCGTCGTCGGCGCCCTTCACATAGGCCAGCCCGTCGATGTCCAGCTCGAACACCTCAGGGGCGTACTGGGCACAGATCCCGTCGCCGGTACACAGGTCCTGGTCGATCCAGACCTCCAGCGCATCGCCGCCCGGGGCCTCCTGCTGCACGGTCATCTCTCCTGCCGTCGGTTCGCCGGGCGGTCCCGACCCCGCGAGGGCCAGCCGGGTCCGCTCCAGCGGCTGTTGAACACACCCGACCCTACCTCCGCGCGGTTTCCGGCCGTGTTCCCCCGCTTCCGGGTTTCCGCCCCGGCACCCTCGGGTACGAGCGCCCGACCAGGAGAGGGGCACCCCGGCCCCGGGCCCGGCCACTTCAGGCCGGACCGGCGGTGACACCACCCGCTCGAACCGTCGCTCTGCGTGATGATCGTACGAGCGCGCCGCGTGCTGCCCGCCTACGGGTCGATCTGGCTCGGACCGGACAACTCCGGCCAGTAGTGAAGGGTTTTGACCGCATCGTGCGTGGAACAAGCTGCTTCCACATCACGTTGAGTGGGTATTCCCTCCGTGCGAGGGAGAGCGCACCGGGTGACCGACGACACACCTTGACAGTCTTTGTGATCTAGGGGTTTCAATCGACACCCACCCAGGTAGGGTCTGGAAGCGTCCAGCTCCCCTTGGAGGAGGTGAGGACCGTGGCAGCCCACGACGACGACATGAACCGCGGCATCCGCCCGGGACGCGGGTCCGACGACCCGGCCGGGCAGATCGCCTACCTTGAGCAGGAGATCGCCGTCCTGCGACGAAAGCTCGCCGACTCTCCGCGACACACGAGGATTCTCGAAGAGCGGATCGTCGAGCTGCAGACCAACCTGGCCGGCGTGTCCGCCCAGAACGAACGACTGGCCAACACTCTCCGCGAGGCCCGCGACCAGATCGTGGCCCTCAAGGAAGAGGTCGACCGGCTCGCCCAGCCACCGGCCGGCTTCGGAGTCTTCCTGCAGGCGAACGAGGACGGCACCGCCGACATCTTCACCGGCGGCCGCAAGCTCCGGGTGAACGTGAGCCCCAGCGTCGAGCTGGAGGAGCTGCGCCGCGGCCAGGAAGTCATGCTCAACGAAGCGCTCAACGTGGTCGAGGCCATGGAGTTCGAGCGCGTCGGCGACATCGTCACCCTCAAGGAGATCCTCGAGGACGGCGAGCGCGCCCTCGTGCTGGGGCACACCGACGAGGAACGGGTGGTGCGGCTCGCCGAGCCGCTGCTGGACGTCACCATCCGCGCCGGCGACGCCCTCCTGCTCGAACCCCGCTCCGGCTACGTCTACGAGGTCGTGCCCAAGAGCGAGGTCGAGGAACTCGTCCTCGAAGAGGTCCCCGACATCGGCTACGAGCAGATCGGCGGCCTCGGCAACCAGATCGAGGCCATCCGGGACGCGGTCGAGCTGCCGTACCTCTACCCGGACCTGTTCAAGGAGCACGAGCTGCGCCCGCCCAAGGGCGTCCTGCTCTACGGCCCGCCCGGCTGCGGCAAGACGCTCATCGCCAAGGCCGTCGCCAACTCTCTGGCCAAGAAGGTCGCCGAGGTCACCGGTCAGGCCGCCGGCAAGAGCTTCTTCCTGAACATCAAGGGTCCGGAGCTGCTCAACAAGTACGTCGGCGAGACCGAGCGGCAGATCCGCCTCGTCTTCCAGCGGGCCCGTGAGAAGGCCAGCGAGGGCACCCCCGTGATCGTCTTCTTCGACGAGATGGAGTCCCTCTTCCGCACCCGTGGCTCCGGTGTCAGCTCGGACGTGGAGAACACCATCGTCCCGCAGCTGCTCGCCGAGATCGACGGTGTGGAGGGCCTGCAGAACGTGGTCGTCATCGGCGCCTCGAACCGTGAGGACATGATCGACCCCGCCATCCTGCGCCCCGGCCGGCTCGACGTGAAGATCAAGATCGAGCGTCCCGACGCCGAGGCGGCCAAGGACATCTTCGGCAAGTACCTCACCGAGCGTCTCCCGCTGCACTCGGACGACCTCGGCGAGCACGGCGGCGACAAGGCCACCACCGTCCAGAGCATGATCCAGACGGCCGTGGAGCACATGTACGCCGAATCCGAGGAGAACCGCTTCCTGGAAGTCACCTATGCAAACGGTGACAAGGAAGTCCTCTATTTCAAGGACTTCAACTCCGGCGCCATGATCGAGAACATCGTGGGCCGTGCCAAGAAGATGGCGATCAAGGATTTCCTGGAGAAGACCCAGAAGGGCCTCCGCGTCTCCCACCTCCTCCAGGCCTGCGTGGACGAGTTCAAGGAGAACGAGGACCTGCCCAACACCACCAACCCCGACGACTGGGCCCGCATCTCCGGAAAGAAGGGCGAGCGGATCGTGTACATCCGTACCCTCATCACCGGAAAGCAGGGCGCGGACACCGGACGCTCCATCGACACGGTGGCGAACACCGGTCAGTACCTGTAACGGCAGGGCGGCTGCGGGTGCCCTCACCGGGTACCCGCAGCCGTTGCGTTTTTCAGGCCACGACCGGAGCAGCCAATGACGCAAATGATCTCCCCACCAGCGCAAAGGCGTTCTAGGCTCGTTCCTACCGCCGAGTCGCGCAGTGCGGGGACGGGCACCGCACACGCACCGGAGCGCCAGCGGTACTTGAGCGGCGCCCACGACCGAGGGTGCCGCCGGGCAAGGAGGGCCGCATGACCGTACGGCGAGTAATGGGCATCGAGACGGAGTACGGGATCTCCGTCCCCGGCCACCCGAACGCCAATGCCATGCTCACCTCGTCCCAGATCGTCAACGCCTACGCGGCGGCGATGCACCGGGCCCGACGGGCCCGCTGGGACTTCGAGGAGGAGAATCCGCTGCGGGACGCGCGAGGCTTCGACCTCGCCCGGGAGGCCGCCGACGCCAGCCAGCTCACCGACGAGGACATCGGCCTGGCCAATGTGATCCTCACCAACGGTGCACGCCTCTATGTCGACCATGCCCATCCCGAATACAGCGCCCCCGAGGTCACCAATCCCCGCGACGCCGTCCTCTGGGACAAGGCCGGCGAGCGGATCATGGCCGAGGCGGCCGAACGGGCCGCACAGCTCCCCGGCGCCCAGCCGATCCACCTGTACAAGAACAACACCGACAACAAGGGCGCCAGCTACGGCACGCACGAGAACTACCTGATGAAGCGGGAGACCCCCTTCTCGGACATCGTGCGCCACCTCACGCCCTTCTTCGTCTCCCGCCAGGTCTTCGCGGGCGCCGGCCGCGTCGGCATCGGCCAGGACGGCCACGAACACGGCTTCCAGCTGAGTCAGCGAGCGGACTACTTCGAGGTCGAGGTGGGCCTGGAGACCACGCTCAAGCGCCCGATCATCAACACCCGCGACGAGCCGCACGCGGACGCGGAGAAGTACCGCCGCCTGCACGTCATCATCGGCGACGCCAACCTCTCCGAGATCTCCACCTACCTCAAGCTGGGCACGACCGCCCTGGTCCTCTCCATGATCGAGGACGGGTTCATCGCGGTGGACCTGGCGGTCGACCAGCCGGTACGCACCCTGCACCAGGTCTCCCACGATCCCTCGCTGAAGCGCCTGGTCACCCTCCGCAGCGGCCGCACCCTGACCGCGGTCCAGCTGCAGATGGAGTACTTCGAGCTGGCCCGCAAGTACGTCGAGGAGCGGTACGGCGCCGACGCCGACGACCAGACCAAGGACGTCCTCGGCCGCTGGGAGGACACCCTCACCCGGCTGGAGAACGACCCCATGAGCCTGGCCGGCGAGCTGGACTGGGTCGCCAAGCGCGAGGTCATGGAGGGCTACCGGCGCCGCGACGGCCTCGACTGGGACGCCGCCCGGCTGCACCTGGTCGACCTCCAGTACGCCGACGTACGGGCCGAGAAGGGCCTCTACAACCGCCTGGTGGCCCGCGGACGCATGAAGCGGCTGCTGGACGAGGCCGAGGTCGACAGGGCCCGTACGAAGCCGCCGGAGGACACGCGCGCGTACTTCCGCGGCCGCTGCCTGGAGCAGTACGCGGACGACGTCGCCGCCGCCTCCTGGGACTCGGTGATCTTCGATCTGCCCGGCCGGGATTCGCTGCAGCGCGTCCCAACCCTGGAACCACTACGCGGAACGCGAAATCACGTCAAGGAGCTGCTGGACCGCTGCCGCACCGCGGAAGACCTGGTCAGGGTCCTGTCGGGCGGCTGAGCGTGATCAGCGGGTACCCGTAGCGCCCCGGGCGGGCAGGGTGGAAATCCCCCCGCCCGGGAATCATCGAGGTGGCCCCCGCACGTTGTGGAAACTGCGGGGCCGATGTCGGACCCGGCTTGTAGGGTCTGATCATCACCGATCGGCAGGCGAACTGAGCGGGGTGAGGGTTATGGCAACCAAGGACACCGGCGGCGGTCAGCAGAAGGCGACGCGTTCCACCGAGGAGGTCGAGGAGCAGGCGCAGGAAGCGCAGGCTTCGGAGGACCTCAAGGAGCGGCACGAGAAGCTGAGCGACGACGTGGACTCCGTCCTGGACGAGATCGATGACGTCCTGGAGGAGAACGCGGAGGACTTCGTGCGTTCCTTCGTGCAAAAGGGTGGGCAGTAGACCGCATTTACCTTCGAATCCCAGGTTCGAGGGTGGGGAAGTGGTGAGTGGCCAACGAGCGGTCGAGGGAGCACTGCTCGCGGCCGGAGGAGTCCGGGCCGCGGGCAGTCTTCGTGGCCGGGAAAGGCTCGGGCCGGGCATGTGGATCACCGCCACGAGCCGGGTAAGGTCCGTGGCATACCGTGCTTCAACTGCAATTCGGCCATCGGCAAGTGGGGAGAGTGGTCCCGGGCTTGCCCGCCGGACTGCCGCCTATGTGGAAGGAAACTTGTGGAAGCCAATACTCGTGGCACCGGGCGTCTGCCAGCGGCCTTCCTGACGCCAGGATCCTCGTCCTTCATGGACTTCCTCTCCGAGCAGCAGCCCGAGCTGCTGCCCGGCAACCGGCAGCTGCCGCCCACTCAGGGCGTGATCGAGGCGCCGCACGGGACGACGATCGTCGCCGTCACGTTCCCCGGGGGCGTGGTGCTCGCCGGTGACCGCCGGGCGACCATGGGCAACATCATCGCCCAGCGGGACATCGAGAAGGTCTTCCCGGCGGACGAGTACTCGGCCGTCGGCATCGCCGGCACCGCCGGTCTCGCCGTGGAGATGGTCAAGCTCTTCCAGCTGGAGCTGGAGCACTTCGAGAAGGTCGAGGGCGCTCAGCTGTCCCTGGAGGGCAAGGCGAACCGGCTGTCGACGATGATCCGTTCCAACCTCGGCATGGCCATGCAGGGTCTGGCCGTCGTCCCGCTCTTCGCGGGGTACGACGTGGACCGGGAGAAGGGCCGCATCTTCTCCTACGACGTCACGGGCGGCCGTTCCGAGGAGCACAACTTCGCGGCTACGGGTTCCGGCTCGATCTTCGCGCGCGGCGCCATGAAGAAGCTGTTCCGTGACGACCTGTCCGAGGAGCAGGCCACCACGCTGGTGGTCCAGGCCCTCTACGACGCGGCAGACGACGACTCGGCGACCGGTGGTCCCGATGTCGCCCGCCGGATCTACCCGATCATCACCGTGATCACCGAGGACGGCTTCCGCCGGCTCTCGGAGGACGAATCCTCCGGGCTTTCCCGCGCGGTGCTCCAGCGGCGTCTGGAGGAGCCGGACGGCCCGAAGGCCGCCCTGCTCTGAGGGCGCGCGGTTCTTTCGAAGGTGATCCAGTGACCATGACAGAAAGGGACGGATAACCGGTGTCGACGCCGTTCTATGTCTCACCTCAGCAGGCCATGGCCGACCGGGCGGAGTACGCCCGCAAGGGCATCGCCCGGGGCCGCAGCCTGGTCGTGCTGCAGTATGCCGACGGCATCGTGTTCGTCGGTGAGAACCCGTCCCGTGCGCTGCACAAGTTCAGCGAGATCTACGACCGGATCGGCTTCGCGGCCGCCGGCAAGTACAACGAGTACGAGAACCTGCGCATCGGCGGTGTCCGCTACGCCGACCTGCGGGGTTACACCTACGACCGGGACGACGTGACCGCCCGGGGCCTGGCGAACGTCTACGCCCAGACGCTGGGCACGATCTTCTCCTCCGCGGCCGAGAAGCCCTACGAGGTGGAGCTGGTGGTGGCCGAGGTGGGGGAGACCCCTGAGGGCGACCAGATCTACCGGCTGCCGCACGACGGCTCCATCGTGGACGAGCACGGTTCGGTCGCGGTGGGCGGCAACGCCGAGCAGATCAGCGGCTTCCTGGACCAGCGCCACCAGGACGGCATGAGCCTCGCGGAGGCGCTCAAGCTGGCCGTGCAGGCGCTGTCCCGGGACACCAACGGCAGTGAGCGGGAGATCCCCGCCGAGCGCCTCGAGGTCGCGGTGCTGGACCGCACGCGCCCGCAGAAGCGCAAGTTCAAGCGTGTCGTCGGCCGTCAGCTGGCCCGCCTGCTGGAGGCGAACGGCGCGGCCACCGAGGCGGAGAGTTCCGAGGAGGAGTAATCCGTCGCCCCGCTTCCCGTGTCCGTGTGCCCCGGCCGCTTCCTCCGGCCGGGGCACACGGCGTTCAGGCCGCCCGTGGCGGCGCCGTGGAGCCCCGGACGACCAGGTCGACGGGGATGTCCTCACGGTCGGGCTCCCGGCCCTCCAGGACCGCGAGCAGAGCGTGCATGCCGCGCTCGCCGAACAGCTCGGCGTCCAGCCGGACGGTCGTCAGCTCCGGATCGAGCGCGGTGGCCAGGGCGAGGTCGTCCAGACCGGTGACGGAGACGTCCTCCGGCACGCGCAGGCCGAGGCGGCGCAGGGCCTTGTAGGCGCCGGCGGCGAGCTTGTCGTCGTCGCACACCACCGCCGTCGGACGGGGGCCGGGAGCGGTGAAGGCGGTCTCGGTGGCGGCCAGGGCGCCCTCGATCGATATGGGGGCGGCGGCCGTACGGACCTCGGTGCCCTGGACCGCGGCCAGCCGCGCGGTCAGCTCCCGCGCGCGCATCTCGAAGGTCCAGGAGGGCACGTCGGCGGCGAGGTGCAGGACGCGGCGGTGGCCGAGACCCAGCAGGTGCTCGGCGACCTGGCGGACGCCGTCGGCGATGTCCAGGTTCACGGTGGCGGCGCCCAGGCTGCCCTCGGGGTCGCTGTCGAGCATGACCAGGGGCAGCTGGTCGCCGCGGATCGCGGTGAGGGCGTCGGCCGCCATGGAGGAGGCGATGACGCCGTCCAGGGCGGCCTGTGCGGAGGCGAAGGGGTCGCGGGCGGGGCCGATGCCCTCGGGCGAGGGGTAGAGCACCACGCCGAAGCCGTGCTCGGCGGCGACACGGGCGGCGCCGGTGTAGACGCCGGCGAAGAACTCCGTGGTCAGGGCCGGCACGACGAGCAGGACGGTGCGGGTGCGGCCGAGGCGGAGGTTGCGGGCGGCGAGGTTGGGGCGGTAGCCCAGGTCGCGGGCGGCTTCCCGGACGCGCTCGGCGGTGGCCTCCGAGACCCGGCCGCGCCATTTGTCGCCCAGGACGAGCGAGACGGCGGCCTGGGAGACCCCGGCCGCCTGGGCGACGTCCCGGCTGGTCGGGCGCGTGCTGCTGCGTACCACCGCGGTCGTGCTCCTCTTCTCGAGTGTTCTTCCGGCTCTTCCGGTCGTTCGCCTCGTCTGGACGTGTGAACAGCGCACATGGTACGTATGGGAGGGGACGTTATACGTAACACTTCGGGTCGCCGAGCGTCCCGGGCGAGCCACTGGAAGGCAGGACATGGCCACGGGATACCTGGAGATCCTGCGGGCGCGGCACGCGCTGCGGCTGCTCACCGGCACCCTGGTGGGACGGCTGCCCAACGCCACCGCCGCGATCGCCCTGGTGCTGTTCGTGCGCGCCGAGGGCGGCACCTACAGTCTCGCCGGCGCCCTCGCCGCCGTCTACGGCGTGGCCAACGCCGTCGGCCAGCCGGTGCTCGGCCGGCTCGTGGACCTGTACGGCCAGCCGCGTGTGCAACTGCCCGCCGCGGTCCTCGCGGCGCTCTCCATGACGGTCTTCGCGCTCTGCGGCACCGACCCGCTCCCGCTCGCCTACGCGGCCGTCGCGGCGTCCGGCCTGTTCACCCCGCCCCTCGAGGGCGGTCTGCGGGCCCTGTGGCCGTCCGTGCTGCGCCGCGAGGAGCAGGTGCACACCGCGTACGCCATGGACGCGGTCGCGCAGGAGATCATGTTCACCGTCGGGCCGCTGCTGGTCACCCTGTGCGTGTCCGTGTGGGACGAGCGTGCCGCCCTGCTCGTGCTGAACCTGCTGGGCGTGCTGGGCGCGCTCTGCGTGGTCCTCTCGCCGCCCTCGCGCGCGTGGCGCTCGGAGCCGCGCGAGGCACACTGGTTGGGAGCCCTGCGCTCGCCCGGCCTGCTGGCGCTGCTCGCCGCCTTCCTGTTCGTCGGCATCGCGCTGGGCTCCATCACGGTCGCCTCGGTGTCGTACGCTGACGGCCACGGCGGTGACGCGGTCTACGGCTGGCTGATGGCCGGGCTGGGCCTCGGGGCGCTGGCCGGCGGCACGGTGTACGGCGCCCGCCGGTGGGCCGGTGCGCCCGAGCGGCGACTGCGGGGGCTGGTGGCGCTTCTGGCGGTCTGTTACCTGCCGCTGATGCTGATGCCGGGCCCGGTCGCCATGGTGCTGCTCAGCGTGGTCTCCGGGGTCTTCCTGGCGCCCTGCATCGCTTGTGCGTTCATCATCGTCGACCGGCACGCGCCGGCCGGCACCGTCACCGAGGCTTTCTCCTGGCTTGTGACGACGTTCACCGTGGGCGCCTCGGTCGGAACGGGCCTGGCCGGGCCGGTGGTCCAGGCCGGTGGCACGCTGTGGGGCTTCGCGCTGCCGGGCGCGGCGGGGGCCGTGTCCCTGCTGGTCCTGCTCGCCACCGGAGGGGTCCTCGCAGCTCCCGCGCGAGGCGCGGTCGTTGCGGCTTCATCGGAAAATGATCCAAATCGTGCTGCCGAACCCCGTTTCAGCTCAGGGGATCGGGCGTAATGTTCACTCATGGACCGCCGCATTTTCGGGCTGGAGAACGAGTACGGCGTCACGTGCACGTTCAGGGGACAGCGCCGCCTGTCTCCTGACGAGGTGGCGCGGTACCTCTTCCGCCGTGTCGTGTCATGGGGCCGCAGCAGCAATGTCTTTCTGCGAAACGGCGCCCGGCTCTATCTCGACGTGGGCTCACATCCGGAATACGCGACACCCGAATGTGACAACGTGACCGAACTGGTCACCCACGACAAGGCCGGCGAGCGCATTCTCGAAGGACTCCTGGTGGACGCGGAACGACGCCTGCACGAGGAGGGGATCGCGGGCGACGTCTACCTCTTCAAGAACAACACCGACTCGGCGGGCAACTCCTACGGCTGCCACGAGAACTATCTGGTGGCGCGGCACGGGGAGTTCTCCCGCCTCGCGGACATCCTCATTCCCTTCCTGGTGACCAGGCAGCTGCTGTGCGGCGCGGGCAAGGTGCTGCAGACCCCGCGCGGCGCGGTGTACTGCGTCAGCCAGCGCGCGGAGCACATCTGGGAGGGCGTCTCCTCGGCGACGACCCGCTCCCGGCCCATCATCAACACCCGCGACGAACCGCACGCGGACGCCGAGCGCTACCGCCGGCTGCACGTCATCGTCGGCGACTCGAACATGTCCGAGACGACCATGCTGCTCAAGGTCGGCGCCACCGACCTGGTGCTGCGCATGATCGAGGCGGGCACCGTGATGCGCGACCTCACCCTGGAGAACCCCATCCGGGCGATCCGCGAGGTCAGCCACGACATCACCGGCCGGCGCAAGGTGCGCCTGGCCAGCGGCCGGGAGGCCTCCGCGCTGGAGGTGCAGCGCGAGTACTTCGACAAGGCCGTGGACTTCTGCGACCGCCGGGGCATCCGCACCGGTACGGTCGCGCAGGTCCTGGAGCTGTGGGGCCGCACCCTCGACGCGATCGAGACCGAGGAACTGGACCGGATCGCCACCGAGATCGACTGGGTCATGAAGTACAAGCTCATCGAGCGGTACCGGGCCAAGCACAACATGACGATGTCGCACCCGCGGGTCGCCCAGATAGACCTCGCCTACCACGACATCCACCGCCGTCGTGGCCTGTACTACCTGCTGGAGAAGAAGGGGCAAGCCGCCCGGATCTGCAACGACTTGAAGATCTTCGAGGGCAAGTCGGTACCACCGCAGACCACGCGGGCCCGGCTGCGCGGCGACTTCATCCGGCGGGCACAGGAACAGCGCAGGGACTTCACCGTCGACTGGGTGCACCTGAAGCTCAACGACCAGGCACAGCGCACCGTGTTGTGCAAGGACCCGTTCCGTTCGGTGGACGACCGGGTGGAGAAGCTCATCGCCGGAATGTGACGAAGGTATGTGAGTCAAGCGTTTCCGCACCGAAATGCCGGAACGCAACACGGGCGCCGTACGTTTCCCGTACGGCGCCCTTCTCCCGTCGTAGAGTTGCGCGCACGCCAATCCGCAAGATCGACCGATTACGAGGCTCTTCCGTGCGCCGACGCTCACTCCTCCTCGCCGCTCTCCCCGCAGGACTGGTCACACTCGCCGGATGCGGTGACGACAAGTCCGACTCCAGCAAGGCCGGCGCCTCGGCGTCGCCCTCCAGCGCGCCCCCGCCGAAGATGGTGGACGGACCGCTGCCGGCGATCACGGCGGGAGTGAAGTTCGGCGAGAAGCCGACCGTCGCCAAGGGGCCGGGGGAGCCGTCGAAGAACCTCGCGGTGAAGACGGTGATCGCGGGCAGCGGCCCCAAGGTCGCGGAGAACGAGTTCATCCAGGCGAACTACCTGGGCCAGATCTGGAGCACGGGCAAGGTCTTCGACAACTCCTACGACCGGGGGCGCCCGCTGCTCATGCAGCTCGCCCAGGGCACCATCATCGACGGCTGGCGTTATGCCCTGGCGGGCAAGCGGACCGGCAGCCGGATCGAGATCGCCGTGCCGCCGACGTACGGCTACGGCAAGTCGGGCCAGCCGCAGGCGGGCATCAAGGGCACGGACACCCTGGTGTTCGTCATCGACCTGATCGAGTCCTTCAACTCCAAGAGCTCCGCCAAGGGCAAGCCGGTCGCGCAGAACGACGCCGCGCTGCCGAAGGTGGCCACCAACACCGACGGCAAGGTGCCCAAGGTCACCATCCCCAAGTCGGACCCGCCGAAGAAGCTCGCGGCGACCTATGTGCTGGAGGGCGACGGCGCCGCGGTGAAGGCCGACCAGACGGTCCTCTGCCAGTTCCAGGGCCTGGTCTGGGACAGTGGCAAGACGTTTCAGCAGACCTATGGCTCGGGCCGGCTCAGCCAGTTCTCGATCGAGCAGATGCAGCAGGCGGTCAAGGGGCTGGCGCAGGGCCTGACCGGCAAGAAGATCGGCAGCCGGGTCCTGGTCGTCGTACCGCCGGAGCTGGCCTACGGCGACAAGCCGCCGAGCGGCGGGGTGATCGAGAAGGGCTCCACCCTGGTGTTCACGGTGGACATCCTCGCCGCGATGTAGCGCGCGGTGCGCCCGTGGCGGGCGGGGGAGCCCCCGGGATGAAAGACTGTCGGCGTTTCGTGTCGTACACAAGCAGGAGCTTTTGACGTGAGCATCGAGAAGCCCGAGATCGACTTCCCGGGCGGCGAGCCCCCGGCGGACCTCGAGATCAAGGACATCTGGGAGGGCGACGGGCCGGTCGCGCAGGCGGGCCAGACCGTCACCGTCCACTACGTGGGCGTCGCCTTCAGCACCGGCGAGGAGTTCGATGCCAGCTGGAACCGGGGCACCCCGTTCCGCTTCCCGCTGGGCGCGGGCCGTGTCATCCAGGGCTGGGACCAGGGCGTGCAGGGCATGAAGGTCGGCGGCCGCCGCGAGCTGACCATCCCCGCCCACCTCGCCTACGGCGACCAGAGCCCGACCCCGGCGATCAAGCCCGGCGAGACCCTGATCTTCGTGGTGGACCTGCTCGGGGTCTGATCCACCGGCGGGTCCGACCGGATCCGATCACCTGGGGCCCATGCCTGTTCGGGCATGGGCCCTCGGCTTTTGTCACCGCACCGCGGGGCGGTACGGTCATCGCTGGTAAGCACCATAGGGGAGGCGAAGGGCGTCGATGGCCATTGCCAAGGCCGAGCGGCTGATGAACCTGGCGCTGTGCCTGCTCGGCACCCGGCGCCCGCTCAGCAAGCGCGAGCTGCGCGATTCCATTGAGGCCTACGTCGAGGCGGTCAGGCCGGACAGGGGCGCGGCCGGATCCGAGGACTCCTTCAACCGCATGTTCGAGCGGGACAAGGACGATCTGCGCGAGCTGGGCCTGGTCATCGAGACCGTCGAGAACCTCGACGGCGAGGTCGGCTACCTCGCCCGCCGCGACAGCAACCGGCTGCCGCCCATCACCCTGGACGCCGAGGAGGCCGCCGCCCTGGGCCTGGCCGCCAAGGTCTGGCAGCAGGCCCGGCTGGCCGGGGCGGCCAGCGGCGCCCTGCAGAAGCTGCGCGCCGCGGGCCTCCCCGAGGACGTCGACCCGTACGAGGCGCACGGCGCCCTGGAGCCGCGCATCCCGGTGCACGAGGCCGCCTTCGAGCCGCTGATGCTGGCCTGCCGCGACCGCCGCCCGGTCGTCTTCGACTACCGCAAGGCGTCCGCCGCCCACCCCGGGCCCCGGCACGTCGAGCCGTGGGCGCTGGAGTGCTGGCGCGGCCACTGGTATCTGGCCGGCTTCGACCGCGACCGGGGCGCCGAGCGTGTCTTCCGGCTCTCCCGGATCACCGGCAGGGTCCGCTCCCGGGGGACGGGCTTCACCGCGCCCGTGCCGGACGTCGTCACCGTGCGCGAGACCGTCGCGGGCTGGGCGGGCGAGATAGCCGACCGCTCGGCGCTGATCCGGCTGCGTTCCGGCGCCGGTTACCCCCTTCGGGCGAAGGCCACCGAGGTCCGGGAACTCGGCGACGGCTGGGACGAGTTGGAGATTCCGTACGGGCACGGCCTGGACGCCTGGCTGGTGGAGTTCGGGCCGGACGTGGTGGTCGTGGAGCCGGCCGAGCTGCGGGCCGACGTGGTGGACCGGCTGCGTGCCGTGGCCAAGGGCTGAGGGGGAGCAGGACTGTGGCAGGCAAACCGGCCAGGCCCGTGAACGCCATCGACCAGACTCGGCGGATGCTCTCCCTGGTGACCTATCTCCGGGAGCGCCCCGGCGCCCGGATCGCGGACGTCGCGCGCGCCTTCGGCATCACCGAGGACGAGCTGGTCGCCGATCTCGATCTGCTGCCCATGTGCGGCACCAGCTTCCGCGGCGGCGACCTGCTGGACATCGACACCGACGGCGAGCGCATCTGGTGGCACAACCCGGCCGCGCTCGGCGAGGAGGCGGCCGAGCCGCTACGGCTCGCCGCCGACGAGGCCACGGCACTGCTGGTGGCCGCCCGCGCGGTCTCCACCCTGCCGGGGCTTCGGGAGGGCGACCGCCAGGCCCTGCTGCGGGCCACCGCCAAGGTGGAGGCCGCGGCCGGTGAAGCCGCCGGCGCCAGCTCCCGCCTGTCGGTGACCTTCGAGTCGGAGGGCGGGGTCTTCGCCGACGTCGACCGGGCCATCTCCGAGCGCCGCCGGCTGTGGATCCGCTACTACTCCCCGGCCCGCGACGAGGTCACCGAGCGCGAGATCGACCCGATCCGGCTGGTCAGCGTCGGGCACACCTATGTCGAGGCCTGGTGCCGCCGGTCCGAGGCCCGGCGCACCTTCCGGCTCGACCGGGTCGCCGAGATCAGGATCCTCGACGAGCCCTCCGCGCCCCCGGAGATCGAGCTGCGGGACCTGTCGGAGGCGTTGGTGCAGCCGGCCGCCGAGGACCCGGAGGTCGTCGTCGAGGTCGGCCCCGGCGGCCGCTGGGTCGCCGAGTACTACCCGCACGACAGCGCCGATGAGCTTCCCGACGGCGGGCTGCGTATCACTCTGCGCACCCCCGATCCGGCCTCCCTGCGCCGGCTGGCGCTGCGGCTCGGCCGCGACGGCCGAATCGTCTCCCCGCCCGACCTGGCCGACAGCGCCCGCCGGGCGGCCCGTGAGGCGCTGGCGGCGTACGACACCCCGCCGGAGGCGGTGCGGGATGCCGACGGCCAGGGCGAGAGGCAGGAGTGAGCCGCAGGGGCCGCGGCGCCCCGCAGGCGAACGACTAGAGAACGAGGAGCGAGGGCTTTGAGCGACTCTCCGGTGTCCGGTGCGGGTGAGATGACGGTGGCGGCCGCCTTCGCCGGGATGAGGAGAGTGGTCCCCGTGATGTTCCGGGCCGGCTGCCCGGACTGCCGGGGCCGCTTCGAACTCGCCGCGAGCGCCCTGCGCCTGGCCATCGGCGCCAGCAGCCGGACGACCTTCTACTCCTTCACCTGTCCCGAGTGCGGTGTCTCGGTCCGCAAGCCGGCCGGTGAGCGCATCGTCGAGCTGCTCACCGGCGGCGGGGTCCGGACCCTGCGCCTGCACTCCACGGTGTAGGCGGCTGCGCTCCGCACCGCGGGACGGTCTAGGCTCGGCGTCATGTTCTGGCCGATGTTCGCGGTAGCCGTGGGTTTCCTGGGTCTCGCCGTCCTGGGGGTGCTCGCCGTCCGGGTCTTCCTGGAGGCGCGGCGCCTCGGGCAGCAGGTCGCGGATTCCGCGCGCCGTATCAACAGGGCGGCGGAGGATCTGGAGCGGGCGGCCGTGAGCACGGCCCGGGCCGTGGACGCCCTGTGAGCTGCGCCGAGGGGGACCTGTGAGTCCTGCGGTACAAGCGCTTTGCGTCACTTCGCCCTGTCATGCTGCCCATCGGGACAGGTACGCTGCTGGTCGCGGTGCGGAGAACGAGGCCCGTACCGCGGACCGGGAGTACGCACGGGGATTGCCTCTCGTTTACCCCTGAGCGTTACGATCGCTGACAGCACGACCATCGGACGCATGTCCGACTGGTCGGACAGCACCCCACCCCAGCCGCCTCGGTGAGAAGGTAAAATCTTATGTTCGGAAGGCTCGGAGCCCCCGAGATCATTCTCATCCTCGTCGTCATCATCCTGCTGTTCGGCGCGAAGAAGCTTCCGGACATGGCCCGCTCGCTCGGCAAGTCCGCGCGCATCCTCAAGAGCGAGGCCAAGGCGATGAAGGAAGACAGCAACTCCTCCGCCCAGGCGCCCGCCTCCAACGAGCAGCCCCCGGCGCAGCGCACCATCCAGGCGGCTCCCGGCGACGTGAGCAGCTCGCGGCCGGTCAACGAGCCGACGGACACCACCCAGCGCTGACGCAGGGCCGGAAACCCCCGGCCTGCCGCACGAGATGAGGACGTGGGTTGGTCAAGTCTGCCCGCAACAAGGAGAAGGATCCCGAGGGGCGGATGCCCCTTGCGGATCATCTTCGTGAGCTTCGCAACCGGCTCGCGAAGGCCATGCTGGCCATCGTCGTCGTGACGGTGGTCGCCGCCTTCTTCTACAACGACATCATCAACTTCCTGACGAGGCCCATCCTCGACTCGATCGGTTGCCCTGAGACGTTCGAGGAGCTGGCGAAGACCAGCGGCAAGCACCAGTGCGCCGAGATCACGATCAACGGTCTCCTCGCCCCGTTCAACCTCGCTCTCCAGGTCTCCCTGATGGCGGGCGTCGTGCTGGCCTCGCCGATCTGGCTCTACCAGCTGTGGGCCTTCGTCGCGCCGGGTCTGCACCGGCACGAGAAGAAGTACGCCTACGCCTTCGTCTTCACCGGCGCCCCGCTGTTCTTCGGCGGTGCCTTCTTCGCGTACAAGGTGCTGCCCACCACCGCGAAGGTGCTGATCGACTTCACGCCGAACGGGGCCATCAGGAACTTCCTGCCGCTCGACGACCTGCTCCAGCTGGTCACCCGCATGGTGATCGTCTTCGGTCTCTCCTTCGAGCTGCCGCTGCTGCTGATCATGCTCAACCTCACCGGGGTGCTGACCGGCAGCCGCATGCTCGGCTGGTGGCGGGCGATGATCCTCGGCATCACGGTCTTCGCGGCCGTCGCCACGCCGAGCACCGACCCGCTCTCGATGCTGGCGCTCGCCGGACCGATCTGGGTGCTGTACTTCGGCGCGGTCACCTTCTCGCTGCTGAACGACCGGCGCAGGCGCCGCCGCGACGCCGCGGGTCCCGCCGACGACGAGGCCTCCGAGCTGGACCTCACGCCCGAGGACATCGGCGACGTCGAGCCCGTCTCGGCCAACCGCGTGCTGCCCGAGCAGGCGAGCACGGACCGGGTCAACGGCTACGACGACGTGACCTGATCGTCCACCGAGCCGCTGTGCGATGCCCTCGTCCCCTGGGGACGGGGGCATTCGTGTGCTGTCGATCAACCCATGTTCGGGATAATGATCGTCCTGTTGTCAGTGGCGCCCGGTACGCTCGAAAGCACGATGACAGAGGATCTCTCACCGGCCGAGCGGTACGCGGCAGCCCGCAGGCGGGCAGCCGAGCAGGCCACCGCGCTCGCGTCCTTCCGCGAGATGTACGACTTCGGCCTCGACCCCTTCCAGATCGAGGCCTGCCAGGCACTCGAGGCCGGGAAGGGCGTGCTGGTGGCCGCCCCCACCGGCTCGGGCAAGACGATCGTGGGCGAGTTCGCCGTCCACCTCGCCCTGCAGCAGGGCAAGAAGTGCTTCTACACGACACCCATCAAGGCGCTGTCGAACCAGAAGTACGCCGACCTGTGCCGCCGCTACGGCACCGGCAAGGTCGGCCTGCTCACCGGCGACAACAGCGTCAACTCCGACGCCCCGGTGGTCGTGATGACCACCGAGGTGCTGCGGAACATGCTGTACGCCGGCTCCCAGACCCTCCTCGGCCTCGGCTACGTGGTCATGGACGAGGTGCACTACCTCTCCGACCGCTTCCGCGGTGCCGTCTGGGAGGAAGTGATCATCCACCTGCCCGAGTCGGTGACCCTGGTGTCGCTGTCGGCGACCGTGTCCAACGCCGAGGAGTTCGGTGACTGGCTGGACACCGTCCGCGGCGACACCGAGGTGATCGTCTCCGAGCACCGGCCCGTGCCGCTGTTCCAGCACGTGCTCGCAGGGCGCCGGATGTACGACCTGTTCGAGGAGGGCGAGGGCCACAAGAAGGCCGTCAACCCCGACCTCGCCCGCCTCGCCCGCATGGAGGCCACCCGCCCGTCGTACCAGGACCGCCGGCGCGGCCGTTCGATGCGCGAGGCCGACCGGGAGCGGGAGCGCAGACAGCGTTCGCGCGTGTGGACGCCGGGCCGGCCCGAGGTCATCGAGCGCCTCGACTCCGAGGGCCTGCTGCCCGCCATCACCTTCATCTTCAGCCGTGCCGCCTGCGAGGCCGCGGTCCAGCAGTGCCTGTACGCGGGCCTCAGGCTCAACGACGAGGAGGCGCGCGAAAAGGTGCGCTCCCTGGTCGAGGAGCGCACCGCCTCCATCCCGCCGGAGGACCTGCACGTCCTCGGCTACTACGAGTGGCTGGAGGGCCTGGAGCGCGGCATCGCCGCCCACCACGCGGGCATGCTGCCGACCTTCAAGGAGGTCGTCGAGGAGCTGTTCGTGCGCGGTCTGGTCAAGGCCGTGTTCGCCACCGAGACCCTCGCGCTCGGCATCAACATGCCCGCCCGCTCGGTGGTGCTGGAGAAGCTCGTCAAGTGGAACGGCGAGCAGCACGCCGATATCACCCCCGGCGAGTACACGCAGCTGACCGGCCGCGCGGGCCGGCGGGGCATCGACGTCGAGGGCCACGCCGTCGTGCTGTGGCAGCGCGGGATGAGCCCGGAGCACCTGGCCGGACTCGCGGGTACCCGCACGTACCCGCTGCGCTCCAGCTTCAAGCCGTCGTACAACATGGCGGTCAACCTGGTCGAGCAGTTCGGCCGGCACCGCTCGCGCGAGCTGCTGGAGACCTCCTTCGCACAGTTCCAGGCCGACAAGTCGGTCGTCGGGATCTCCCGCCAGGTGCAGCGCAACGAGGAGGGCCTGGAGGGCTACAAGGCCTCCATGACCTGCCACCTCGGCGACTTCGAGGAGTACGCGCGGCTGCGCCGCGAGCTGAAGGACCGCGAGACCGAGCTGGCCCGGCAGGGCGCGAACCAGCGGCGGGCCGAGGCGGCCGTGGCCCTGGAGAAGCTCAAGCCGGGCGATGTCATCCACGTGCCGACGGGCAAGTACGCCGGCCTGGCCCTGGTGCTCGACCCGGGGCTGCCCGCCGGCCGCTCCAACGGCCACCGCGGCTTCGACCAGCACGACGGTCCGCGCCCGCTGGTGCTGACCGCCGAACGGCAGGTCAAGCGACTGGCGTCGATGGACTTCCCAGTGCCGGTGGAGCCGCTGGACCGGATGCGGATCCCGAAGTCCTTCAATCCGCGCTCTCCGCAGTCGCGCCGGGACCTCGCCTCCGCGTTGCGTACCAAGGCCGGGCACATCCCGCCGGAGCGGGCCCGCAAGAAGCGGTCGCAGGCAGCCGACGACCGCGAGATCGCCCAGCTGCGGACCGCCATCAGAGCCCATCCCTGCCACGGTTGCGACGACCGTGAGGATCACGCGCGTTGGGCCGAGCGCTACCACCGGCTGATGCGCGACACCTCGCAGCTGGAGCGGCGCATCGAGGGCCGCACGAACACCATCGCGCGCACCTTCGACCGGATCGTGGCGCTGCTGACCGAGATGGACTACCTGCGGGGCGACGAGGTCACCGAGCACGGCAAGCGGCTCGCGCGGCTGTACGGCGAACTCGACCTGCTGGCCAGCGAATGCCTGCGCGAGGGCGTCTGGGAGGGGCTCGCCCCCGCCGAACTGGCCGCGTGCGTCTCGGCGTTGGTGTACGAGGCACGGGTCGGTGACGACGCCATGGCGCCCAAGCTGCCCTCGGGCAAGGCGAAGGCCGCGCTCGGCGAGATGGTCCGGATCTGGGGCCGGCTCGACGCTCTGGAGGAGGACTTCCGGATCAGCCAGACCGAGGGGGTCGGGCAGCGCGAGCCGGATCTCGGCTTCGCCTGGGCCGCGTACATGTGGGCCTCCGGGAAGGGGCTCGACGAGGTGCTGCGGGAGGCGGAGATGCCCGCGGGCGACTTCGTGCGGTGGTGCAAGCAGGTGATCGACGTGCTCGGGCAGATCTCGGCGGCGGCGCCGGGCGAGGGATCGTCCGTGGCGAAGACCGCGCGCAAGGCGGTCGATCAGTTGCTGCGGGGTGTGGTCGCCTACTCGTCGGTGGGCTGATCCCGCGTTCGTCCGGCCGGCGGTGCCTCACGGGGCACCGCCGGCCGTGTTGTTCCGTCCCGGCGTCCGAGGCACCCTTTTCACTCATCACGGTGAGTGGCTCTCGCACGCCCGTGCACCGTAACCGAACGTGTTCGAATGAAAGCAGTGCGTGTAAATGGAGTCGAGCGTACTCCTGTTGTGTGGGCGGTTTCAGGTGCTTGCCGAATATGACACGGCGATGATCCGGTCGGACTAAGCTCGCCCGCGGCGCACCGAGTTGAGGTGTATTCGTGCGCCTGTTCCCAAACATCCAGAAGATCCCCGCAGTTCCATGAATCTTCCCCCCGAAAGCTCCTCCGACACCCAGCCGACTCGTCTCAGAAGGCATCCATGGTGAGTGTTCAGAAGCCTCCCGGTCGCCGCGAACGTCCCTATGCGCGTGTGCTGCTGCCGCCGGCCATATTGATGGCCGCCGCGAGCGGAGCCGCCGTGGCCCTGGTACCGGCGTCGGCGCGGCTCGCCGTCGGCCTCTGCGGGGCGCTGGCCGTGCTGCTGGTACTCGTCACGGGCGCGGAAGCCGCCCGCCGCGGCCGCAGGATCCGCGAGGCGCAGGCCGAACACGCCCGTCACACCGCGTATCTGGAACACCGGCTCGTCGCCCACGACGAGCTGATCGGCCGTTTCGCCACCGACATCCTGCCCACCGGTCTGCTCCGGCTGCGCGCCGGAGAGCCGCTCCGGGACGTGCTGGTCAACGTCTACGACGTGGATCCCGAGCTGCGCGGCCTGCCCGAGCAGTACCGCGAGATGTTCCGCATCGCGCTGCGCGGCGCCGACCACGAGATCTCGATGCGCGACGCCACCGAACGCTCCTACGTGAGCATCGCCCGCCGCGTCCAGGCCATCGTCCACCAACAGGCCAAGGAACTCCGGGAGATGGAGGAGGACCACGGCCGCAACCCCGAGGTCTTCGACGACCTCCTCCGGCTCGACCACGGCACCTCGCTGATCGGCCGGCTCGCCGACACCATCTCCGTCCTCGGCGGCGGCCGCCCCGGCCGTCAGTGGCCCCTGCCGGTCTCCCTCTACAGCGTGCTGCGCGGCGCCATGTCGCGCATCCTGGAGTACCGCCGCATCGAACTCAGTTCGATCATCACCATCAACATCAAGGGCACCGCCGTCGAGCCGGTCATCCACGCCGCCGCCGAACTCCTCGACAACGCCACCCGCTACTCGCCGCCCTCGACCAAGGTGCACGTCACCGCCGCCGAGGTACAGACGGGCATCGCCGTCGAGATCGAGGACGCCGGCGTCAGCCTCACCGAGGAGTCCCGCGCCCGCATCGAGCAGATGATCGAGGACGCCAAGAACGGCGACGACGCGGAGAACCTCGGCGAGAACCCGCGCCTCGGCCTCGCCGTCGTCGGCCGGCTCTGCAAGCAGTTCGACATGGAGGTCTCGCTGCGCGCCTCCGCCTACGGCGGCGTCCGCGCGATCCTCATCATCCCGCGCGTCATGACCACCACCGAGCCCGGCGTCGGCGCCGCGCACGGCATCGGCGCCACCGGCGTACCGCAGCCCGAACTCGGTGCCGTCGAGGGCCCCAAGCGCCCGCCCAAGAAGCGCCGCCCCACCAGCCCCAAGATCCCCGCCGGGATCTCCATGGAGGACGACGTCCCCGTGGTCACCGAGTGGACCGCGGGCGGTCTGCCGCAGCGCCGCAGCCGGGTGAAGACCCCGCTCAGCCAGCGGTACGCCGAACAGGCCGCCATCGAGCGCGCCGAACGCGAGGGCAACCCGACCATCTGGTCCCAGACCAGGTCCGAACCGGAGCCCGAGCCCGAGATCGACCCCGAGCGCAAGAAGCTCATGGACCGGCCGCCGGGCATGTGGATGGAAGCGTTCTGGGACGGCCTGCGAGAGGGCATGCCCGAGGGCGCCACCGCGGCGGAACTGACCGACTTCACGCTCCACCCGACCAAGTACCTGCATCTGCTCAACGATTCGGCCGACCCCGCCGAGGGCGCCACCGAGGCCGACGACGAGGGGGACCTCAAGTGATCCAGCAGCGAGCGAACCTGGACTGGATGCTCAAGCAGCTGAACGACGGCGTGCCGGGCATCGAGATGATCGTGGTCCTCTCCGCCGACGGACTGCGCATCGCCCGCTACGGCGGCGACCCCGACGCCGCCGACCGGGTGGCCGCCGCCTGCGCCGGCGTGCAGAGCCTGGCCGGCGCCATCATCCAGGAGATCCCCGGCGCCGGCGAGATGAAGGTCGTCGTGATCGAGATCGAGGGCGGCTACTTCTACCTCATGAACGCCGGCGCCAACGCCTACCTGGCCGTGCTCGCCGACGTCACCTGCGAGCCGGGCCGGATGAGCGGCATGATGCGCGACCTCGTCGTCCGGATCGGCGCCCACCTCACCAGTCCGCCCCGGCGGAACGGGCAGACCGTATGACTCCTCCGCGACGCAAACGGCGCCAGCCGCCCCACCTGCCGCCCCCGCCCCCGCCGCCCCCCGGACCGGCGGACGGCGAGGCGCCGCCCAGGAATCCCGAACGGCTGTACACCATCGCCGGATCCGCCGACGGCGGCCGTGCCGAACTCGACCTCGTGACGTTGATCGTGGCGCGTTCCGCCCCGCCGCCGGCCGCCTCACCGGAGCAGGCCGCGGTGCTCCGGCTCTGTACCGCCCCTCTGTCCGTGGCCGAGCTGTCGGCCTATCTCCAACTGCCGTTCAGCGCGATGACCGTACTGATCACCGAGCTGATCGCGGCCGAACTGGTGCAGGCGCGCGCCTCGATCGTCCGCCAGGCGCTCCCCGACCGTTCACTCCTCGAAGCGGTGATGCATGGACTTCAACGGCTCTGAGACCCTCCCCGGCCCACGCACCGAGGACCATCTGCCGCACACGGCCCAGGCCGCGGTGAAGATCGTGATCGTGGGCGGGTTCGGCGTCGGCAAGACCACCATGGTCGGTTCCGTCAGCGAGATCAGACCGCTGACCACCGAGGAGACCATGACCCAGGCCGGCATCGGCGTCGACGACAACTACGGCTCCGAATCCAAGACGGCCACCACCGTGGCCATGGACTTCGGCCGTATCAGCATCACCGACAAGCTGGTGCTCTACCTGTTCGGCACGCCCGGCCAGGAGCGCTTCTGGTTCCTGTGGAACGGCCTGTTCGAAGGCGCCCTCGGCGCGGTCGTCCTGGTCGACACCCGGCGCCTGGAGGTCAGCTTCGACGTCATGGGCCGGCTGGAGGAGCGCGGCGTGCCCTTCGTCGTCGCGGTCAACACCTTCCCCGACGCGCCCCGTTACCCCGTCGAGGAACTGCGCACCGCGCTGGACCTGGCCCCGGAGATCCCGATCATCG
Source organism: Streptomyces sp. NPDC031379 (assembly GCF_055569615.1). Taxonomy (NCBI): domain Bacteria; kingdom Bacillati; phylum Actinomycetota; class Actinomycetes; order Kitasatosporales; family Streptomycetaceae; genus Streptomyces; species Streptomyces sp. NPDC031379. Next base: position 127,089 of record NZ_JBVIIT010000007.1, on the reverse strand, counting down.
ACTGCGACGTGCGCCGCCGGGCCTCCAGCAAGGACGTACTGATGACCCTCATGAACTTCCTGCACTCCCTCGCCCTGTCCGGCGCCCTCACCTGACCCGCAGCCGACCGACCCCCACACCATCCGCTTCCGGAGCGATCACTGTGACGCCTGAATCCTCGTCCCTCACCGGCACGGACCCCACCGCCGGCCCGCCGCCGGGCTGCCCGGCACACGGCCTCGGCCCCGGCGGACTGCACCGGCTCTACGGCCCCGACGCGGCGGACCTCGGCGACCTCTACGAGCGCCTGCGCGAGCAGTACGGACCGGTGGCCCCGGTACTGCTCCACGACGACCTGCCGATGTGGGTGGTGCTCGGACACGCCGAGAACCTGCAACTGGTGCGCAGCCCCTCGCAGTACTCCCGCGACAGCCGGATCTGGACCCCGCTGCTGGAGGGCACGGTCAAGCCCGACCACCCGCTCATGCCGCACATCGCCTGGCAGCCCATCTGCTCCCACGCCGAGGGCGACGAGCACCAGCGGCTGCGCGCCGCGGTCACCGCGGCCATGTCCACCATCGACCACCGCAGCGTCCGCCGCCACATCGGCCGCTCCACCCAGGGCCTGGTCAACAGCTTCTGCGAGCGGGGCCGGGCCGACCTGGTCTCCCAGTTCGCCGAGCACCTGCCGATGGCCGTCATGTGCGAGGTCCTCGGCATGCCCGAGGAGTACGACGACCGGATGGTGCAGGCCGCCCGCGACGCCCTCAAGGGCACCGAGACCGCCATCCAGAGCCACACGTACGTCATGGACGCGCTGAGCCGGCTCACCACCCGGCGCCGCGCCCGGCCCGAGGACGACTTCACCAGTCACCTCATCACCCATCCGGCCGGACTCACCGACGACGAGGTCCGCGAACACCTGCGCCTCGTCCTCTTCGCGGCCTACGAGGCCACCGCCAACCTCCTCGCCAACGCGCTGCGCATGGTCCTCACCGAGCCGGGCTTCCGCGCCCAGCTCAACGGCGGCCAGATGACCGTGCCGGAGGCGATCGAGCAGTCCCTGTGGGACGAGCCGCCGTTCAGCACCGTCCTCGGCTACTACGCCAAGCAGGACGCCGAGCTGGGCGGCCGGCGCATCCGCAAGGGCGACGGGCTGCTGTTCGCGCCCGCGCCGGGCAACCTCGACCCGCGCATCCGCCCGGACCTGTCGGCCGGCATGCAGGGCAACCGCTCCCACCTGGCCTTCGGCGGCGGTCCGCACGAGTGCCCGGGCCAGGACATCGGCCGCGCCATCGCCGACGTCGGCGTCGACGCCCTGCTGACCCGGCTGCCGGACATCCAGCTCGACTGCGCCGAGGAGGAGCTGCGCTGGCGGGCGTCCATCGCCTCCCGGCACCTGGTGGCCCTGCCGGTGCGCTTCGAGCCCAAGCCGCAGCAGGACGTGGACCTCCCGCCCCGGTCCATGCCCCTGCCGCCGCAGCGCGCCCCCTGGCAGGTCGGCAGCCTGAGCAGCGACCCCGCTCGGGCCGCCGAACCGCAGCCGGCCCCGCGTCCCGCCCCCGAGCCCTTCCTCGCGAGCCCGGAACCGGCCCGGCCCAGGGGCGTCTGGCAGCGGCTGCTGCGCTGGTGGCGTGGCGAGTGACCGGAGGCTAACGCTCGCCGGCCCAGGTCTCGTACGACGACCAGGCCGTCAGCGCGCGCCCGCTGACGAACGCGTGCTCCGTCCCGGTGACCGGGTCGGTGAACTCCAGCCTCCGCGCGAGGAGTTGCAGCGGGCGCCGGAAGTCGTCGGCCGGCACCGGGCCGGTCACCTCCGGATACAGCGGATCGCCGAGGATGGGCACCCCGAGCGCGTTCAGATGCACCCGCAGCTGATGGGTCTGCCCGGTCGCCGGGACGAGCCGGTACCGGCCCAGCCGGTCCCGGTGCCCGGCGGCTTCCACGTACGTCTCGGCGTTCGGCTCGCCCTCGACCTCCCGCGCGGCCTGCACCCCGCGCTCCTTCACGATCCTGCTGCGCAGGGTCCGGGGGAGGGCGAGCGTGGGGTCGTACGGCGCGATCGCCTCGTACTCCTTGCGTACGCGCCGGCCCTGGAACAGCGTCTGGTACGCGCCGCGCTCCTCGGGCCGCACCGTGAACAGCACCAGCCCCGCCGTCAGCCGGTCCAGGCGGTGCGCGGCCGTCAGGGTCGGAAGGCCCAGCTCGCGCCGCAGCCGGGCCAGCGCGGTCTCGGCGACGTGCGAGCCGCGCGGGGTGGTGGCCAGGAAGTGCGGCTTGTCGGCCACGACGATGTGCGCGTCCCGGTACACCACCTCCACCGGGAAGGGCACCGGCACCTCGGCGGGCAGCTCGCGGTGGAACCACACGAACATCCCGGGCTCGTACGGCGCGTCCGGAGCCACCGGCCGGCCGTCGGCACCGACGATCAGTCCGGCCTCGAACATCCCCGCGACCACCCCGGGGCCCGCCCCGGTCAGCCGCTCCACCAGGTGCTCCCGCACGGTGGCCCACGCCCCGCCCGCGGGCAGCCGCACCCGCACGGGATCCACCCCTTCGTGCTGGGGGAGCGGGGCGGGCGGGGGCGGGGTACGGCGTCTCATCGGGGTCAAGGGTACGAGGGCCGCCGGGGGCAACGAGCGCGCGGAACCGAAAAGCGGTCGGTCGCCGGTCGCGCTTTCGGCAGGATATGGATCATGCCGTTTCTCACCAGCCCGGTGCTGCCCCCCGGGACCCTCGCCCGTACCCCCCAACCCGCCCTCCCCGCCGGCGACGACCTGCTGCTGCGCCCCTGGCGGGCCGAGGACGCGCCCGCCGTGCACGCCGCCTTCCAGGACCGGCTGATCCATCAGTGGCACGTCAGGTCCTGCGACTCCGTGGCGGAGGCCGCCGGCTGGATCGCGCAGTGGCAGCAGGCCTGGGAGGGCGAGAGCCAGGTCCAGTGGGCCGTCGTGGACCGGGAGACGGACGAGCTGCTGGGCCGGGTCGCCCTGCGCCAGATTCTGCTCGGTGACGGCGTCGCCGAGGTGGCGTACTGGACGGTGGCGAGCGCGCGCGGCCGGGGCGTCGCGGTCCGGGCCACCACCACCCTGACCGAGTGGGCCTTCGAGGAGGTCGGCTTCCACCGCCTCGAACTCTTCCACGCGACCGCCAACGAAGCCTCCTGCCGTGTGGCCGCCAAGGCGGGCTTCACGCTGGAGGGCACCAAGCGCAGCGCCCTCCTGCACCCGGACGGCTGGCACGACATGCACTTCCACGCGCGCGTGCGCGGCGACTGACGGGAACGCACATGCCTGCCTTCGAACTCGCCGACCGGCTTGTCATCGGTGTCGCGTCCAGCGCCCTGTTCGATCTGCGGGAGTCGGACGCGGTCTTCCGGGAGCAGGGCGAGGAGGCCTACCGGGCCTACCAGGAGGAGAACCTCGAGAACACGCTCCGGCCGGGGGTCGCCTTCCCCTTCCTGCGGCGGCTGCTGTCGCTGAACGACCTGAGCGATCCCGCGGACCCCCTCGTCGAGGTCATCATCCTCTCCCGCAACGACCCCGACACCGGCCTGCGGGTCATGCGGTCGATCCAGGCCCACGGGCTGCCGATCAGCCGGGCCATCTTCCGGCAGGGACGCTCGCCGTATCCGTTCATGACGGCGCTGAACATGTCCCTGTTCCTGTCCGCCGACGGGCGTGACGTGCGCGAGGCCGTGGCCGCCGGGCTGCCGGCCGGGCACGTCCTCGGTTCGGCGTACCCGGACGACCCCACGGACCGGGATCTGCGGATCGCCTTCGACTTCGACGGGGTGCTCGCCGGCGATGCCGCGGAGCGGGTGTACCAGTCGGGAGGCCTGGAGGAGTTCCGCGCGCACGAGGCCCGGAACGCGGCGACCCCGCACGACCCGGGGCCGCTGCGCGACTTCCTCGCCGGCGTGAACCGGATACAACGGCGCGAGGAGGAGCGGCGCAAGAGCGATCCCGGCTACGAGATCCGCGTCCACGTCTCCATCGTGACCGCGCGCAACGCGCCCGCGCACGAGCGTGCGGTGCGCAGCCTCAAGGAGTGGGGGGTGCGGGTCAACGACGCCTTCTTCCTCGGCGGTGTGGACAAGGGCGCGGTCATGAAGGTGCTGAACCCGCACATCTTCTTCGACGACCAGGTGGCCCACCTGGAGAGCACGTCCCGGACCACGCCCAGCGTGCACATCCCGTTCGGCAAGATCAACGAGACGGCGCCCTGAGCGCGGTGCGGACAGCGGAGAGCGGCGGCGACCCGTGCCGGGTGCCGCCGCTCCGACGTCCTCAGGCGGCCGCCGCGCCGCCCTCCTGCTCCGCCTCGATACGGGCGTTCCACTCCCGCTTGGAGGCCTGCCAGCCGTCCTCGTTGTGGCCGAGGCGCCAGTAGCCGGAGATGGACAGGTCCTCGCGAGGGATCTGCAGCTCGACCCGGAGCAGCCGGCGCAGCTCCTTCACGAAACTCGCCTCGCCGTGCACGAACGCCTGCAGCCGGCCCTCCGGGAACCGAAGCGCCGCCACGGCCTCCAGCAGGGCCTCGCCGACCGGACGGTCCCCGCGGTGCAGCCAGACGACCTCCACCCCGGAGTCGATCTTCTGCTCCTCCTCGGGGCCCGACACCTCGACGAAGGCGTACGCGCGGGCGCCGGCGGGCAGCGTCTCCAGGGCGCGGGCGATGGCGGGCAGCGCGCTCTCGTCACCGGCGAGCAGATGCCAGTCGGCGTCCGCGTCCGGCGCGTAGGCGCCACCGGGGCCCATGAAGCGGACCGTGTCCCCGGGCTGTGCGCGCACGGCCCACGGTCCGGCCAGACCCTCGTCGCCGTGGATCACGAAGTCCAGGGTCATCTCGCGGTGCTCGGGGTCCCAGGCGCGCACGGTGTAGGTCCGGGTCACCGGCCACTGCTCGCGCGGGAACTCCGCCCGGATGCGCTCCAGGTCGAAGGGCTCCGGGTAGGTCACGCCCGGGGGGCCGAACAGCAGCTTCACATAGTGGTCGGTGCAGGTGTCCGCCGCGAATCCGGCGAGTTCCTCGCCGCCGAGCACCACGCGCTGCATGTGCGGGGTGAGCCGCTCGGTCCGCACCACCTGGGCAGTATGGGGCTTGCGCGGCTTTCGTCCCGGGCGCTCTGCCATCACGGCCTCCTGCGAAGTTGGTTAGGTTTACCTAAGTTAGCACCTCGCTCCGAGTGAACGCCTCATTCCTGAGGGCTCGATGAGAGTCCTTTGCCGGAACATTCCCGCCGCGTCACTCCGAGAGCGTGCCGAGCAGCCGCTGCAGCGAGCCCCCGAGCCCCCACCGCTTCGCCAGGTCCTCCAGTGCCGCCGGGTCGCGCGGGGCGCGCGGCAGGGCGGTGTCGGCGTCCGGCAGCGGCACGTCGTCGGCCACCCGCACCACCTTCGGCGCGACCGCAAGGTACGGCCGGGCCTCGGTGAGCCGCCTGCGCTGCGACGGCGTGAGCTTCGCCCGCGGGTCGTCGACCGCCGCCATGATCCCGGCCAGGTCGCCGAACTCGGCGAGCAGCTTGGCGGCGGTCTTCTCGCCGATGCCGGCCACGCCCGGCAGGCCGTCGCTCGGGTCGCCGCGCAGCAGCGCGAGATCCGCGTACCCGCGCCCGTCCACCCCATACTTCTCGCGCAGCACCGCCTCGTCGGTCAGCTGCAGCGTGCCGACACCCTTGAGCGGGTACAGCACGCGGATCCCGCGCTCGTCGTCGACCAGCTGGTACAGGTCGCGGTCGCCGGTGACGATGTCCACCGGGCCGTCGGCGCGCGCGGTGAACGTGCCGATCACGTCGTCGGCCTCGTACCCCGCGACCCCGACGCGCGCGATCCCGATCGCGTCCAGGACGTCCTCGATCACCGGCACCTGCGGGGAGAGCGTGTCCGGCACCTCCTCCTCGTCCGGAGCGCCCTCGTGCTCCTCGGCGACCCGGTGCGCCTTGTAGGTGGGGATGAGATCCACCCGCCACTGCGGCCGCCAGTCGGCGTCCATACAGGCCACCAGCTTCCCCGGCCGGTGGTCCTTGACCAGCCGGTCGATGAAGTCCAGCAGCCCGCGCACGGCGTTCACCGGCGTGCCGTCCGGTGCCTTCACGGAGTCCGGCACGCCGAAGTAGGCGCGGAAGTACAGCGAGGCGGTGTCGAGGAGCATGAGTCGTCCGGTCACGCTCGCATCATGCCGTACGGCACCGACAGCGCCCTTCCCGCCCGGAACGCGTTGCGTGATGCGCATCGCCGTGAGCCCAGCCACTTACGGGTTTGCCCCCGCCCGACCTGGGGAGGCGCCGCCTCGGAGCGAGGCTGGTTGCTCTTTTCAACTGTCGGCGACTCTTCGTCTCCTGTCCCTGTCCCCGAGACGAGAGGTACGCGTGCAACCGAGGCTTGAGGCGGAGCACCTGTTCAAGGTGTTCGGCAGACGACCGGACGAAGCAGTGGAACACGTGCGCAAGGGCGCCGACCGGGAGGAGCTGCGCGCCGACGGCACCACCGCCGCCGTGATCGACGCGTCCTTCCGGGTCGAGGAGGGCGAGATCTTCGTCGTCATGGGGCTCTCGGGCTCCGGCAAGTCCACCCTCCTGCGCATGCTCAACGGCCTGCTGGAGCCCACTTCGGGCAGGGTGCGCTTCGACGGCGAGGACCTGACCGCGCTCACCGACCGCGAGCTGCGCGAGCTGCGCTCGAGGAAGATCAGCATGGTCTTCCAGCACTTCGCGCTCTTCCCGCACCGCAGCGTGCGCGACAACGCCGCCTACGGCCTGGAAGTGCAGGGCGTGCCCCGCGCCGAGCGCGAACGCCGCGCCGACGAGGCGCTCGCCCTGTGCGGCCTGGCCGGCTGGGAGACGTCCTGGCCCGACGAGCTGTCCGGCGGCATGCAGCAGCGCGTCGGCCTCGCCCGCGCCCTCGCCACCGATGCCGACCTGCTGCTGATGGACGAGTCCTTCAGCGCGCTGGACCCGCTGATCCGCCGGGACATGCAGGACCAGCTCCTGGAGCTGCAGAAGACCCTGAGGAAGACCATCGTCTTCATCACCCACGACCTCAACGAGGCGATGCGGCTCGGCGACCGCATCGCCGTCATGCGCGACGGCCGAATCGTCCAGACCGGCACCGCCGAGGACATCCTGCTGCGCCCCGCGAACGAGTACGTGGCCTCCTTCATCCAGGACGTCGACCGCTCCCGGGTGCTGACCGCCGCCGCCGTGATGGACACCGGGCTGCGCGGCGACGAGGCCGACTGCGGGTGCGAGACCGCGACCCCCGAGACCCCGTTCACCGAGCTGTGCGCGATCAGCGCCCGGCTCACCCACCCGGTCGCCGTCCTCGACGCCGGCCGCGCCCTCGTCGGCGTCGTGCCCCGGCAGCGCCTGGTCGGATTCCTCGGCGACGAACAGGGCGAACCCGCCGGCTGCGACAACGGCGGGAAGGTGATCGGCCGTGCCTAGGATCCACCTCGGCGACTGGGTCGACTCCGGCGTGAACTGGCTGGTCGACCACCTCTCCTGGCTCTTCGACGCCGTCAAGGCGGTCATGGAGGGCATGTACGACGGCATCGACGCCGTGCTGGCCGCCCCCGAGCCGCTGCTGATGGCGGGCATCCTCGCCGTCGTCGCCTGGTGGCTGCGCGGCCTGCTCGCGGGCGTCCTCGCCTTCGCCGGATTCGCGCTGGTCGACTCGCTCGACCTGTGGGACCGGGCCATGTCCACCCTCGCCCTGGTCCTCGTGGCGACCGTGATCGCGCTGGTGATCTCGATCCCGCTGGGCATCTGGGCCGCCCGTTCCAAGGCCGTCAGCGCCGCCGTACGGCCCGTTCTGGACCTGCTCCAGACCATGCCGTCGATGGTCCTGCTGATCCCGGCCATGCTCTTCTTCGGACTGGGCACCGCCGCCGGCGTGGTCGCCACCCTGATCTTCGCGCTCGCCCCCGGCGTCCGCATGACCGAGCTGGGCATCCGCCAGGTCGACGCCGAGCTGGTCGAGGCCGCCGAGGCGTTCGGCACCACCCCGCGCGACATCCTCTGGCGGGTCCAGCTGCCGCTCGCCCTGCCGACCATCATGGCCGGCGTCAACCAGGTGATCATGCTGGGCCTGTCCATGGTCGTCATCGCCGGCATGGTCGGTACCGGCGGCCTCGGCGGCGCCGTCAACGAGGCCATCGGCCAGCTGGACATCGGCTACGGCTTCGAGGCGGGCGTCGGCATCGTCGTCCTCGCCATCTACCTGGACCGCGTCACCGGCGCCCTCGGCACCCAGCTCTCCCCGCTGGGGCGCAGGGCCGCCGCCAAGGCCCCCGCGCGCGCGTGGTCGTACCGCCCGCGCCCGGCCGTCGCCGTGGTCGGCGTGGTCGTCCTCGCCCTCGTCGCGGGCGGACTCGGCATCTTCGGCTCGTCCGCGGGCACCTCCGAGGCCTCCGGCACGGACGTCGGCAAGGGCAAGGAGATCAGGCTCGGCTACATCCCCTGGGACGAGGGCATCGCCTCCACCTTCCTGTGGAAGGAGATCCTCCAGCAGCGCGGCTTCAAGGTGACCACCACCCAGTACGCCGCCGGTCCCCTGTACACCGGTCTCGCCACCGGGCAGCTCGACTTCCAGACCGACTCCTGGCTGCCCACCACGCACGCCGAGTACTGGGCGAAGTACGGCAAGCAGCTCGACGACCTCGGCAAGTGGTACGGCCCCACGTCCCTGGAGCTGTCCGTCCCGTCCTATGTCAAGGACGTGAACTCCCTGGCGGACCTCGAGGACCACGCCTCCGAGTTCGGCGGGAAGATCATCGGCATCGAGCCCAGCGCGGGCATGATGGGCCTGCTGAAGGACAAGGTGCTGAAGCAGTACGGCCTCGAGGGCACGTACGACGTGGTCGACGGCTCGACCCCGGCCATGCTCGCCGAGCTGAAGCGCGCCTACGCCAGGAAGCAGCCGGTCGTCGTCACCCTGTGGTCGCCGCACTGGGCGTACAGCGACTACGACCTGAAGAAGCTGCAGGACCCCGAGGGGGCCTGGGGCGAGGGCGACGGCGTGCACACCCTCGCCCGCAAGGGATTCACCGCCGACAACCCGCAGGTCGGCCGCTGGCTGAAGGACTTCTCCATGACCGAGCAGCAGCTCACGAGCCTGGAGGCGCAGATCCAGAAGGCCGGCAAGGGCAGGGAGCAGGACGCCGTCCGTACCTGGCTGAAGCAGCACCCCGGCCTGGTCGACAAGTGGGCCCCGGTCGTCCAGGAGGGGGCCGAGAGCCAGGCGGCCGGGTGACCTGACCGGCCCGGACCGCCACCGGAGGGGCGGGCGGCACCGTACGACGACGGCTGTACGGTGCTGCCCGCCCCTCGCGGCTTTCCGCCTACGGGAGCAATCCGGCCAATCACTGCGCGTGACGACCTATGGCCTGCGGCGGGGCTCCCGGCCCAGTTGGGCGGCATATTCATCCTCAAGGGGGAGCGAGGCCCCCAGGGGTCCGCACCCCCACGGGCTGGCGCGAACCGTGAGGGTGCGGGCCCGTGGGCATGTCAGGGATGTGACGGCCGCGTGAAACGGTTTGCCGAACATGCGTAGGGTGCAGAGAAGCCATCGGAAGAGGTGTGTCCCGGAAACGGGCACCCGGACAGCGGCACGACGAGCGAGGGAGGGAGCCGGAGCGATGGGCGACCACAAAGAGCAGCAGCCCGTGCGGGTGGGCGCGGCCGTCCGGCGACGCCGCCGTGCGCTGGAACTGACCCTCGCGGTCGTGGCGGAGCGCACCGGCCTGTCCGTGCCCTTCCTCAGCCAGGTCGAGAACGACCGGGCCCGCCCCAGCCGCGGCTCGCTGGAGAAGCTGGCCGACGCCCTGCGCACCACGGCCGTCGAACTCCTCGCCGCCGCCGACCCGGCCGCCAGCGTGGACGTCGTCCGCGCCGAGCCCGTCGCCGAGGGCGACTTCGGCCCCCGGACCCGCTCCCTGGTGCGCGGCCACCATCAGCTGCACGCCTCCGAGTTCACCGGCGACCACGACGCCGGCCGCGAGTTCCAGCACCGCAACGACGAGCTGATGTACGTCGCCGACGGTGCCGTGGAGATCGAGGCCGAGGGCCGCGCCTACCGCCTGGGCCGCGGCGACACCCTGTACCTGACCGGCGGGGTCCGCCACCGCTGGCGGGCCACGGTCCCGGACACCCGGATCATCGTGGTCGCGGTCGCCGAGCACATCGAGGCGGTCCAGGACCGCTCCCGCTGAGAGTTCCGCAGGAGGGTGCGTGGTGGAGCGCCGCTCGTCCACCGGTCCGTCGTGGCCGGTCGCGTCCCGTGGCGGAGCCGCAGGTCGCCACGGCTCCGCGTCCCTTCGGGGCGCTGACCACGCCGGGGCCGCGTAGTGCGAGTCGTCTCCCTGGTCCCCTCCCTCACCGAGGCGGTCGCCCTGACGCTGCCCGGAGCCCTCGTCGGCGTCACCGACTGGTGCAGTCATCCGGCGGACCTGCCCGTCACCCGGATCGGCGGGACCAAGAACCCGGCCGTCGACCGCATCCTCGCCCTGGCCCCCGACCTGGTGATCGCCAACGAGGAGGAGAACCGCGCCCCCGACCTGGAGGCCCTGCGCGCGGCGGGCCTGGAGGTGCTGGTCACCGAGGTCCGTGGCGTCCCGCAGGCCCTGACGGAGCTGGACCGGGTACTGACCGCGTGCGGCGCGCCGGGGCGTCCGCGCTGGCTGGACGCGGCGGAGGAGGCCTGGGCCGCGCTGCCGGAGCCGGAGGAGCGCACGGCGGCGGTCGTACCGATCTGGCGCCGCCCCTGGATGGTCCTCGGCCGCGACACGTTCGCCGGTGACGTCCTGGCCCGCCTGGGCGTCGACCACCGCTACGCCGCCCACCCCGAGCGCTATCCCCGCATCCCCCTGGAAGAGCTGCGCGCGGCCGCCCCGGACCTGGTGGTCCTGCCCGACGAGCCCTACCGGTTCACCGCCGACGACGGCCCGGAAGCCTTCCCCGGCCTGCCCTGCGCGCTGGTCAGCGGACGGCACCTGACCTGGTACGGCCCGTCACTGACGCAGGCGCCACGGGTGCTGGCCGGGGCCCTGCGGGCAGCTCGCCGCTGAGCACGCCCCGTACGGTGCCGGCGGCGGCCGCGAGCCAGGCCGTGACGAGCACGGCGTACAGCCCGACGGCCAGGACGTCGTACAGGGCCAGTCCGGTGTGCCGGGCGAGGGCCGCGGCGCCGGTGACACAGGTGCCGACCGGGAAGGTGAACGCCCACCACGTCATCGCGAACCCCATGCCCCGCCTCCGGGCCCGCACCACGTGCGCGGTCGCGAGCGCCAGCCACAGCAGCGCGAACCCCATGACCGGCACCCCGTACAGCACGGCGAACACCGCGAGGCCGCGGTCGTAGGGGGCGGGTACGACACCGGGAGCGCCGTCCGCGATCAGCGCGACCGCGGTGGTGGACTGCCCGAGCGGGCCCAGCACCAGGAAGAGGGTCGGGGTGAGCGCGAGCGGCAGCGGTCCGGAGGTGATCAGCCGGCCGAAGACCAGGGGCAGCATCAGCAGCGTGGCGAACAGGCTCAGCCCGAACAGTGCGAAGCAGGTCAGCAGCAGGGTCTCGCGGGGCTGACCCGGCGGCAGATGCGGCACGAGCAGCGGGCCGAGCGCGGCCGACACCATGGGCGCGACCAGCGGCAGCAGCCATACCGGGGTGGCCTGGGAGAGTTCGACGCGATGCCGTACGGCCATCAGGTACGGGACGGCGACGGCGGCCGCGAGCCCGACCGCCGTACCGGCGGTGAACAGCACGGCGTCCAGGGCGACCGCCGGGCCCGTGCCGATCAGGGGCCGCCCGGCCGTCACGGCACCGCCGCCGACCGCCAGCAGGGCCATCGCCAGACAGCCGTAGAACGGGGCCATGGCCGGGTCGAGGAGGTGGGCGCGGGCCTGGTCGCGATGGCGGGTCCAGTGCAGCGCCCGGGCTGCCAGCAGGGCCACCAGCGCGAGCCCCGACAGTGCCCAGAAACCGGCGAGAACACCGCGCGACAGCCCGTCCGCGTGCCCGGGCAGCGCGGCGCCGGCCGAGCCGACGACGGCGGTGCCCATGACGGAGGCGTACCAGTTGGGGCCGAGGTGCCGGACCCGGGCGGCGCGGGGAACGGTGGGGGCGGACAGGGGCTGGGCTACGGTGACCATGACTCCACCGTCCCGTCGATGCCCGCCCCTGACCAGGGAGTTCCTCCCTATGAGGGCATAAGCTGGTCTTATGAGCGAGGCGGAGGAACGGCGAGAGCGCACGGAATCACTGGCCCACCGGGTGCCGGACCTGGCGGCACTCGAGCTGCTGCTGGCGGTGGCGCGTCTGGGCAGCCTCGGCGCGGCCGCGCGGGAGGTCGGCATCACGCAGCCGGCCGCCAGCAGCCGGCTGCGCTCCATGGAACGGCAGCTGGGCGTGGCCCTGGTCGACCGCTCGCCGCGCGGCTCCCGGCTCACCGACGCGGGCGCCCTGGTGACGGACTGGGCCCGCCGGGTGGTGGAGGCGGCGGCCGCCTTCGACGCGGGTGCGCGGGCCCTGCGGGACCGGCGCGACTCGCGCCTGCGGGTCGCGGCGAGCATGACCATCGCCGAGTACCTGCTGCCCGGCTGGCTCCTCGCGCTGCACGCCGAGCGCCCCGACACGGCCGTCTCGCTGCACGCGGGCAACTCGGCGAAGGTCGCGGAACTCCTGCTGTCCGGGGAGGCGGATCTCGGCTTCGTGGAGGGCCTGTCGGTGCCGGCCGGCCTGGACTCCGCGGTGATCGCCCACGACCGGCTGATCGTGGTCACCGCCCCCGGGCACCCGTGGGCCCGCCGCCGGCGGCCCCTGACCGCGGAGGAACTGGCCGCGACCCCGCTCATCCTCCGTGAGCGCGGCTCCGGCACCCGGCAGGTCCTGGACGCGGCCCTCGGCGGTCTGGCCCGGCCCCTGATCGAACTCTCCTCGACCACGGCGGTCAAGGCCTCCGCGGTCAGCGGCGCGGGCCCGTCGGTGCTGAGCGAACTGGCGGTGGGGGAGGAGCTGGCGATGCGGCGGCTGGTCAGCATCCCGATGGCGGACGTCTCCCTGCGCCGCGACCTGCGCGCGGTGTGGCCGACGGGCCACCGCCCGACGGGCCCGGCCCGAGAACTCCTCTCCCTGACCCGAACCTGACCAGCGCCCGCGGGCAACCCCACGACCGCCCGAGCGGCAGTCCCCCTCAGGGGCGCGGAAAACAGCGCGACCAGCCACGACGCCCACGCCGGCAACTCCACGACCGCCCGAGCGGCATTCCCCTCAGGGGCGCGGGGAACGGCGCGACCAGCCACAACGAACCCGCACCCGACCGCCAGACCCTCGACGCCGGCAACTCCACGACGCCCGAGCGGCAGTCCCCTCAGGGGCGCGGGGAACGGCGCGACCAGCCACAACGAACCCGCACCCGACCACCTACCCGCCCCGCCCCCGCCCCGAGCCCCGCCCCCCTACGCAGCCCCCCGCTCAGCCCGCGGCAGCGACCAGCGCTTGCATCACCCGAACGTCCTCCCCCATCTCCGGATGCCACTGCACCCCGAGCACCCAGCCCCGCTCCGGCGGCAGTTCGAGCGCCTCGACGGTCCCGTCCGCCGCGTAGGCCGACGGCAGGAGACCCGCGCCGAGCCGCTCCACGGCCTGATGGTGATACGTCGGCACCGTCACCTCCTCCGGGACGATCCCGGCGTACCGCGTGCCCGGCACCGGCTTCACCGCGTGCCCGCCGAACACGCCGACCACCTCCGCATGCCCGTCCAGGTGCTGGACGAGGGTCCCGCCGAGGGCCACGTTCAGCAGCTGCATGCCCCGGCAGACCCCCAGCAACGGCACGCCCGCGTCCAGGGCCGCGTCGATCAGGGCCAGTTCCCAGGCGTCCCGCTCCGGCGCGGGCGGGCCCGTACGGGGAGAGCGCTCGGCGCCGTAGCACGCCGGGTCGACGTCCGGTCCGCCCGCGATCACCAGCCCGTCGAGCCGGGCGACCGCGGCCGCCGCGTGCTCCGGCGCGTCCGGCGGCAGCATCGCCGCCAGCCCTCCGGCCCGCTGCACCAGCCGGGGATAGGCGGCCGGCAGCAGCGCGGCCGCCAGCTCCCACACCCCCCAGCGCGCACCGGCCTCCAGATACGTGCTCACACCGATCAGCGGTCGTACGCTCATGCAGCCCTCCCCGGAAGTCAAAGGTTCACCGTCATACCTTTACAGAGTCCGAGCTACCCCAGGAAGCCCCGGAGCAGGGCCGCCGTACCCGCGCAGTGCTCCCGCATCATCTCCCGCGCCCCGTCCGCGTCCCCGTCCAGCACCGCCTCCACCAGCGCGGTGTGCTGCCGCTGGGAGTGCTCGAGGTTGCGCACCAGCAGCGGAATGCAGTCGAGGAGGTCGTTGACCGTGGCCCGCACCGCTGCGTACTGCGCGGTCAGCGACGGCGAGCCGCACAGCTCGGCGAGCGTCAGATGCAGCAACGTGTCCAGGCGCCGGTACTCGGCGAGCGGGGCCTCGTGGGTGCGGTCCAGCGCCTCCCGCAACCGGCCGGCCTGCTCGTCCGTCAGCCCGTGCGCCGCGCACAGCCCGGCCGCGCCCACTTCCAGCACCTCCCGGAAACGCAGCACGTCCTCGATGTCGACCTCCGCGATCCGCCGCCGCAGCTCGTCCTCGCCGCCCGCGTCCGCACGCGGCAGCACGAACGTTCCGCCGTACCGTCCGCGCCGCGCCTCCACCAGCCCCTGGTCCTGCAGCACCTTCAGTACCTCGCGCAGGGTCACCCGGCTGATCCCGAGCCGCTCCGCCAGCTCCCGTTCGGCCGGCAGCCGTTCGCCGCCCGGCACCAGGCCGAGCCGGACGACCTGCAGGATCTGCTCCAGTGCCTCCTCGAAGCCGTTGCCCGCGCGCACCGGCCGCAGCACCGGAGCGAGCCGGTCGCCGCCCCCCTGTGCGTGCGCCCCCTGCCACTCCGCCTCCCGCGACATCCGCCGTACCCCCTTCCCAAGCAATGGTCCTGAGCAATACCTTATGGCTCCCGGCCCGGCCGAAGAAGCGCGAAGGCGCCGAAGGAGGCTCTCCCGTGGCAGACCGCACAGCCCCGCTCAGTGTCGAGGAACTGCACGCCCTCGTCGCGAGCGGCGAGATCGACACTGTCGTCCTGGCCTTCCCCGACATGCAAGGGCGTCTCCAGGGCAAGCGGTTCGCCGCCCGCTTCTTCCTCGACGAGGTCCTGCACCACGGCACCGAGGGCTGCAACTACCTCCTCGCCGTCGACACCGACATGAACACGGTCGACGGCTACGCGATGTCCTCCTGGGACCGCGGCTACGGCGACTTCGCCATGCACCCCGACCTGGCGACCCTGCGCCGCGTCCCCTGGCACCCCGGCACCGCCCTGCTCGTCGCCGACCTCGCCTGGGCCGACGGCTCCCCGGTCGCCGCCGCCCCCCGCCAGATCCTGCGCCGCCAGCTGGAGAGGCTCGCCGAACTCGGCTACACCGCCCAGGCCGGCACCGAGCTGGAGTTCATCGTCTTCAAGGACAGCTACGAACAGGCCTGGGACGCGGACTACCGGGGCCTGACCCCGGCCAACCAGTACAACATCGACTACTCCATCCTCGGCACCGGCCGCATCGAGCCCCTGCTGCGCCGGCTGCGCAACGACATGGCCGGCGCCGGCCTCACCGTCGAGTCCGCCAAGGGCGAGTGCAACCCCGGCCAGCACGAGATCGCCTTCCGCTACGACGAGGCCCTGCGCACCTGCGACCAGCACGCCCTGTACAAGACCGGCGCCAAGGAGATCGCCGCCCAGGAAGGCGTCTCGATCACCTTCATGGCCAAGTACAACGAGCGCGAGGGCAACTCCTGCCACATCCACCTCTCGCTCGCCGGCGCCGACGGCACCAGCGCCATGGCGGGTGACCTGGAGGGCGGCATGTCCGAGGTCATGCGGCACTTCCTCGCCGGACAGCTGGCCGCCCTCCGCGACTTCTCCCTCCTCTACGCCCCCAACATCAACTCCTACAAGCGGTTCCAGCCCGGCTCCTTCGCCCCCACCGCCGTCGCCTGGGGCCACGACAACCGCACCTGCGCCCTCCGCGTGGTCGGCCACGGCCGCTCCCTGCGCTTCGAGAACCGCCTCCCCGGCGGCGACGTCAACCCGTACCTCGCCGTCGCCGGACTCGTCGCGGCCGGCCTGTACGGCATCGAGCGGAAGCTGGAACTGCCCGAGCCCTGCCCCGGCAACGCCTACACCGCCGACTTCGAGCACGTCCCCACCACCCTGCGGGAGGCCGCCGAACTCTGGGAGAACAGCCCGATCGCCCAGGCCGCCTTCGGCGACGAGGTCGTGGCCCACTACCGCAACATGGCGCGCGTCGAGCTGGAGGCCTTCGACGCCGCGGTCACCGACTGGGAGCTGCGCCGCTCCTTCGAGCGCCTGTGAGCCGCCCGCCACACGCCTGTGATTCGACGCCTGTGAAAGGTCATCACGTGTCCGACCCGCACGAGCTGAAGGTCCTCAACCCCGCCACCGAGGAAGTCGTCGCCACCGTCCCCGCCGCCACCGCGCAGGACGTGGACGCCGCCGTCGTACGGGCCGCACGCGCCCAGCACACGTGGGCCGCCCTCGCCCCGGCCGACCGGGCCCGGCTGCTCCGCCGCTTCGCCGACGTCGTCGACGCCCACACCGAGGAACTCGCCCGGCTGGAGGTCCGCGAGGCCGGCCACACCGTCGGCAACGCCCGCTGGGAGGCCGGCAACGCCCGGGACCTGCTGCTGTACGCGGCCGGCGGCGCCGAACGCCTCCTGGGCAAGCAGATCCCGGCCCCCGGCGGCTGGAACGTCACCTTCCGCGAACCCCTGGGCGTGGTCGGCGTGATCGCCCCCTGGAACTTCCCCATGCCGATCGCCGCCTGGGGCTCCTTCCCGGCCCTCGCGGCCGGCAACGCGGTCGTCCTCAAGCCCGCCGAGACCACCCCGCTCACCGCGCTCCGCCTGGCCGAACTCGCCCTGGAGGCGGACCTGCCCGAGCACCTCTTCCAGGTGCTGCCCGGCCACGGCCACACCGCCGGACGTGCCCTGGTGGACCACCCGGACGTGGCCAAGATCGTGTTCACCGGCTCCACCGCCACCGGCCGCGAGATCATGGAGCGCTGCGCCCGCCTGGTCAAGCCGGTCACCCTCGAACTCGGCGGCAAGAGCCCCAACGTCGTCTTCGCCGACGCCGACCTCAAGGCCGCCCTCGACCCCTTCTCCTTCCTGGACAACGCCGGCCAGGACTGCTGCGCCCGCACCCGCGTCCTCGTCCAGGAGGCGGTGTACGAGGAGGCCCGCGACTTCCTCGCCGACGCGCTGGCCGCCGTCGTCGTCGGCGACCCGGCCGACGAGAAGACCCAGATGGGCCCGCTGATCTCCCGGCACCAGCT
This sequence comes from Streptomyces sp. NPDC031379, assembly GCF_055569615.1. NCBI lineage: Bacteria > Bacillati > Actinomycetota > Actinomycetes > Kitasatosporales > Streptomycetaceae > Streptomyces > Streptomyces sp. NPDC031379. Next base: position 109,709 of record NZ_JBVIIT010000007.1, on the reverse strand, counting down.
CGACCGCGTACGGTCCTACGTCCCCGACGGCACCCCCGCCCTGCGCGGCAGCGCCCCCGACGGCCCCGGCTTCTGGTTCCCGCCGACCGTCCTCACCGGCGAACGGCACGACAGCGAGGCGGCCCGTGAGGAGATCTTCGGCCCCGTCGCCGTCCTCCTCCCCTTCACCGACGAACAGGACGCGATCCGCCTCGCCAACGACACCCCCTACGGCCTCTCCGGCTCCGTCTGGACCCGGGACATCGGCCGCGCCCTGCGCGTCTCCCAGGCCGTCCGCGCCGGCAACCTGTCCGTCAACTCCCACTCCAGCGTCCGCTACTGGACGCCGTTCGGCGGCTTCAAGCAGTCCGGCCTGGGCCGCGAACTCGGCCCCGACGCCCTGACCGCCTTCACCGAAACCAAGAACGTCTTCATCAGTACGGAGGGCCCCGCACAGTGACCGACACCATCGTTTGCCGCCGCCTGGTCGGCCGTACCGCCGTCGTCACCGGAGCCGGCAGCGGCATCGGCCTCGCCACCGCCCGCCGGCTCGCCGCCGAAGGCGCCCACGTGGTCTGCGCGGACATCGACGAGACCGCGGGCAAGGCCGCCGCCGACGAGGTCGGCGGACTGTTCGTCAAGGTCGACGTCACCGACCCCGGGCAGGTCGAGGCGCTCTTCCGGACCGCCTACGACACCTACGGCAGCGTCGACATCGCCTTCAACAACGCCGGCATCTCCCCGCCCGACGACGACTCCATCCTGGAGACCGGCCTGGAGGCCTGGAAGCGAGTCCAGGAGGTCAACCTCACCTCCGTCTACCTGTGCTGCAAGGCCGCCCTCCCCTACATGCGCCGCCAGGGCAAGGGCTCCATCATCAACACCGCCTCCTTCGTGGCCCGGATGGGCGCGGCCACCTCCCAGATCTCGTACACGGCCTCCAAGGGCGGTGTCCTCGCCATGTCCCGTGAACTGGGCGTGCAGTTCGCGAGGGAGGGCATCCGGGTGAACGCCCTGTGCCCCGGCCCGGTCAACACCCCCCTGCTGCGGGAACTGTTCGCCAAGGACCCGGAGCGGGCCGCCCGCCGTCTCGTCCACATCCCGGTCGGCAGGTTCGCCGAGGCCGAGGAGATCGCCGCCGCCGTCGCCTTCCTGGCCAGCGACGACTCCTCCTTCGTCAACGCCACCGACTTCCTCGTGGACGGCGGGATCTCCGGCGCGTACGTCACGCCCCTGTAGCCCTCGAGGTGTACGGTCCCTGTGCTGTGCGACAGCATCTCGCGTGGACCCTGGCAGCGGCCGCCGTCCTGGCGGCCGCGCCCACCGCAACGACCGCGGCCCACCCCGGCTGCCCGACGCTGCGCGGCGCATGGCCCGGTGACCACCGCATGCGTCTCCAGCGGGTCATCGACGCGTACGGCACCTGCTCCGGACGCGCGGGCGCCGTCGCCGCCTTCGACTGGGACAACACCGTCACCAAGAACGACGTCACCGACGCCACGCTCTCCTGGGCCCTGCGCCACGACCGCCTCCTGCGCCCCGCCCGCTGGAAGGACACCAGCGCCTGGCTGACGGACGCCGCCGACCGCGCCCTCACGGCGGCCTGCGGCACCGGCGCGCCCGTGCCCCTGCGCACCTCGGCCGGCCCCCGCTGCACCGACGAGATCGTGCGGATCCGCGAGAACGGCACCACCATGAGTGGCGCCCCCGCCTTCGCCGGCCGCTGGAACCACCGGCGCACGGTCCCGCAGTACGCCTGGGTCCCGCAGCTCTTCGCCGGCCGCACCCCGGCCGAACTCGCCTCCTACGCCCGGTCCGCCCGCCGGGAGGCCCTGGCCGCCCCGATCGGCGCCACCCGCACCCTCGGCACCCACACCGTGCCCGCCTACGTCCGCTACTACGACCAGCAGCGGGACCTGATCGACACCCTGCACCGGGCCGGATTCCGGGTCTATGTCGTCTCGGCCGGATCCGAACCCGTCACCGAGGTGTGGTCGCGGGCGGTCGGCGTCGACGCGGCGCACACCATCGCCATCCGCTCGGTCCTCGACCACCGGGGCCGCATCACCGCGCGGAACGAGGGCTGCGGCGGCGTCCCCGCGAGCCGGGGCGCGGTGATCCCGTACATCGACGGCAAACGCTGCTGGATCAACCAGGAGGTGTACGGAGTCCGGGGCGCGCCGGCCTGGAAACGGCAGCCGTGGGGGGGGGGGGGGGCCCCCCCCCCCCCCCCGGGCCCCCCCCCCCCCCCCCCCCCCCCCCCCCCCCCCCCCCCCCCCCCCGACACCGACGTCACCTTCGTCGGGGACGCCACCGGCGCCCACGTCGTGATCAACCGCAACAAGCCCGAGCTGATGTGCCGGGCCTACGACGACGCGGACGGCCGCTGGCTGGTCAGCCCCATGTTCCTCGCGCCGCTGCCCCGCAGGCCCGAGCCCTACCCCTGCTCGGCCACGGCCTACACGGCCCCCGACGGCACCCCCGGACCGTTGCGCCGCGCGGACGGCTCGACGGTGCCGGACCAGGCGGACACGGCCTACTGACGGGCCGCTCAGAGGAAGGTGTGCCCCTCACCGCGGTAGGTGGGCACGGTCGCCGTCACCGTGTCACCCTCCAGCAGGTGCAGCACGTCGAACCGCTCGCACAGCTCGCCCGCCTTGGCGTGCCGGAACCACACCTTGTCGCCGATGAGCAGGTCGTCCGCGGGGGCGCCGAGCAGCGGGGTCTGCACCTCTCCGGGGCCCTCCTGCGGGTCGTAGGCGAGCCCCTCCGGCAGGTACGGCACCGGCAGCCGGTCGGAACCGGCGGCGCCGGAGGCCGGGTAGCCGCCGCCGAGCACGGTGACGGCACCGACGCCGGGCCGCCGTACGACAGGCTGGGCGAAGAGCGCGGCCGGCCGGCCCGTGAAGGACGTGTAGTTGTCGAAGAGACGCGGTACGTACAGCCCCGAACCGGCCGCTATCTCCGTCACCGCGTCCTCGCCGGCGGTGTGCTGGACACTGCCGGTGCCTCCGCCGTTGACGAACTCCAGGTCCGGTACGACCGCGCGCACCGCGCGCACCACGGCGGCCCGCCGCTCGGCCAGCTCCCGCCGGGCCGCGGCCTGCATCAGCCGGATCGCCCGCGAGCGCAGCGGCCGCCCGGCCACCGCGTCCCCGACCCCGGCGATGTGCCCCTCGTACGCCATGACGCCCACCAGCCGGAAACCCGGCCGCCGGGCCACCGACCGTGCCAGCTCCGCCAGTTGGGCGGGGGAGTGGAGCGGCGAGCGTCGCGCCCCCACCCGCACCCGGCCGCCGAGCAGCTTCAGCGAGGTGTCCAACTCCAGGCAGACGCGCACCACTTCACGCCCGTCGCCGCACGCGGCGTCGATGAGATCGAGCTGGGCGGGGTCGTCCACCATCACGGTGACGGCACCGGCGAGCTTGGGATCGCCGGCCAGTTCCGCGAAGCCGGCGCGGTCGGCCGACGGATAGGCCAGCAGGATGTCGTCGAACCCGGAACGCGCGAGCCACAGCGACTCGGCCAGGGTGAACGACATGATCCCCTGGAAGCCGTCCCTGGCCAGGACGCGTTCCAGCAGGGCGCGGCAGCGGACCGACTTGCTGGCGACCCGGACCGGCTTGCCGCCGGCCCGCCGTACGAGATCTTCCGCGTTGGCGTCGAAGGCGTCCAGGTCCACGAGCGCGAGCGGGGCGTCGAGATGGGCGGTGGCCCGGTCGTAACGGGCTCTGTCGGCGGCGAGCGCAGTCATGACGGAAGCGTGCCAGACACGATTACCGCAGGGTAGGGGGACGTACCGGGCAGATGCCCCGGCGCCGTGGACTGGTTCTCTGTCATCCGCCGACAACCCGTAGAGTGACGCGCACGTACGGCGGAACGCGCCCGGCGCACCGGTTGAACCGGGATGCCGGCCCGGCCGTACGGGTATGCGTGCCCGGGAGGGAGCTTCCGCACCGGGCGCGGCCGAGCAGCAGGACGGCCCGCGTACGCGAAGACGGCCCGGGCACGAGGAAACGGGGGGTGCATGAGCACGGAAGCGCGCCACGCCCCCGTACCACCACGCCCCTCGGCCCCGCCCCCCGTCGCGGAGCCGCCCCGCCAGCCCACCGGCTCCGAGCCGTCCCGGCCCGGACCGGCACCGGGCGCACCGGCATCCGCGAGGGGCGGGCGCCGCCCGGACTCCCGGTCCGCTCGCCCCGGTACCGCACACCCGGCCGGCCCGGCCCCGGACGCCGACCCCGACGACGAACCGTCCGTCTTCACCCCGCGGGGCCCCCGGCCGTCCAGCGGTTCCGTGACGGGCGTGGCATCCCCCCGGCACCTGGCCGTGCCCGAGGTCGCCGACCCCGTGAGCCCACCCCCGCCGCCTGCCTCCGCCCGCTTCCCCGACGCCCCGCCGAGCACGGGCCGGGAGACACCCGGCGCGGGCACCGGCACCTCCGGCGGCGGTCCGGTCGGTCCCGCCCGGCGCCCCGGTACGGAGCCCGGTCGGCCCGCGGCCCCGGCGGAGGCGGCCGCCGAGACCACCGCCCGGCTCCGTCCGATCAGGGAGCCCCGGCGACCGGGAGCCCCGGCGGAATCGCCCGCGGAGACGACGGCCCGGCTCCGACCGATCCCCTCCGGGCCCTCCTCGCCCTCCGCGTCGCCGAACCCCCGGCACCTCGGCTCCGCGCCGGGCCGCCCCGCGCCCTCACCTGCCGGGGACCGTCATGCCGGTACCACGCCCACCGGTCCCGCCGGTGACGGTCGTACGGGCGTGGGATCCGTGCCCACCGGGCTTGCCGGTGACGGTCGTACGGGCGTGGGATCCGTGCCCGCCCAGCCTGCCGGTCGCGGGCGTACGGGCGTGGCGGCCGCGCACGTCGGAGCGGCTGGTGATCCGCACCTCGGCGTGGGACCGGCGCCCGTCGGAACCCCCGGTGACCGTCGCTCCGGCGTCGTGCCCGCGTCCGCCGGTCCCGCCGGTGACCGTCGTGGCGGTGTCGTGCCCGCGCCGCCCGGCAGGGGTGCGCCGGGCGTGGGTGAGGGGGGCGGCCGGGACGGTTCCGCGGTACGCGCCGGTGGATCCGCCGCTGACAGCGGGCGGCCGGAGCCCGCGTCCGGGGCGGGCGCCTGGAGCCCGCAGGCCCCGGCCCGCCCCGTCGGCCCGCCACCACCGGCCGCTGCCGGTTCCCCGGACCCGGCCCTCTCCTGGAGTGCGGACTCGGCCACCCGGCCGTTCGTGTCGTTCGGGGAACCCGAGGCGTTCGGAGAGCGGACCCGCCCCAGGGTCCGGCCGCGCACCGCCGCTGCCGCCGCCTGCCTCGTGCTCGGCCTCGGTCTCATCGGCGGTGCCGCGACCGGGAGCTGGCTCACCGGCGACGGCGCGGACGACGCCTCCGCGGGCGGGTACACCGCGGCCGGGACGCTCTGGCACAGCACGCCCGTCGACCGGTTGTTCCCGCCCACCGTCGAGGGCACCGGCGCCGGCCCCGGAGGCGCCGACCGTACCTGGACCCGGATCGCCGTGGCCCCCGACACCGGCTGCGCCCAGGCCTTCGACCCGCTGCTGCGCAAGGTCCTCGCCCCGGCCGGCTGCCAGCGGCTCCTGCGCGCCACCTACACCGACGCCACCCAGAGCTACGTCACCACCGTGGGTCTGATGTTCACCAAGGCCGATCCCGCCACCATGTCCGCGCTCGCCAAACGCTTCCGCGACGAGCGGCTGGACCGGCGCAGCGATCTGATGCCCCGGCCGTACGCGGCCAAGGGCACCGCCGCGGCCGGCTTCGGTGACGAGCAGCGCGCCGCCTGGACCGTGTCCGTCCTCACCGACGCCCCCGTCGTCGCCTACGCCGTCTCCGGCTGGGCCGACGGCCGCACGGTCGACGCGCCCCAGCCCGCCGCGGACGCCGTCCGCTCCGGCGCCACCTCGGCACCGGCCCAGGCCGGCCTCGGCAACGAGGCCCAGGGGCTCGCCGACCGCGTCGAACGGCGCCTGCGCCGATCCGTCGGCTCGGCCACGGAGACACCCTCATGAAGCAAGCCCGCGGAGCGGCGGTGAGCCTCCTGCTCGCCGGCTCCCTCGTCCTGCTGCCGTCAGCCGCCGCCCACGCCGACAGCATCCGCGCCCAGCAGTGGGCGCTGTCCGCGCTGCACCTCACCGAGGCCTGGCAGACCACCAAGGGGCGCGGCGTCACCGTCGCCGTCCTGGACACCGGCGTCGAGGCCGGCCATCCCGACCTCGCCGGCAACGTCCTGCCCGCCAAGGACATGATCGGCTTCGGCGCCGGGCCGGGCGACCGCACCTGGGCCCGGCACGGCACCGCCATGGCGAGCATCATCGCCGGTCACGGCCACGGTCCCGGTGACACCGACGGTGTGCTGGGCGTCGCGCCGGAGGCGAAGATCCTGCCGGTCCGCGTGATCCTGGAGGACGGCGACCCCGCCCGCGCCAAGGCCCGCACCACCCGCGGCAGCGCCCTCGCCGACGGCATCCGCTGGGCCGCCGACCACGGCGCCGACGTCATCAACCTCTCCCTCGGCGACGACTCCGACTCCGCCCACCCCGAGCCGAGCGAGGACGAGGCCGTGCAGTACGCCCTGAAGAAGGGCGTGGTCGTCGTGGCCTCGGCGGGCAACGGCGGCGACAAGGGCGATCACGTCTCCTACCCGGCCGCCTACCCGGGCGTCATCGCCACCACGGCCGTGGACAAGTACGGCACCCGCGCCTCCTTCTCCACCCGCCGCTGGTACGCCGCGGTCAGCGCACCCGGGGTCAACGTCGTGATCGCCGATCCCGACCACAAGTACTACGAGGGCTGGGGCACCAGCGCGGCCTCCGCCTTCGTCTCCGGCGCCGCGGCCCTGATCAAGGCCGCCCACCCCGACCTGACCCCGGCCCAGGTCAAGAAGCTCCTCGAGGACACCGCCGAGGACCCGCCGGTCGGCGGCCGCGACGACTCCCGGGGCTTCGGCATGATCGACCCGGCGGCCGCCCTGCGGTCAGCCGCCCGCCTCAAGCCCAAGGACCTGCGCCCGGCGTCCTACGACGACGAGTACTTCGGCCCCGGCCCTAACACCCCCACCGCCGCGAGCGGCACCTCCCGCTGGGCAGGACCGCTCGCGGGCAGTGCGGGCGGTGCGCTCCTGGTGGCGGGAGTGATCCTCTGGAGAGGCCGCCGGCGACACCGTTAGGGCCGGAGCCGTCACGGCGCCGGTGCGAACCCCGCCACCGCCGCCTCGGCGGCGGCCTCCACCAACGTGATCCCCCGCGCCTGACTCCCGGTCCCCCTGGACAGCACCGCCACCAAGTACGCGGTGGCATCCACCGTCACCCGCCCGATGCTGTTCACCACCCACAGCCCGGTCGTGCTCCGCGGCAGCCAACCGTTCTTCAGCGCCCAGGAACCGCCCTCCGCGGCGGCCGAGACCCCCCATCCCTGGTCGGCCTCCACGCCCTCCATCAGCCCCTGCACATACGTCCGCGACACGGCACTCAGCTTCGAGTCCTCCCCGAACACCTGCCGCAGCAGCACCAGTTGGTCCGCGGCCGTGGTCTGCGTCAGCCCCCACAGCTCACCCGCGCCACCGGAGGTCTCCGTCAGCCCGAACCGCCGGTTCGCGGCGTCCAGTCCCTCGGCCCGCCCGATCGCGTGCCACAGCGCCGTCGCGGACGCGTTGTCGCTGTTCTCGATCATCTTCGTGGCGTACGCCTTCTCGGCCGCCGTCAGCCGCCGTCCCGCGTCCTGCGCCCGGAGCAGCAGCGCGGCCAGGATGTCGACCTTGACGATGCTCGCCGTGTCGAACGCCGCGTCCCCGTACACCGCGCTCTCACCGGAGCCCAGTTCCAGCACCGCCGCCGACACCTGCGCGCCCGACGGCACGCTCACCGCCGCCATCGCCTTCGACAGCAACGCCTGCCGGTCCACCGCCGCGGACTCCACCGAAGCCTCCTCCTCGCCCGCCGCGGCCGAGGAGGAGGCCGACGGCGACGCCGCCGACGATACGGCCGCCGACCCGGCGTGCGCCCGTGCCTTCACATAGACCGTGCCCCCGGCCGTGACCCCGCCCACGGCGACGACGGCGAGCGCGGCGTGGAGGAACGGACGGCGCCGGGACGGCCGCGCACGGCGGCGACGGAGGGCTCTGGGGGACTCCATGCCCGCGATGCTCCGGGCGTGGACTGTGCGTCCCGTGGGGCGGACGTGAGAGAGGGATCAGGAAACGCTGAGATTCCCGTGAAAGCGGAGACACCGGTGTCTTCGGCCCCGCACGAGCCCGGCGGCTGCCCCCCTATAGGGTCGGTGACCGTGGCGAACAAGAACATTCCCGACCCCGGCTTCTCCGACGACGACGGCTCCGCCGACCCCCGGCTGAGCGCGGCGCTCGCCGCCTGGGCCGAGGACCGCAGCGCCCTGGGGCCCGTCCTGGAGGCGCTCAAGGGCGCCCGCCTGCTGGTCCCCGTCGTCGCCGTGCTCGGCGAGGTCGAGGAGGACGAGAACGGGCTGCGCCGCGAGAAGACCAGCGACATGGCCGTACCCACCCTGAAGGCCGGCCCGCGCACCGCGCTGCCCGCCTTCACCTCCACCGACTCCCTCGCCCGCTGGGACCCCGAGGCCCGCCCGGTCGCCGTACCGCTGCACCAGGCGCTCGAGGCCGCCGCGCACGAGAAGGCCGACACGGTCGTACTGGATCTCGCCGGACCCGTGCCGTTCGAACTGACCGGCCCGGCGCTGCTCGCCCTCGCCGAGGGCCGCACCAGCACCGACCCGCTCGCGGACCCGGCGGTCGTCGAGGCCGTCCGTGCGGCCGTGGCCGCGGAGCCCGCAGTGCTGCGCGCCCACCTCGGGCCCGGGCAGGCGGACGGCACCCTCGCGCTCGTCCTCGCCCCGGCCGCCCCGGCCGCCGAGGCCGCCCGCGCGGTCGCCGAGCGTCTCGCGGCCGACGAAACGCTGAGGGCCCGCCTGGTGCGCGGCCTCGACCTGGCACTGCTGCCGGCCGGGTCCACGCCTCCGGGCGAGCCCTTGTACGTACGAGGATGATCTCCGGGACGCTCTAGCCGTAGATCGGGCCGGTGTACTTCTCGCCCGGACCCTGGCCCGGCTCGTCCGGGACGATCGACGCCTCGCGGAACGCCAGCTGCAGCGACTTCAGACCGTCGCGCAGCGGCGCCGCGTGGAAGGAGCTGACCTCGGTCGCGCTCGCGTCCAGCAGACCGGCGAGGGCGGTGATCAGCTTGCGGGCCTCGTCCAGGTCCTTGTACTTCTCGCCCTCCTCGCTGAGCCCGAGCTTCACGGCGGAGGCGCTCATCAGGTTGACGGCGACCGTCACGATCACCTCGACGGCGGGGACCTCGGCGATGTCCCGGGTCATCGCGTCGAAGTCGGGGGACTCAGGAGGGGTGTCACTCATGTCCCACACGATAGGCGGTCCGGCCCGGCGGCCTTCAATTAGCCCTTGTCAAGCGATCCTGCTAACCTGATGGACGACCGGCCGGACATGCCATGTGCGAAACAGGGCAACCGGCCCACAAGTGGAGGCTCCGATCTCCCACCTGACCGTCCTCCGGGGCGGCGGGTCTCCGGTCAGGCGGCCACCATCGTTCCGTACGGACGATGGAGTCGCCCGAAAGTGCGCCCCGCGGTCACCGCGGCGGTGCTCCGGTAGTCATTGGAGCCCGCCCGCCTGTGATCGTCCGGGGCATTTTTTGTGCTTCGGCGCGGTTAGGTCTAACGAACAGAGACGTTACGCGGCTGTCCGCCAGACCGTCGCGTGGTGCTACCGAGGAGGATCCATCAGCGCCGAGCCCCGCATCAACGACCGGATTCGCGTTCCCGAGGTGCGACTTGTCGGTCCCAGTGGCGAGCAGGTGGGCATCGTCCCGCTCGCTAAGGCACTGGAGCTTGCGCAGGAGTACGACCTGGACCTGGTCGAGGTCGCGGCGAACGCCCGTCCGCCCGTGTGCAAGCTCATGGACTACGGGAAGTTCAAGTACGAGTCGGCCATGAAGGCCCGTGAGGCGCGCAAGAACCAGGCGCACACGGTCATCAAGGAGATGAAGCTCCGGCCGAAGATCGACCCGCACGACTATGACACCAAGAAGGGTCACGTCGTCCGGTTCCTCAAGCAGGGCGACAAGGTCAAGATCACGATCATGTTCCGTGGTCGCGAGCAGTCCCGGCCCGAGCTGGGCTACCGGCTGCTGCAGCGTCTCGCGGAGGACGTCCAGGACCTCGGTTTCGTCGAGTCGAACCCGAAGCAGGACGGCCGAAACATGATCATGGTCCTCGGTCCGCACAAGAAGAAGACCGAGGCGATGGCCGAGGCCCGTCAGGCGCAGGAGGCCCGCAAGGCCGAGGCGAAGGCGAACCCCGGCAAGTCGCAGAACCCTGCCGAGGCTGAGGCGCCCGCCGAGGAGCCCGCCGAGGCGTGATCCCGGGGGACACCCGTCCCCGAGGATGTAACCGAAAGAAGAGCGACGCTCCGCCGTGCCCGGTTTCGCGACCGGGCACCGGAGCGCCACCGACGAGGAGAGAACGGCGCTATGCCGAAGAACAAGTCGCACAGCGGTGCCAGCAAGCGCTTCAAGGTCACCGGCTCCGGCAAGGTGCTCCGTGAGCGCGCCGGCAAGCGCCACCTGCTCGAGCACAAGTCGTCCCGCGTCACGCGTCGCCTCACCGGCAACGCCGAGATGGCCCCGGGCGACGCCGCGAAGATCAAGAAGCTTCTCGGCAAGTGACGTACCGGCGCTCACCATCCGTCGAGCGCCGTACGCCAGGACCGGGACCCAGTCGTTTCCGGGTCGTGTGAGTACCCCCCACGACCCCGCTACAAGGAGTTAACAAGTGGCACGCGTCAAGCGGGCAGTCAACGCCCACAAGAAGCGCCGGGCGATCCTCGAGCAGGCCTCCGGCTACCGCGGTCAGCGTTCGCGCCTGTACCGCAAGGCCAAGGAGCAGGTCACCCACTCGCTGGTCTACAACTACAACGACCGCAAGAAGCGCAAGGGCGACTTCCGTCAGCTGTGGATCCAGCGCATCAACGCCGCTGCCCGCGCCAACGGCATCACCTACAACCGCTTCATCCAGGGTCTGAAGGCCGCGAACGTCGAGGTCGACCGCAAGATCCTGGCCGAGCTGGCCGTGAACGACGCGAACGCCTTCGCGGCGCTCGTCGAGGTCGCGCAGAAGGCGCTGCCGTCGGACGTCAACGCGCCGAAGGCCGCGTGACGCCGCGCTGGCTCTGAGCCGACGTTCACCGGAGGACCCGCAGGCTGATACGGCTTGCGGGTCCTGTCGTTGCGGTGCCCCGGCCGTCGTTCGGCTGCGGCCCGGTGGGGGCTGGTCGCGCAGTTCCCCGCGCCCCCGAGGGGCGCTCACATCGAAGTTCTCCCGAAGGTGACCAGAGGATGCCCACCCCCGAGCTGATCTCTCCCCGTTCCGCCCGTGTGGGCGCTGCCCGGCGGCTCGCCAAGCGGAACTTCCGGGGCAAGGACCGGCTGTTCCTCGCCGAGGGGCCGCAGGCCGTACGGGAGGCCGCCGGGCACCGGGGAGCGGACGGGACGCCGACGCTCGTCGAACTGTTCGCCACCGTCGAGGCCGCGGAGCGGTACGCCGACATCATCGGAGAGACACGGAGCGCGGGCGCCCGCGTGCACCTCGCCTCCGAAGAGGTCATCGCCGACATCTCCACCACCGTCACCCCGCAGGGCCTGGTCGGGGTCTGCCGGTTCCTGGACACCCCGTTCGAGGACATCCTCGCCGCCCGGCCCCGGCTCGTCGCCGTCCTCGCCCATGTGCGTGACCCGGGGAACGCCGGCACGGTGCTGCGCTGCGCCGACGCCGCCGGCGCCGAGGCCGTGATCCTCACCGACGCCTCCGTCGACCTGTACAACCCCAAGGCCGTACGAGCCTCCGTCGGCTCGCACTTCCACCTGCCCGTCGCCGTGGGCGTCCCCGTCGAACGGGCCGTCGCGGGACTGAAGGACGCCGGGGTGCGCGTCCTCGCCGCCGACGGCGCCGGCGACCGCGACCTCGACGAGGAACTGGACGGGGGCAGCATGGGCGGGCCGACCGCCTGGGTGTTCGGGAACGAGGCCTGGGGGCTTCCGGAGGAGACCCGCGCCCTCGCCGACGCCGTCGTCCGCGTCCCCCTCCACGGCAGGGCCGAGAGCCTGAACCTCGCCACCGCCGCCGCCGTATGTCTCTACGCGTCGGCCCGTGCGCAGCGCGCCTCCGGAGGGTGCCGTTCCGTCACCCAGAGCTAGTAGGGTGACCAGCGCGGGGCCCTGCGCCGTCTGAGAGGTGGGGTACGGGGATGAGTGTGGCCGGCACCAGCACTGCGCCGGAGGGACGGGACGCGGGGAGCACACCCGCGCCCGGGCACCCCGAGACCGGCCCCGGGATCGACCCCGACGAGCTGCCCGACGGCCTCGTCGTCGCCGACGAGCACGGCCGGGTCGTCCGCTTCAACGCCGCCGCCGCCCGCATCACCGCCGTACCGGCCGCCGACGCCCTCGGCCTGCCCCTGGAGAAGGCGCTGCCCCTGGAGGACCTGGAAGGGCGGCGCTGGTGGCAGCTCACCGACCCCTACGGCGGCCTCGCCATCCGGGTCCGGCAGCCCGAGCGCAACCTGCTGCTGCCCGGCGGCCGGGAGGTGCTGGTCTGCGCCCGGTACGTGCGCGACGAGCCCCTCGGGCCGGTGCGGCGCGTGATCGTCTCCCTGCGGGACACCGAGGCCCGCCGCCGCACCGAACGCAGCCACGCCGAGCTGATCGCCACCGTCGCCCACGAGCTGCGCTCGCCGCTGACCTCCGTGAAGGGCTTCACCGCCACGCTCCTCGCCAAGTGGGAACGCTTCACCGACGACCAGAAGCGGCTGATGCTCGAGACCGTCGACGCCGACGCCGACCGTGTCACCCGCCTCATCGCCGAGCTGCTGGACATCTCGAGGATCGACAGCGGGCGGCTGGAGGTGCGCCGGCAGCCCGTCGACATCGGCGCCGCCGTCTCCCGGCACATCCAGGCCTACGTCGCCGCCGGCCAGCGGGCCGACCGCTTCCTGCTCCGCATGGAACAGCCGCTGCCCGCCCTGTGGGCCGATCCCGACAAGGTCGACCAGGTGCTCAGCAACCTGCTGGAAAATGCCGTGCGCCACGGAGAGGGAACCGTCACCATTGACGTCACGCCCTCGGCGTCCCCGCGTGAAGGCGAGGAAACCGGCACGTCGGTCACGGTGAGCGACGAGGGGCCCGGCATCCCGGAGGAGTCCATGAACCGCGTCTTCACCCGCTTCTGGCGGGGCAGCAAGCGCGGCGGCACGGGCCTGGGGCTGTATATCGTCAAGGGCATCGTCGAAGCTCACGGCGGCACCATCACGGTCGGACGGGCCGCCGTCGGCGGCGCCGAGTTCCGATTTACCCTGCCCGTGGCCGCACCGGCGTATCTCGCCTAGCGGCCCACGGGCCATTCGTCTACCTCCACCCCGTTAGACTCGGCCTTTGGCACCTTTGTGTCCTTCACGCGGCCCTCGCGAGTCGGTGACGGGGACCATCCGCCAGCCAATCGGAAGCACGGGAAGAGATGTCGGCACCCAATAAGTCGTACGACCCTGTCGAGGTCGAGGCGTTGAAACCGGAAGAGATCGAGCGCATGCGGGACGAGGCGCTCGCCGCCTTCGCCGCCGCGGACTCCCTCGACGCGCTCCACGAGGCCAAGGTCGCCCACACCGGCCCCGCCTCCCCGCTGGCCCTCGCCAACCGCGAGATCGGCGCCCTGCCCCCGCACGCCAAGGCCGAGGCCGGCAAGCGCGTCGGCATGGCCCGCGGCGCCGTGAACAAGGCGCTGGCCGCCCGCCAGAGCGAGCTGGAGGCCGAGCGGGACGCCCGCGTACTGGTCGAGGAGGACGTCGACGTCACGCTGCCGTACGACCGCGTCCCGGCCGGCGCCCGCCACCCGCTGACCACGCTCTCGGAGCGCATCGAGGACGTCTTCGTGGCCATGGGCTACGAGGTCGCCGAGGGCCCCCAGGTCGAGGCGGAGTGGTTCAACTTCGACGCCCTCAACATCGGCCCGGACCACCCGGCCCGCGGCGAGGCAGACACCTTCTTCGTCCAGGGCCCTGACGGCGGCACCGAGTCCGGCGTGGTGCTGCGCACCCACACCTCACCGGTGCAGATCCGCTCCCTGCTCGGCCGCGAGCTGCCGGTCTACGTGATCTGCCCCGGCCGCGTGTACCGCACCGACGAGCTGGACGCCACGCACACCCCGGTCTTCCACCAGGTCGAGCTGCTGGCCGTGGACGAGGGCCTGACCATGGCCGACCTCAAGGGCACCCTGGATCACATGGTCCAGTCGCTGTTCGGCGAGGGCATGAAGACCCGGCTGCGGCCGAACTTCTTCCCGTTCACCGAGCCGTCCGCCGAGATGGACATGGTGTGCTACGTCTGCCGCGGCGAGTCCGTCGGCAACCCCGACCGGCCCTGCCGCACCTGCTCCAGCGAGGGCTGGATCGAGCTGGGCGGCTGCGGCATGGTCAACCCGAAGGTGCTGGCCGCCTGCGGCGTCGACCCGGAGAAGTACAGCGGCTTCGCCTTCGGGTTCGGCATCGAGCGGATGCTGATGTTCCGCCACAACGTCGAAGACATGCGAGACATGGTCGAGGGTGACGTCCGGTTCACCCGGCCGTTCGGGATGGAGATCTGATGCGGGTCCCGCTTTCTTGGCTGCGGGAGTACGTCGACCTGCCGGCGACGGAGACCGGGCGCGACGTCCAGGCCAAGCTCATTGCGGCCGGTCTCGAGGTCGAGACGGTCGAGCAGCTCGGTGCCGACCTCAAGGGCCCGCTGGTCGTCGGCCAGGTGCTGACCATCGAGGAGCTGGAGGGCTTCAAGAAGCCGATCCGCTTCTGCACCGTCGACGTCGGCCAGGCCAACGGCACCGGCGAGCCCCAGGAGATCGTCTGCGGCGCCCGCAACTTCGCCGTCGGCGACAAGGTCGTCGTGGTCCTCCCGGGTGCCACGCTGCCCGGCGGATTCTCCATCGCCGCCCGCAAGACCTACGGCAAGACGTCCCACGGCATGATCTGCTCCACCGACGAGCTGGGCATGGGCGACGACGGCACCCACGGCATCATCGTGCTGCCGCCGGAGACCGAGGTCGGCCGGGACGCCATCGAGCTGCTGGAGCTGGTCGACGAGGTCCTGGACATCGCCGTCACCGCCAACCGCGGCGACTGCCTGTCCATCCGCGGCGTGGCCCGCGAGACCGCCATCGCCTACGGCCTGCCGCTGCGCGACCCGGCCCTGCTCGACGTGCCGGCCCCGAACGCCTACGGCTACGCCGTCCAGGTCGCCGACCCCGCCGGCTGCGACCGCTTCACGGCCCGCACCGTCACCGGCCTGAGCCCCGAGGCACGCTCCCCGATCTGGCTGCAGCGCCGGCTGCAGAAGGTCGGCATGCGCCCGATCTCGCTCGCCGTCGACGTCACGAACTACGTGATGATGGAGCTGGGCCAGCCCCTGCACGCCTACGACCGGAGGCTGGTCCAGGGCACCATCGGCGTGCGCCGGGCCGAGGAGGGCGAGAAGCTCGTCACCCTCGACGGCGTCGAGCGCAAGCTGCACGCCGAGGACCTGGTCATCACCGACGAGCGTGGTCCGATCGGCCTCGCCGGTGTGATGGGCGGCGCCAACACGGAGATCGCCGACCACGACGACCTCGAGAACGCCACCTCCGACGTGGTCATCGAGGCCGCCCACTTCGACGCGATCTCCATCGCCCGTACGGCCCGCCGCCACAAGCTGTCCTCCGAGGCGTCCCGCCGGTTCGAGCGGGGCGTCGACCCGCAGGCCGCGGCCGCCGCCGCACAGCGCACCGTGGACCTGCTGGTGCTGCTCGCGGGCGGCACGGCCGAGGCCGGCGTCACCGAGATCGTCGCGCCCTCCGGCCCCCAGACGATCACCGTCCCGGCGAACCACCCGGACCAGGTGGCGGGCGTCGACTACGGCCGCGAGACCGTCGTGCGCCGTCTGCAGGAGATCGGCTGCGACGTCTACGGGCAGGACGAGCTGATCGTCACCGTCCCGTCCTGGCGGCCCGACCTCGCCGAGGCGAACGACCTGGCGGAGGAGGTCATCCGCCTGGAGGGCTACGAGAACCTGCCCTCCACGCTGCCCAAGCTCCCCTCGGGCCGTGGCCTGACCCACCGCCAGCGGCTGCACCGCCGCGTCGGCCGCGCACTGGCCGGCGCCGGCTACGTCGAGGCGCCGAACTACCCGTTCGTCGGGGAGCAGGTCTTCGACCAGCTCGGCCTCGACTCCGACGACCCGGCCCGCCGCGTCGTGAAGCTGGTCAACCCGCTCAACGACGAGGAGCCCGCGCTCCGTACGACGCTGCTGCCGGGCCTGCTGGGCGCCCTGCGGCGCAACGACGGCCGCGGCTCGCACGACCTGGCGCTGTTCGAGACCGGCCTGGTCTTCCTGCCGCGCGAGGAGCGGCGTGCCGCCGTGCACCTGCCCGTCGACCGGCGTCCCACCGACGAGGAGATCGCCGAGCTGAACGCCGCCCTGCCCGAGCAGCCGCGGCACGTGGCCGTCGTCCTCGCGGGCGCCCACGAGCAGGCCGGCTGGTGGGGCAAGGGCCGCCCGGCCGACTGGGCCGACGCCGTCGAGGCGGGGCGCGCCGTCGCGAGGGAGGCCGGTGCCGACCTGATCGTCCGCAAGGGCCGGTACGGTCCGTGGCACCCCGGCCGCTGCGCCGAGTTCGTGGTCGTCGCCGACGGCACGGAGAAGGTCGTGGGCCATGCGGGAGAACTGCACCCGCGCGTCCTCAAGGCCCTGGGTCTGCCCGAGCGCACCTGCGCGATGGAGCTGGACCTGGACGCCCTGGAGGCGGTGGGCGACGGCGCCCCGCAGGCGCCGCGCATCTCCACGTTCCCCGTGGCCACGCAGGACGTCGCCCTCGTGGTCGACAAGCCGGTCCCGGCGGCCGAGGTCGAGGCGGCGCTGCGGGCGGGTGCGGGCGAGCTGCTCGAGTCCATCCGGCTGTTCGACGTGTACGAGAACGCCGAGCAGCTGGGCGAGGGCCGCAAGTCGCTGGCCTACGCGCTGCGGTTCCGTGCGGGTGATCGCACGCTGACCGTGGACGAGGCGTCCGCAGCCCGGGACGCGGCTGTCGCCCTCGCGGGCGAGCGCACGGGCGCCGTCCTGCGGGGCTGACCGACCCAGGGGTTCCACCGACGGCCGGCCGCGGGTTCTCCGTGGCCGGCCGCGCAGTTCCCCGCGCCCCTTTCGGGGCGCCTCCCCGGGCCGTCAGCTGCATAAATGCGGGTTGACCGGGGTGTTCTCACTCGTTCGAGTGGGAATCCCGGGCGATCCGGCCCTTCCGGGTCATGCCGTCGCAGAATCGGACCGGTCTTTCGGGGCCGGTCCGTCTGCTCTTCCGGGTCCACATGGGGGACCAGAGGCATGATCCGCATCAAGGCACGGGCGCCCACGGCGCGGGGAGTCCTCCTGCCCACGGCCTGGGGGGCCGTGGCCGTCGCCTACAAGTTGGGCTGCCCGCTCGCCCAGCAGGACGGGCTCGGCGCGCGCATCGTCACCAGCGCAGTCTTCTTCGCGGTCGGCACCGGCCTGATATTCCACGTCCGGCGGGCCCTGCTGCGTGAACTCCGGCAGGCCCGCCGGGTCGCCGGCGTCGCCCAGAGCGTCGTGCTGCGCCCCCTGCCGCCTCGCCTCGACGGCCTGAACGTCGCCGCGGCCCAGCTGTCCGCCGATCGCGGCGCGAGCATCGGCGGCGACCTGTACGAGGCGATCGCCACCGAGCACGGGGTCCGGGTGGTGATGGGCGACGTACGCGGCCACGGCCTCGGCGCGCTCGGTACCGTCGCCGCCGTGCTCGGCAGTTTCCGTGAAGCGGCGCACGACGAGCCGGAACTAGCGGGCGTCCTGCGCAGACTGGAGCGGACCCTGGCCCGGCATCTGCGCGAGCGGGCCCGTGCCGAACACCCGTCGCACGGCACCCAGGATCCCGAGAACCCGGTCGGCGAGGAGTTCGTCACCGTGCTGGTCCTGGAGATCGCCCGGGACGGTGCACTGCGCGCCCTCAACTGCGGCCACCCGTGGCCCTACCTGCTCAGCGACCCCCGGGTGGAGCCGCTCACCCGCGCGGATCCCCTCCCGCCCCTGGGCCCCTTCCCGCTCCCGGCCGTGCTGGAGCCGCACACCTGCGGCCACCTGTTCCCCGGCGAGACCCTGGTCCTCTTCACGGACGGTGCGGAGGACGCGAGGGATGCCCGCGGCCGGTTCTTCTCGCTGCCGACAGCGCTGCGCGGAGCCGTACGCGAACACCCGGTGTCGGCCCAGACGGTTCTGCGTACGGTCTTCACGGCCCTCCTGCACCACACGGCCGGCAGACCCACCGACGACGTGGCGGTCCTGGTCCTGCGGAACGATCGAGAACGGCCCGGACCGTCCTGCCGGGGGACGCGGGACAGCGACACATGCGGCTCCGCCGCGCGGGCGCGACGGGCCCCCACGGACCCACGGCCGACCACGCACCGCTAGGGGGCCCCGGTCGTCGCACCGAGCCGCCGGCCGGGCCGCCGCTGTTTCGAGGGGGAGCCGACGGCCCGGCCGGCCTCTTGCGAGGCACCTCAGTCAACCGAATCGACACGCTCCGCGACAGCGCGCGCACACTGCGGATGCGCGCGTTCCGTTCACACCCCGTGTGAATGCGGACGCACTACGCTGACCGCACCAGGCCACTCGGGGGGCATTCCATGCAGCCCAACACTCTGCTCGACGCCATCCTGGACGAGGCGGGGATCTCGCACGCCGGTCTCGCCGCCCATGTGAACCAGGCGGGCCGGAGACGGGGCCTCGCGCTCCGGTACGAACACACCGCCGTGGCGCGGTGGCTGAAGGGCCAGCGGCCCCGCGGCCAGGTGCCCGACCTGATCTGTGAGGTGCTGGCGGAGCGCCTGCACCGGCCGGTGACGCTGGACGACATCGGCCTCGGGGTGCCCGGTGAGCCGGGTGCCCCGCACGCCGGTTCCCTCAGCGGGTTCGTGGAGCGGGCCACCGCACTGTGGCGGTCCGACGAACAGCAGCGGCCGCATGTGCTCGGGGCTCAGGCCGTCACGGGCACCCCCGCCGTCATGCCGGTGTGGGAGTGGGAGAACCCGCCCGAGGACGTCGATGTCTCCCGCGGCGGCCGGCACCGGGTCACCGCCGCCGACATCGAGATGCTGCGCGCCGCCCGTACGCACTACGAGCAGATGTACCGCAAGGCCGGGGGCATCGCGACCCGGACGCGGATCGTCGGCTTCCTCAACGCCGAGGCCGCGCCGTTGCTGCGCGGCAGCTACACCGACGCCACCGGGCGCCAACTGCACCGGGCGACGGGCGGGTTGGTGGCGATCGCGGGTATCTGCGCGTACGACTCCGACGCCCACGGCCTCGCCCAGCGCTACTTCCACCAGGCGCTCAGGCTGGCAAAGGCCAGCGGGGACCGGGGACTTGGGGCGTACGTGATAGCCCTGCTGGTGAACCAGTCGCTGTTCATGCGGGATTACCGGCAGGCCGTCGCCTTCGCCGAGGCCGCGCTGCGCGCCGCCGGCAAGCACATCACCCCGGCGCTCGCCTCCGACCTGTACGCGATGCAGGCCAAGGCGTACGCCCACCTCGGCGACTCGGGCAGCGCCCTGTCCTGCATCCG
The DNA here is from genome assembly GCF_055569615.1 of Streptomyces sp. NPDC031379. NCBI lineage: Bacteria > Bacillati > Actinomycetota > Actinomycetes > Kitasatosporales > Streptomycetaceae > Streptomyces > Streptomyces sp. NPDC031379. Next base: position 90,030 of record NZ_JBVIIT010000007.1, on the reverse strand, counting down.
GCGCGCGGAGACGGCCGCCGACCGCATCCGGCGCGGCTACGAGCCCGACGAGACGGGCTATGTCCAGCCCGGTCTGGTCAACGTCCAGGTGGCCGAGGCGCTGCTCAGTCTCGGCGAGCTGGCCGCCGCCCGGGAGCACGCGGCCGCCGCCGTGGACAACCCGGCGCACGACCGCGGGCGGGTGCACCGGCTCGCCATGCTCAGCACCATCGAACTGCGCCAGGGCAATGCCGACAAGGCGGTGGCCACGGCCGTGCAGATGGCCGAGCAGGCCCGCGGGATGGAGTCCCAGCGGCTGCGCGACAGACTGCGCGCGGTACGCGACTGTCTGGTGCGCTGCGGCTCGGCCGGCACCGCCGAGGCCGCCGAACTCATCGACGGGGCACTGCGCGTACCGCTGTAGGCCCACTGTGGGTACACAGTCCCTGCTGCGATATTGCCACTTACTCGGCGGAAGGTGGCAGAACCGTGCAGTGGACGAAACAGAACGAACAAACTGTGTATGCAAATCGCTGGTTCAGCGTCAACCTCGCGGATGTCGAGCTGCCGGACGGTCGGCATCTCGACCACTTCCTGATCCGGCTGCGGCCGGTGGCCGTGGCCACGGTCGTCAACGGGGCCAACGAGGTCCTCCTGTTGTGGCGCCACCGCTTCATCACCGACAGCTGGGGATGGGAACTGGCGGCGGGCGTCGTGGAGGACGGCGAGGACATCGCGAGCGCGGCCGCCAGGGAACTGGAGGAGGAGACCGGCTGGCGGCCGGGACCCCTGCACCACCTCATGAGCGTGGAGCCGTCCAACGGCCTCACCGACGCCCGGCACCACGTCTACTGGTCCGACCGGGGCGAGTACATCGGACACCCCGTGGACGACTTCGAGTCGGACCGCCGGGAATGGGTCCCCCTCAAACTCGTCCCCGACCTGATCGCCCGTGGGGAGGTCCCGGCCGCCAACATGGCGGCCGCGTTACTCCTGCTGCACCACCTCAGGCTCGCGGAGGGCTAGTGGGCCGCCAGCGCCTGCCAGATCGTCACGACGAGCGCGCCCAGCGCCGTCAGCGCGGCGAGCGAGGGCAGCGGCCAGCGGGCGTGTTCGAACGAGATCATGCGCGTGTTCAGCTCGTCCAGTTCCTTCGCGGTCTCCTCGGTGCGGTGACTGAGCAGGTTCAGCCCTCCCTCGACGCGGGCGTAGGCCACGTCGAGGCGGCGCCGTAACTCTGCGAGTTCTCCGTGGACCACGGGATGCTCCGGATCGGCGGTCACGGGTCCGCTCCCTTCGGTAGTCGGCATGGATGGTTCCGCATCCCTTGCATGCGCATGATGAGTCAACTCGCCTGGTGGGCGCGTGGGGAGCGTGTGCGACGGGCATATGCGTGCCCGGGGCGCACACGGTGTGTGAAACAGACGGGCCCGGCACCCACCTGGGTGCCGGGCCCGCGCAGCGTCGCTCTTCGTAATCAGCCGTAGGTGTAGAAGCCCGAGCCGGTCTTCCGGCCGAGCCGGCCGGCCTCGACCATGCGCTGGAGCAGCGGGGGAGCGGCGTACAGCGGCTCCTTGTACTCGGCGTACATCGAGTTGGCGATGGAGACGATGGTGTCCAGGCCGATCAGGTCGGACAGCTTGAGCGGGCCCATCGGGTGGGCGCAGCCCATCTCCATGCCGTTGTCGATGTCCTCGCGGCTCGCGATGCCCGACTCGAACATCCGGATCGCGGACAGCAGGTAGGGCACGAGCAGCGCGTTCACGACGAACCCGGAGCGGTCCTGGGCGCGGATGGCGTGCTTGCCCAGCGCCTTCTCGGCGAACGCCTGGGCGCGGCTGAGGGTGCCCTCGGAGGTGGTGAGCGCCGGGATCAGCTCGACGAGATTCTGCACCGGCGCCGGGTTGAAGAAGTGGATGCCGACGACATGGTCGGGGCGGGAGGTGGCGACGGCCAGCTTCACCAGCGGGATCGAGGAGGTGTTGGAGGCCAGGATCGCGTCCGCGCGCGTCACCACCTGGTCCAGCACCTGGAAGATCTCCGTCTTGACCTGCTCGTTCTCCACGACGGCCTCGATGACGAGGTCGCGGTCGGCGAACTCGCCGAGGTCGGTGGTGAAGCTCAGGCGCGCCTGCGTGGCGTCCCGCTCCTCCTCCGTGATCTTGCCGCGCTCCGCGGCCTTGGCCAAGGAGCTGAGCAGCCGGGTCCGGCCGATCTCCAGGGCCTCGCCGGTGGTCTCGGCGACCTTCACGTCCAGTCCCGCGCGGGCGCACACCTCGGCGATGCCCGCACCCATCTGGCCGCAGCCCACGACTCCGACGCGCTCGATGTCGGTCACATCGTTCCCTTCGCTGGATTTCCGGCTCGCTGGCAGACCTCCGGGTTCGGCGCCTGCTCCGATCGTGCACGTTACCGCCAAGTATCGATGATCGATCGCCGGGGTCGCGGCATCCTTGGGCGCGAAGCGATCCGTGATGGAGCGGATCCGGAGCGTATGGGGGTGTGCGGATGCGGCGGATGTCACGCCGGACCTTCGCGCTGGCGGCGCTTGCGACACTGGCCACGCCGGCCCACGACGCGGCGGCGGGGACCATGACGGCCACCGGGCGGGCGCCGCGTGCGTCCGCCGAGATGCGGGGCGTGTGGCTCGCGACCGTCCTCAACCGGGACTGGCCCTCGCGGCCCGGTCTCACCGCGAGCGAACAGCACAAGCAGCTGACCGCCCACCTCGACAGGGCGGTCCGTGACCGGCTCAACACGGTGATCCTCCAGGTCAGGCCCACCGCGGACGCCCTGTGGCCGTCGCCGTACGAGCCCTGGTCCCAGTACCTCACCGGTACCCAGGGCAAGCACCCCGGCTGGGATCCGCTCGGCACCGCGGTGCGGGAGGCCCACGCCCGGGGTCTGCAGTTGCACGCCTGGTTCAACCCGTACCGGATCGCCACCCACGCCGATCCCGCCCGGCTGACCGCCTCCCACCCCGCCCGCAGGCACCCCGACTGGGTGGTTCCCTACGGGGGGCGGCTCTACTACAACCCCGGCCTGCCCGAGGTCCGTGCCTTCGTCCAGCAGGCGATGCTGGACGCGGTGGCCCGGTACCCGGTCGACGCCGTCCACTTCGACGACTACTTCTACCCCTACCCCCTCGCCGGGCACACCTTCGACGACGATGACGCCTACGACCGGTACGGCGGCGCGTTCACCAGCCGGGCCGCCTGGCGGCGGGACAACATCGACCGGCTGGTGCGGGAGATGGCCGCCGGAATCAAGCGCGTCCGGCCCGGCACCCGGTTCGGGATCAGCCCCTTCGGGGTGTGGCGCAACGCCACCGCCGACTCCCGCGGCTCCGACACGCGGGCGGGCGTCCAGACGTACGACGACCTGCACGCGGACACCCGCAAGTGGGTCCGGAACCACTGGATCGACTACATCGTGCCGCAGCTCTACTGGCACATCGGCTTCGCCGCCGCCGACTACGCGACCCTGGTCGCCTGGTGGGCGGAGGTCGCCCGGGGCACCCGGACACACCTGTACCTCGGCGAGGCCCTGTACAAGGCGGGCGCCGCCGAGCAGCCCTCGGCCTGGCAGGACCCGGTCGAGCTGTCCCGCCACCTCACCCTGGCCGCCCGGTACCCGCAGGTGCGCGGGCATGTGTTCTTCGCCGCCAAGGACGTGGCGGCGGACCCCGTCGGGGCGATGGCGCGCGTGGTCGCCGATCACTACGCGCGACCGGCGAAACCACCGCGTTGATCTACTGCTGTTGCTCGTCCCGGTGCTTGACCTGACAGTCGGGGCCGGGGGACATGATCGCCTCGTGCCCGTCCTCGAAGCGGACCCGGTAGGGCGGATTGCCCTCCTGCCCCATCACTTCGACGACTTCCGAGACCTGGTCGTGTTGGCCGACCACCCTGCCGTGCTGGACTAGACGGTCGCCCTTGGCTGCGCGCATCTGCAGGCCCTCCTCATGATCACGACCGCTGGGTGACGGCGATGCACACGAGCACGGCGACAGCGGTCAGCGGAGCGGCCGCCGTGAAGTGCTCGCCCAGCAGCAGCGCCGACCACACCAGTGTGAGCAGCGGCTGGGCCAACTGCAACTGGCTGGCGCGGGGGACGCCGATGGCCGCCATGCCCCGGTACCAGACGACCAGACCGAGGAACTGCGAGCCCAGCGCCACCCACAGCAGACCGGCGATGCCGTGCCCGGTGAGATGCACGGGCTCGTACGCCAGCGCCGCCACGGCGGCCGGCACGCTGAGCGGCAGGCACAGCACCAGCGCCCAGCCGATGACCTGCCAGCCCGGCATGACCCGGGCCAGCCGGCCGCCCTCGGTGTACCCGGCGGCGCACACCAGCAGCGCCGCGAACAGACAGCCGTCGGCGGCCGTGAGCGCGCCGCCGCTCTGGCCGATGGTGAAGGCGAGCACGGCCACGGCACCCGCCACGGCCGCCAGCCAGAACCGGCGGGAGGGCCGGCTGCCGGTGCGCAGGGCCGAGAACACGGCGGTGGTCAGCGGCAGCAGCCCCACCACCACGGCGGCGTGCGCGGTGGTGGAGGTCTGCAGCGCGAGCGTGGTCAGCAGCGGGAAGCCCAGCACCACGCCGAGGGCCACGACGGCCAGCCCGGGCAGATGGCGCCGCTCGGGCAGCCGTACCCGCAGGCCCAGCAGACAGCCGCCCGCGACCACGGCCGCCAGGACGCTGCGCACGGCCACCAGGGACCAGGGGCCGAAGCCCTCCAGGCCCCAGGCGGTCGCCGGAAAGGTCAGGGAGAAGGAGGCGACGCCGAGGGCGGCGAGGCCGGTGCCGAGTCTCCGGTGATCCCGGGGGGCGGTGACCGCTATCGGGCTCGCGGTAGTAGCGCTACTCTGTGTTCTCATGTACGAGCGTAGCAGTGTCAGTGAGCTGGCAGAACAGCTCCGTCGGGAACTCGACCGCTACTCGCCAGGTGGAAAGCTGCCGTCGAGCAGGGCGCTGGTGGAGCGGTTCCGGGTGAGCCCGGTGACCGTCTCCCGGGCCCTTGCCCAGCTGTCCGCCGAGGGGCTGGTGGTCACCCGTCCCGGCGCCGGCGCCTTCCGGGCCCGGCCGCGTGCGACGCAGACCCCGGCGGGGGACACCTCCTGGCAGGAGGTCGCACTGAGCGCCGACGGCACCGCCGACCTCGTACCGCGCACCGTGGACGCCTCCGGTGTCACGGTCTCGCTGGCCGCACCGCCGCCCGGAGTGCTGGAGTTCAACGGCGGCTATCTGCATCCCTCGCTGCAGCCGGAGCGGGCCATGGCTGCGGCCCTCGCCCGGGCCGGACGGCGGCCGGGCGCCTGGGGGAGACCTCCGCTGGAAGGGCTGCCGGAGCTGCGGGAGTGGTTCGCGCGCGGGATCGGCGGAGCCGTCACCGCGGCCGAGGTGCTGGTCGCGGCGGGCGGCCAGGCCGCGCTGGCCACCGCCCTGCGCGCGCTCGCCCAGCCCGGCGCACCGGTCCTCGTCGAGTCGCCGACCTACCCGGGCATGCTGGCTCTCGCCCGCGCGGCCGGCCTGCGCCCGGTCCCGGTGCCCGTCGACCCCGACGGGGTCCGCCCCGATCTGCTCGCCGACGCCTTCCGGGTCAGCGGCGCCCGGGTGTTCGTCTGCCAGCCGCTGTTCCAGAACCCGACCGGTGCCGTACTGGCCCCCGGGCGGCGCGCCGAGGTGCTGCGCATCGCCCGCGAGGCCGGCGCGTTCGTCATCGAGGACGACTTCGTCCGGCGCCTGGTGCACGCCGACGCGGGCCCGCTGCCCCGCCCGCTGGCCGCCGACGACCCGGACGGCGTGGTCGTCCACGTCGGCTCGCTCACCAAGGCGACCTCGCCCAGCTTCCGGGTGAGCGCCCTGGCCGCGCACGGCCCCGTGCTGGAACGCCTGCGCGCCATCCAGGTCGTGGACAGCTTCTTCGTCCCCCGGCCGCTGCAGGAGGCCGCCCTGGAACTCGTCGGCTCACCGGCCTGGCCCCGCCATCTGCGGGCGCTCGCCACCGAGTTGAAGGCCCGCCGCGACGCCATGACGAGCGCGCTCGCCCGGCACCTGCCCGAACTGGCCCTGCCGCACGTCCCGTCCGGCGGCTACCACCTCTGGCTGCGCCTCCCCGACGGTGCCGAGGAAGCCGCGCTGGCCGCCGCCGCCCTCCGCGCGGGCGTCGCCCTCGCTCCGGGCCGCCCCTACTTCAGCGCCGAACCCCCGGCCGCCCACCTCCGGTTGAGCTTCGCGGCGGTCGCCGGTACGGGGGAGATCGCGGAGGGGGTACGGCGGCTGCGGGCGGCCTGCGACGAGGTGCGGTAGCCGGGGCGGCGGGCCGGGATATCCGATCGCCTCCGCGGCGCCCGCCTGCGATCATCACGCGATGAGCGATGCACCCGCCCTCCCCGAAGGCTACGAGTTCTCCGCCGACCCCGGCCGTGTCGACCTCGACCGCGTCCATGGCTGGTTGTCGACCGACACCTACTGGGCGAAGGACCGGCCGCGCGAGACGCACGAGCGCGCGATGACGTCCTCGCTCAACTTCGGGGTGTACGCCACGGCCTCGGGGGAGCAGGTGGCATACGCGCGCGTGGTCACCGACCGGGCGTTGTTCGCCTGGCTCGCCGATGTGTACGTCGACCCCGCGGTGCGCGGCGCCGGCATCGGCACGGCCTTCGTCGGCCACGTCCGCGACCACCTGGCGAGGTACGGCCTGCGCCGCATCCTGCTCGCCACGGAGGACGCGCACGGGGTCTACGAGAAGCTGGGCTTCCGGCCGCTGGAGCGTCCCGAGCAGTGGATGGCGCACGTCTTCGAGTGAGCATCCGTGTACCCGGGGTGACTCCTGGGCGGCGGCTCTTGACCTGCGTACCGCATCGGCTCACCATCACCGCATGCCACTGAGGGTGACGTTCGTCGCCGCCGCGCGCAGTTCCCCGCTGCTCGCGGAGCGCTTCGAGGACGACCGGCCGCTGGACTTGGCCGGCTGGGACGAAGTGCAGCGCGCCGCCGGGGAGCTGCTGCCGCTGGCCGCGGCCGAGCTGCGCTACTGCTCGCCGACCCCGCGCAGCCGGGCCACCGGCGACGCCCTGGGGTATGCCCCGCTGGTGCAACTCGCCCTGCGGGACTGCGACATGGGACGGTGGCGTGGGCTGACGCTCGGCGAGGCGATGGCCCGCGAGCCGGAGGCGGTGGACGCGTGGCTCGCCGATCCGCGCGCCATGCCGCACGGCGGCGAGTCCCTGCTGGCCTTCGTCTCCCGGGTCGGCGGCTGGCTCGACACCCGGCCGGTGGGTGACGCCGGCCGGATCGTGGCGGTCGCCGAGCCGTCCGTGATCCGTGCGGCCCTGGTCTACGCGCTGAAGGCGCCGCCCGCGAGCTACTGGAACATCGACGTCCGCCCGCTGTCCACGACCACCGTGACCGGCCGGCCGGGCCGCTGGAACCTCCGCCTCGACGGTATCTCCGCCCAACCTTCGCGCGCCTAGACGGTATCTCCGGCCGGCCCTCGCGTGCCCAGGCGGTGTCTCCGGCGGGGTCTCGCGTGCCTGGGCGGTATCCGGCAGGTTCTCGCGTGCCTGGGTGGTGTCTGCGGCGGGGTCTCTCGTGCATGGGCGGTGTCTCCGGCCGGCCCTCCCATGCCTGGGCGGTATCTCCGCCCTCGCGCGCCCGGCGGCGCTTCGCCGGCTCTCCCGCGACGCCGTCAGGCCCTGTCCGGCGGCTCCCGCTCGTAGTCGGTGGTGAGGAGCAGGTCCTTCGCCGGGCCGCCGACCCGCCACACCGTGCGCCAGTGATCGGCGTCCCGGACGGTGAACTCGCCCCGGTAGAGGTCGGCCGCGCAGGGGTGGTCGGCGACGTACCGCCCCGAGGTCAGGTCCAGCTCGTGGAAGGGGCGTCCGTCGGCGAACCGGACGTCCGCCGTCCCCGGTGCCCGCCCCGGCAGGAACCGCAGTGTCCGGGTCGCGGGCCGCGCCACACCCTGCCAGGTGAAGGTGCCGGACTCCTCGTGGAGCAGCCCGCCGTCCTCGAGCGCGCTGAAGAGGGTGACCCCCGCGAAGTGCCCCTCGTCCCCGCTCGCCAGGTCCCGCACGGTCCGGCGCACCCTCCACCGCCCGGCCAGATGGGCCAGCACGTCGGCCACGGGCAGACATGCGCGGGGGCGGGGGTGGGGCGGCGGCGCATCCATGAGGTCGAGCTTAAGGCCGGCGGTGTCCGCCCCATTGACGTGCTCATACCCCTTCCCTATCTTGCCGTTCGAAGTGCTGACCACTGTTTGATATTTCGAACGAACTCGAGAGCCGCGGAGTATCCATGTCACGCACCACCCGCACCAGGCTGAGACTCGGCCTCACGGCAAGCGCTTTCCTGCTGGCCGCCTCCCTCGTCCCGGCCCCCGCTCACGCCGTCGGCGTCACCGACTACGCGATCACCGTCGACCCCTCGGCCGCGGGGCCGAAGATCGACAGGACGATGTACGGCGTCTTCTTCGAGGACATCAACCGGGCCGCCGACGGCGGCCTGTACGCCGAACTCGTGCAGAACCGGTCCTTCGAGTACTCCACCGACGACAACAGGTCCTACACCCCGCTGACCGCCTGGACGGTCTCCGGCACCGCGCAGGTCGTGAACGACTCCGGCCGGCTGAACGACCGCAACCGCGACTACCTCTCCCTGGGCGCGGGCTCGACGGTCACCAACTCGGGCTACGACACCGGCATCGCGGTGCAGGACGGCAAGAAGTACGACTTCTCCGTGTGGGCCCGCGCGGAGGCCGGCACCACACTCACCGTGACCCTCCAGGACGCCGGCGGCGCCCTGGCGACCGCCCGGCGGATCGCCGTGAAGAAGAGCGGCTGGGCCCAGTACAGGGCCGGCTTCACGGCGACCCGTACCAGCGCCACCGGCCGTCTCGCCGTCGCCTCCAGCGCCGCCTCGGCCCTCGACATGGTGTCGCTGTTCCCCCGCGACACCTACCGGCACGAGCCCAACGGCCTGCGCAAGGACCTCGCGGAGAAGGTCGCCGCCCTGCACCCGGGCTTCGTCCGCTTCCCCGGCGGCTGCCTGGTCAACACCGGCTCGATGCAGGACTACAGCGAGGCGTCCGGCTGGCAGCGCAAGCGCTCCTACCAGTGGAAGGACACGATCGGTCCGGTCGAGCAGCGGGCGACCAACGCCAACTTCTGGGGCTACAATCAGAGCTACGGCCTCGGCTACTACGAGTACTTCCGCTTCGCCGAGGACATCGGCGCCATGCCGCTGCCCGTCGTGCCGGCCCTGGTGACCGGCTGCGGCCAGAACAAGGCCGTGGACGACGACGCCCTGCTCGAGCGCCACATCCAGGACACCCTCGACCTCATCGAGTTCGCCAACGGCCCGGCCACCTCCCCCTGGGGCAAGGTGCGCGCCCAGATGGGGCACCCGAGGCCCTTCCACCTCACCCATCTCGAGGTCGGCAACGAGGAGAACCTGCCCGACGCGTTCTTCGCCCGGTTCACGCGGTTCCGCGCGGCCGTCCAGGCGAAGTACCCGTCCATGCAGGTGATCTCCAACGCGGGCCCGGACGACTCCGGTACGACCTTCGACACCGCCTGGAAGCTCAACCGTGACGCGAAGGTCGACATGGTCGACGAGCACTACTACAACAGCCCGCAGTGGTTCCTGCAGAACAACGACCGCTACGACTCCTACGACCGGGGCGGGCCCAAGGTCTTCCTCGGCGAGTACGCCTCCCAGGGCAACGCCTGGAAGAACGGCCTCGCCGAGGCCGCTTACATGACGGGCCTGGAGCGCAACGCGGACGTCGTCAAGCTCGCCTCGTACGCCCCGCTGTTCGCCGACGAGGACTCCGTGCAGTGGCGGCCGGACCTGGTCTGGTTCGACAACCACGCCTCCTGGGGCTCGGCCAACTACGAGGTGCAGAAGCTGTTCATGACCAATGTCGGCGACCGGGTGGTCCCGTCGAAGGCCACCACCACGCCGGACGTCAGCGGCCCGGTCACCGGCGCCGTCGGCCTGTCGACCTGGGCGACCAGCGCGGCGTACGACGACGTGCGGGTCACCGCCGCCGACGGCACGACGCTGCTCGAGGACGACTTCTCCGGCGACGCCTCGAAGTGGACGCACACGGGAGGCGGCGCCTGGAGCATCCAGGACGGCCGGTACGTGCAGACGGACACGGCCGCCGAGAACACCATGGTGCAGGCCGGCGACCCGTCCTGGCACGACTACGACCTGCATGTGAGGGCCACCAAGAAGTCCGGCAAGGAGGGCTTCCTCGTCGCCTTCGGCGTCAAGGACACCGGGAACTACTACTGGTGGAACCTGGGCGGCTGGAACAACACGCAGAGCGCGGTCGAGCAGGCCGTGGACGGCGGCAAGTCCACGCTGTTCTCCAAGGCGGGGTCCGTCGAGACCGGCCGTGCCTATGACGTCGACGTCAAGGTGCGCGGCCGCCAGATCACCCTGTACCTCGACGGCGAGGAGTGGGGCGGCTTCACCGACGACAAGCCGGCCGAGCCGTTCCGTCAGGTCGTCACCCGGGACGCGAAGACCGGTGACCTGATCGTCAAGGTCGTCAACGCCCAGTCCTCGGACGCCCGTACGGCGATCGACCTGGGCGGTGCCGAGGTCGCGTCCAAGGCCCTGGTGACCACCCTGGCCGCCGCGCCCGACGCGGTGAACACCGAGACGTCCACGGCGGTCGCCCCCGAGACGTCCACCCTCACCGCGGTCGCCAGGAAGTTCACGTACACCTTCCCGGCGAACTCCGTCACCTTCCTGAGGATCAGGCAGAAGTAGCCGGGGTCTCCTGCGCGGGCTGCTGTCCGAGCGGCAGCAGCCCGCGCTCGGCGAAGACCTTCTTCGCGGTGAAGGTGGCGTTGAGCGCCTTCGGCATGCCGCAGTAGACGGCGGAGTGCAGCAGCGCCTCGGTGATCTGCTCCGGCGTGAGGCCCACGTTCAGGGCCGCGTTCACGTGGACGTCCAGCTGGGCCTCGCAGCCGCCGAGCGCGGTGAGCATGCCCAGGGTGACCAGCTGGCGGTCGCGCGGGGCGAGTCCGGGCCGGTCGTAGATCTCCCCGAAGGCCCAGGCGACGACCTGGTGCCCCAGCTCCGGGCTGATGTCGGCGAGCGAGTCGACGACCCGCTGCCCGGCCTCGCCGTCGACCTTCCGCAGGACCTCCAGGCCGTGGGCGAAACGCTCGTCACGGGTGGTGCTCTCGCTCATGCCGGTCCGTCCGTTCCCGCTGCCGCTCGTGGGGCAGCCGCTCGTCGTGGTCCTTTTCCGCTGATGACCGAAACGCTAGGAGTTGGAGTGCGCTCGAGGTCAAGCGCACCTGTCGAGTGGCCGCACGAGCCCCGCCGGTCACCTGCCGAAGTACTTCTGGGCCGCACGGACCCCGTCCACCAGCGCCTCGACCTCGTCCAGGGTGTTGTAGACGTAGAAGCTCGCCCGGGTCGTCGCCGGGATGCCGTAGCGCCTGGCGATCGGGCGGGCGCAGTGGTGGCCGACGCGCACGGCCACGCCCCGCTCGTCCAGCACCTGGCCCACGTCGTGCGGATGGATGCCGTCGACCGTGAAGGAGACGGCCGAGCCCCGGTCGACGAGGTCGCGCGGGCCGACGACGCGGACTGCGGGCACCTCGGCCAGCAGCTCCAGCGCGCGGGCGGTGAGCGTGTCCTCGTACGCCGCCACCTCGGCCATGCCCAGCCGCTCCAGGTACTCCACCGCCGCCGCGAGCCCCACCGCCTGCGCGGTCATCGGCACGCCCGCCTCGAAGCGCTGCGGCGGCGGCAGGAAGGTGGTGCGGTCCATCTCCACGACCTCGATCATCGAGCCGCCGGTCAGGAACGGCGGCAGTCCGGCGAGCAGGTCCGCGCGGCCCCACAGCACGCCGACGCCGCTCGGGCCGAGCATCTTGTGCCCCGAGAAGGCGAGGAAGTCCGCGCCCAGGGCATGCACGTCGACCGGGCGGTGCGGGACGGACTGGGCGCCGTCCACGACGACCAGGGCACCGAAGGCGTGGGCGCGGTCGGCGAGGGCGCGCACCGGGTTGATCGTGCCGAGGACGTTGGACTGGTGGGTGAGGGCGAGCACCTTGGTGCGCTCGTCCAGGAGTTCGTCCGTCCGCGTCAGATCCAGGCGGCCCTCGTCGGTGAGGCCGAACCAGTCCAGCGTCGCCCCCGTCCGCGCGGCGAGCTGCTGCCAGGGCACCAGATTGGCGTGGTGCTCCATCTCGGTCACCACGATCCGGTCTCCGGGGCCGAGCCGGCCGGCATTGCCCAGGGCGTAGGCGACCAGGTTGATGCCCTCGGTGGTGTTCTTGGTGAAGACCACCTCGTCCTCGGCGGCGCCGATGAACCGGGCGAGCGTGTGCCGGGCCTGCTCGTACGCCTCCGTCGCCTCGCCCGCGAGCTGGTGGGCCCCGCGGTGCACGGCCGCGTTGCGCGTGAGGGAGAAGTCCCGCTCCGCGTCGAGGACCTGAAGGGGCTTCTGGGTGGTCGCCCCGGAGTCCAGGTAGACGAGCGGGGCGCCGCTCTCCATCGTGCGCTCCAGGATCGGGAAGTCCTTGCGCAGTGCGTCCACATCGAAGGCCACGACGGTCACCTCTCACGGTTTCGTACTCGATTCTCCGTGAGGCACGCTAAGCCTTCCTCACGGAGAACCGCAAGGATTACCATGAGGCCCGTGGATCACGAGGCCCCCGTCTACCTGCATCAGCCGCCCGTCCCCGGCGAGGACCGGTACGTCTCGCTGGCGCTGGTCAACACGCGGTTCGTCGTCAGTCACGGCCAGGTCGACCTGCTGGACGACACCGAGGCCGCGCATCTCTGGCTCGTCCGGCACGAGCTGCTGCCCGACCGGGTCGCCCTGAACGGCAGGCAGTCCAGCCGGCTCCGTGCCCTCCGCGAGGCACTGCGCGCCCTGTTCGCGGCCTGGGCCGGCGAAGGACCCCCGCCCGCCGACGCCCTCGACACGCTCAACGCCGCCCTCGCCGCCGCACCCGCCACACCCCGGCTCGCCTGGACCGCCGAGGGCCCCCGCCGGGCCGACGTGCCCGACACCGGCAACCCGGCCGCCGCCGCCCTCTCCCTGCTCGCCGAGGACGCCACCGACCTGCTCACCGGTGCCGACGCCGGCCAGCTCGCCGAGTGCGCCGCCCAGGGCTGCGCCCGCTGGTTCCTGCGCTCCCACGGCGCCCGCCGCTGGTGCACGACCCAGTGCGGCAACCGGGTGCGCGCGGCCCGCGCCTACGCGGCCCGCAAGACCAATTCACCCTGACATCACCCTCCGGAAAACTTCTATTTCCCGGAAAGCCGTGAAATTCATAATGCGTTTACCGGATTCGGAAGAGTGCGTCTCACTTTTCGGCGATCACACAACCATCCGGAAAGTCGCCCCGTCTAAGTCGGCGAAATCCATGGAGTGAATTCGCTGGGGGCCTGCCGATCAATGGAACGCTCGACCTCGCCCGGTGGGCCCCGTACACCCGCGCGTGCCGCCGCCCTGCTCGCGGCCGCCCTCACGGTCACGGCGTTCTGCGCCGCCGACGCCCTCGCGCGCAGTTATCCCTTCGGCCCCCGCACCCGGAGCGTCAACGACCTGGGCAACCAGTACGTGCCCTTCCACGCCCACCTGTGGGACCTGCTGCACGGCCGGGCCGACGGCGGCCTCCTCGTCAACTGGCAGTCCGGCTACGGATCCAGCTTCCTGCCCGACCTCGGCACCTACCTCGGCAGCCCGTTCGCCCTGCTCGTCGCCGTCTTCCCCAGGGACGAGATCGACCTCGCGGTCTACGGCGTCACCGTCCTGAAGACCGCGTCGGCCGCGGCGGCCATGGCCTGGCTGCTGCTCTCCCTGCGTCCCGGCCGCTGGTGGGCGGCGGGCCTGCTGGGTACCTCCTACGCCCTGTGCGGCTGGAGCGTCGCCGACGCCTCCTACAACCCGATGTGGCTCGACGGCCTCATCGCCCTGCCGCTGCTGTGCCTGGTCGGGGAGTGGGCGCTCGCCGGACGCCGGCGCGTGCTCGGCACCCTGATCGTCGCTCTCGCCTGGACCGCCAACTTCTACACCGCCTACATGGCCACGCTGGGTGCCGGTCTGGTGCTGCTGCTGCGCCTGGTGCTGGCCCGGCCGCCGCGCCGGCAGGCGCTCGCCACGGCCGGCCGGGCCGCCCTCACCGTCACCCTCGGCGTGGGCCTCGCCGCGCCGCTCGTGACGGTGATCTACTTCGGCACCAAGCACGCCTACCCGGGCCGCGTACGGCAGTTCGCGCCGGTGCCGAGCGAGGACCTGGCGGCCCGGCTGCTGCCCGCGACGTACGGCTTCGGCTCCCCGGCGCTCTACGTCGGTATCACCGCCCTGCTGCTCGCCCTCGCCCTGCCCTTCCACCGGGCGGTCCCGCTCCGGGTGCGCGCGGGCTGGAGCGCACTGGTGTTCGCGGTGGCCCTGTCGTTGCAGTGGGCGCCCACCCACCTCGTCTGGCACGCCTTCGCCACCCCGCAGGGCAGCGCCTACCGGCAGGCCTTCGTGCTGTGCGGGCTGCTCGTCATCGCCGCCTGGCACGCTCTCGCGTACGGCCCGCCCGACCTGCGCGCCCTCGGCGCCGCGACCGCGCTGCTCGCCCTGATCACCGCCGTCGCGAGCCGCAGCGAGCTGGTGCGGCCGTACACCTGGACGGTGCTGGCGCTCGCCCTCGCCGGGGCGCTGGGCGGACTGCTCCTCCTCGGCCGCACCGGGCAGCGCGCCGGCCTCGCAGGCCTGGCCGTCGTCCTCCTTCTCGGCGCCCAGCTCGGGGAGACCGCCGCCACCTCCGCCGTCGCCACCGCCCTGCGGAGGGGGCACCTGGACGACTACGCGCCCTGGGGGCAGCGGCAGGAGCGGCAGGCGGCGGCGGTCGCCGAGGCGGACGGCTGGCCCCGCTACCGCACCGACCCCGGCCGCGAGCAGACCGTGGCCAACGACCCGATGCTGGTGGGCGGCCAGGGCGCCCAGTACTACAGCAGCCTCACCTCGGACGTCCTCAGCCGCACCCTCACCGCCCTCGGCGGCGGCTGGACCTCGCGCGGCCGCAGCGTGCAGAGCCTCGACAACGCCGTCACCGACGTCGTCCTCTCCGTCGGCGCCCGGGTGCACTCCCCGCCGGACCCGCACCAGACGTACCTGCCGCGAAACGGCGGCCCGGTGACCGTGACCCGGCAGGACGTCCCGCCCCTGGTGACGGTCCGGGCCAGGCCCGCCACCGAGCCCTTCGGGCCCTCGCCGTACCGCAACCAGGAACTGCTGCTCGGCAGCCGCGTCTACACCGTGCCCCGCATCGCCGTGCACGACGACAGCGGGCAGCCGGTCCCGGCGGGCCGGGTCGGCACCGGCGCCGCCAGGGCGAAACCGGTGATCACGGCCCGCTGCCCGGCCGGGACCCAGGTGAACCTGTGGGCGCCCCGCTACTCCGGCACCGCGCGCCTGACCGGCACCACCACCGCAGCCGCCCGGTTCCGGTTCGAGGAGCCGCGCAACCGCGCCGCCATGGAACCGCTGGGCCCGGCCCCGGCCTCCGGGCGGCTGCGCATCGAACTGACCCCGGAGCGCCCCGGCCGCATCCCGGCCGGTGCCGTCGGCTGCCTGGACACCGGCCGGCTGCACGGCGCGGCCGCACGGCTGAAGGCCACCGGCGCCACCCGGGTGACCGTCTCCGGCGGCACCGTACGGGCCCGGCTGCCGGCGGGGAGCAAGGGCATCGCGGTCCTCGCCGCGCCCCGCATCGCCGGCTGGCGGTGCGCCACGGGCGACGGGCCCGCCCGGCCGGCGGGCGCGTACCACGGCCTCGTCGCCGTCCCCCTCGACGCCAGCTCGACCACCCTGACCTGCACCTTCCATCCACCCGGCCTGCGGCTGGGCACGACCGTCGGGGCCGCCTCGCTCGGGGTCCTGGTGCTGCTCACGACCCTCTTCGCCGTCCGGCGCCGGCGTGTGCCGGCGCCGCCCACGACCACATCACCGCGCGAGCGCGTGACCACCGCTCCCTGACCGCGCCCTGAGGGATCCGCCATGCTGATATCGATCGTCGCGCCCTGCTACAACGAGGAAGACGTCCTAGAACGCTTCCACGCAGAGGTTCAGAAGGTCGCCGAGGAACTGCTGCCCCTCGGCCACGACATGGAGTTCGTGTACGTGGACGACGGCAGTCGCGACCGCACCCTCGCCGTCCTGACCCGTCTCGCCGACCTCGACGCGCGGGTGCGCTACGTCTCCTTCAGCCGCAACTTCGGCAAGGAGGCGGCCCTGCTCGCCGGCCTCCGGCACGCCTCGGGCGACGCGGTCATCGTGATGGACGCCGACCTGCAGCACCCGCCGGCGCTGATCAAGCGCATGGTGGAACTGCGGGAACAGGGCCACGACCAGGTCATCGCCAAGCGCTCCCGCACCGGCGACCGCCTCACCCGGACCCTCACCGCCCGCCTGTACTACCGGCTGATCAACCGCCTCGTCGACGTCGAACTCATCGACGGCGTGGGCGACTTCCGTCTGCTGTCGCGCCGGGTGGTGGACGCGATCCTGGGCCTCACCGAGTACAACCGCTTCTCCAAGGGCCTGTTCGCCTGGGTGGGCTTCCCGAGCACCACGTTCGAGTACGAGAACGCGTTGCGCGAGGCCGGGCGCAGCTCCTGGTCCTTCCGCAGCCTGCTCAACTACGGCCTCGACGGGCTGCTTTCCTTCAACAACCGCCCGCTGCGCGCCGCCCTGTGGCTCGGCATGGGCCTGCTGCTGTGCGCCGGGCTGTACACGGCCTGGATCGTGGGCGCCGCGCTCGTCCAGGGGGTCGAGACCCCCGGCTATGTGACCATCATCACCGCCGTCACCGCCCTCGCGGGTGTCCAGATGGTCATGCTGGGAGTCATCGGGGAGTACACCGGCCGCATCTACTACGAGGTGAAGGGCCGCCCGCACTTCCTGGTGAAGGCGACCAACGTAGAGCGGACGAAAGACCTCATTCCCTGATGTCGAGACAGATGCCCAGGCAGATCCTCACCTTCGCCGTGGTCGGCGTCGTGAACACTGCCACCTACTACTGTCTTTACCTGTTGTTCCTCACCCGGCTTCCTTATCTCGCGGCGCACGTCCTGGCATTTCTGCTCAGCATGATCGGCTCCTTTTTCCTGAACGCGCGCTTCACCTACCGGACGCGGCCCACCCTGCGGAAATTCCTGCTGTTCCCGCTGACGAACGTCACCAATTTCCTGATCACGACCGCCGGGGTGTACGTGATCGTCGACCTCCTGCACGCCGGGAGCCGCTTCGCCCCTCTCCTGGCCTCCGCGGCGGCGATCCCGGTGACCTTCGTCGTGTCCCGATGGGTGATGCTGCCCGGCGCCGAGGCCGCGTGACCCGGCGTGTCGGTGACGCCGGGGCCGGTCGCCGGCAGGGCTGACGAGCCGGGCCCCTGAGGTCCGGCCTGCATAACCGATTGCATAAACGTGCAGCGATACGTATAGTCATGCCATCTAGAGGAGGGTGGACATGGCAGTACGTGTGGCGGTGGCCGGAGCGAGCGGGTACGCGGGCGGAGAGGTCCTGCGGCTGCTCCTCGCGCACCCCGAGGTCGAGATCGGTGCCCTGACCGGCAACACCAACGCCGGGCAGCGGCTCGGCGCGCTCCAGCCGCATCTGCTGCCGCTGGCCGACCGCGTGCTCGCCGAGACCACCGCCGACGCCCTCGCCGGGCACGACGTGGTCTTCCTGGCGCTGCCGCACGGGCAGTCCGCCGCCGTCGCCGAGCAGCTCGGCCCGGACGTCCTCGTGGTCGACATGGGCGCCGACTTCCGGCTGAAGGACCCGGCCGACTGGGAGACGTTCTACGGCTCCCCGCACGCCGGCACCTGGCCCTACGGCCTTCCCGAACTTCCGGGTGCCCGCGCCGCGCTGGAGGGGTCCAAGCGCATCGCGGTGCCCGGTTGCTACCCGACCGCCGTCTCCCTCGCCCTGTTCCCGGCCTACGCGGCCCACCTCGCCGAGCCCGAGGCGGTGATCGTCGCCGCGTCCGGTACCTCCGGTGCCGGCAAGGGGCCCAAGCCGCACCTGCTCGGCAGCGAGGTCATGGGCTCGATGTCGCCGTACGGCGTCGGCGGCGGCCACCGGCACACCCCCGAGATGATCCAGAACCTCAGCGGGGTGGCCGGCCGGCGGATCTCGGTCTCCTTCACGCCGACCCTCGCGCCGATGCCCCGCGGCATCCTCGCCACGTGCAGCGCCAAGGCCGCCGAAGGGGTCACGGGGGACTCCGTCCGCGCCGCCTACGAGAAGGCCTACGCCGACGAGCCCTTCGTCCGTCTGCTCCCCGAGGGCCAGTGGCCCGCGACGGCGTCCGTCTACGGTTCCAACGCCGTTCAGGTGCAGGTCGCGTACGACGCGGCCGCGGGCCGCATCATCGCGATCAGCGCCATCGACAACCTGACCAAGGGCACCGCCGGTGGTGCCGTCCAGAGCATGAACCTCGCCCTGGGTCTCCCGGAGACCACGGGACTTTCCACGATCGGAGTCGCACCGTGAGCGTCACGGCAGCCAAGGGATTCACGGCGGCGGGCATCGCCGCCGGGATCAAGGAGAACGGCAACCCCGACCTGGCCCTCGTGGTCAACAACGGGCCCCGCCGTGCCGCCGCGGGCGTCTTCACCTCCAACCGTGTGAAGGCCGCGCCGGTGCTCTGGTCCGAGCAGGTCCTCAGCAGCGGCCAGGTCTCGGCCGTCGTCCTGAACTCCGGCGGTGCCAACGCCTGCACGGGCCCCAAGGGCTTCCAGGACACCCACGCCACCGCCGAGAAGGTCGCCGAGGTCCTCGGCCGCGGCGCCATCGAGGTGGCCGTCTGCTCCACCGGCCTCATCGGCGTGCTGCTGCCCATGGACAAGCTCCTCGCCGGAGTGGACACCGCGGCCGCCGCCCTGAGCGAGCACGGCGGCGAGAAGGCCGCCATCGCCATCAAGACCACCGACACCGTCCACAAGACGTCCGTCGTCAGCAGGGACGGCTGGACCGTCGGCGGCATGGCCAAGGGCGCCGGCATGCTCGCGCCGGGCCTCGCCACCATGCTGGTCGTCCTCACCACCGACGCCGACCTCGGCGACGACGTGCTGGACCGGGCCCTGCGCGCCGCCACCGAGGTCACCTTCGACCGGGTCGACTCCGACGGCTGCATGTCCACCAACGACACCGTCCTGCTGCTCGCCTCCGGCGCCTCCGGCGTCACCCCGGAGTACGCCGCGTTCGCCGAGGCCGTACGGCAGGTCTGCGACGACCTCGGCCGGCAGCTCATCGGTGACGCCGAGGGCGCCAGCAAGGACATCCAGGTCGAGGTGATCAACGCCGCCACCGAGGAGGACGCCGTCGAGGTGGGCCGCTCCATCGCCCGCAACAACCTCCTCAAGTGCGCGATCCACGGCGAGGACCCCAACTGGGGCCGTGTCCTGTCCGCGATCGGCACCACGCGGGCCGTCTTCGAGCCGGACCAGCTCAACGTCGCGATCAACGGCGTCTGGGTCTGCAAGAACGGCGCCGTGGGCGAGGACCGCGAGCTGGTCGACATGCGCTACCGCGAGGTGCACATCGTCGCCGACCTCGCCGCCGGCAGCGAGACCGCCACGATCTGGACCAACGACCTGACCGCCGACTACGTCCACGAGAACAGCGCCTACTCCTCATGAGCACTCGCAAGCACACCGCGCTGCCCAAGGCCCAGATCCTCGTCGAGGCGCTGCCCTGGCTGACCCGGCACCACGGAAAGATCGTCGTCATCAAGTTCGGCGGCAACGCCATGGTGAACGAGGACCTGAAGGCCGCCTTCGCCCAGGACGTCGTCTTCCTGCGGCACGCCGGTCTCAAGCCGGTCGTGGTGCACGGGGGCGGCCCGCAGATCAGCGCCGCCCTCGACAAACACGGCATCGTCAGCGAGTTCAAGGCGGGCCTGCGCGTCACCACCGAGGACGCCATGGACGTCGTCCGGATGGTGCTCGCCGGGCAGGTGCAGCGCGAACTGGTCGGCCTGCTCAACCAGCACGGCCCGCTCGCCGTCGGCCTGACCGGCGAGGACGCCCACACCATCACCGCCACCAAGCACCAGCCCGAGATCGACGGCGAGCCGGTCGACATCGGGCGGGTCGGCGAGATCACCGCGATCGACACGGGCGCGATCGAGGCCCTGCTCGCCGACGGCCGCATCCCGGTCGTCTCCTCGATCGCCCGCAGTCAGGACGACGGACATGTCTACAACGTCAATGCTGATACGGCGGCTGCGGCACTCGCTGCGGCACTGGGCGCCGAAACCCTCATGGTCCTCACCGACGTCGAGGGCCTCTACGAGGACTGGCCCCACTCCGACGAGGTGATCAGCCGCCTCACCGCGTCCCAGCTGGAGAAGCTGCTGCCGGACCTGAGTTCCGGCATGGTGCCGAAGATGCAGGGCTGCCTGCACGCCGTGCGCAACGGCGTGCACACCGCCCGCGTCATCGACGGCCGGGTCCAGCACTCGATCCTGCTGGAGATCTTCACCGACGAGGGCATCGGCACCATGGTCGTGCCCGACGAAGCCGAGGGGGAGCAGTCATGACGGGAACCGCGACCAACGCGGAGCTGACCACGCGGTGGCAGGGCGCGCTCATGAACAACTACGGCACCCCGCGCCTGCCCCTCGTCCGCGGGGCCGGCACCAAGGTGTGGGACGCCGACGGCCGGGAGTACCTCGACTTCGTCGGCGGTATCGCCACCAACGCCCTCGGCCACGCCCACCCGGCGATCGTCGAGGCCGTCAGCCGTCAGATCGGTTCCCTCGGCCACATCTCCAACTTCTTCATGGCCGAGCCCACCGTGGCCCTCGCCGAACGGCTCCTGCAGCTGTTCGGCCGCGAGGGCCGGGTCTTCTTCTGCAACTCCGGTGCCGAGGCCAACGAGGCCGCCTTCAAGATCGGCCGGCTGACCGGGCGGACGCACATGGTCGCCACCCAGGGCGGCTTCCACGGGCGCACCATGGGCGCCCTCGCGCTCACCGGCCAGCCCGCCAAGCAGGGCCCGTTCCAGCCGCTGCCGGGCGACGTCACCCACGTGCCCTACGGCGACGCGCAGGCGCTGGCCGCAGCGGTCACCGAGGAGACCGCCCTGGTGATCATCGAGCCCGTCCAGGGCGAGAACGGGGTCGTCGTACCCCCGGCCGGCTACCTCAAGGCGGCCCGCGCGATCACCGCCGCCACCGGCGCCCTGCTGGTCCTCGACGAGGTGCAGACCGGCATCGGCCGCACCGGGAACTGGTTCGAGTACCAGGCCCACGAGGGCGTGCTGCCCGACGTCGTCACCCTCGCCAAGCAGCTCGGCGGCGGACTGCCGCTCGGCGCCACCGTGGCCTTCGGCCGGGCCGCCGAACTGCTCCAGCCCGGCCACCACGGCACCACCTTCGGCGGCAACCCGGTCGCCTGCGCCGCCGGACTCGCCGTACTGGACACCATCGCCGGCGAAGGGCTGCTGGACAACGTCAAGCGGCAGAGCGCCACGCTGCGCGACGGAATCGAGGCCC
The DNA here is from genome assembly GCF_055569615.1 of Streptomyces sp. NPDC031379. Lineage (NCBI taxonomy): Bacteria > Bacillati > Actinomycetota > Actinomycetes > Kitasatosporales > Streptomycetaceae > Streptomyces > Streptomyces sp. NPDC031379. Next base: position 68,509 of record NZ_JBVIIT010000007.1, on the reverse strand, counting down.
TGGACCACCCGCTGATCGACCATGTCCGGGGCGCGGGACTGCTCCTGGGTATCGTGCTCACCGGGCCCCGCGCGCCGCAGGTGCAGCAGGCGGCCCAGGAGGCCGGGTTCCTGGTGAACGCGCCCGCCGCCGACGTCGTACGGCTCATGCCGCCGCTGAACCTCCACGACGACGATACGGGCGCGCTGCTCCAGGCGCTGCCCGGCATCCTCGACGCGGCCAACGGGGACGGACGATCCGGAGAATGAGACGACGATGAGCCAGGCGCAGGACCATGAGCAGGCGGCGGGCGCCGGGCCGGCCGTGCCGCAGACCCGCACCGCACGGCACCGCCGGATCGTGGACATCCTCAACCGGCAGCCGGTGCGGTCGCAGAGCCAGCTGGCCAAGCTGCTCGCCGACGACGGGCTGAGCGTCACCCAGGCGACGCTCTCCCGGGACCTCGACGAGCTGAACGCGGTGAAGATCCGCAACACCGACGGCGACCTGATCTACGCGGTCCCGAGCGAGGGCGGCTTCCGAACCCCGCGCGCCCCGCTGGGCGGGTCGGCGAAGGAGGAGCGGATGCGGCGCCTGTCCCAGGAGCTGCTGATCTCCGCGGAGGCCTCGGCGAACCTGGTGGTCCTGCGTACGCCGCCCGGTGCCGCCCAGTTCCTCGCCTCGGCCATCGACCAGGCCGAGCTGCACGACATCGTCGGCACCATCGCCGGTGACGACACACTGCTGCTGATCAGCCGGAACCCGACCGGCGGACAGGCCCTGGCGGACCACCTGCTGCGGCTGGCGCAGAACGGGCACTGACCGCGTGCGGGGCCCGGCCCGCCGACGGAGAATGGGTGTGTGATCTTCCGCGGCGAGCGGGCAGGCGGGTGGGCAATCCCCTGGCGGCCGTCGAACGTATACAGAGGTGTGTCGGGTTTCCGGTTCCCCGTCGGCCGCCTCCCGGACGAGGCTCTGCTGTCCGGGCTGGCCACCGGAGATCCGGAACTCGCCATGATTTTCGTACGGAGGTTCCAGCACCGGGTCTTCGGTGTCGCGATGGCCGTCACCGGGGACCAGCAGCTCGCCGAGGACGTCGCCCAGCAGACGTTCGAGCGCGCGTGGCGGCATGCGCAGATCTACGACTCGCGCCGCGGCTCGGTCATGACCTGGCTGACCACCATCGCGCACAACCTCGCCATCGACGCCGTCCGTGCGCGGCGGACGGAGCCGATGAACTCCGAGGACCTCGAGGCGCTCCTCGGCGTCGTCACCGAGACACCCGAGCAGTGGGCGCTGGCCGACGAGGCCTCCACCCAGCTCCGGGCCGCCTTGGCACGGCTGCCGCGGGAACAGGCCCGGGCTCTGGTGATGGCCGGCATCTACGGTATGACGGCCCAGCAGGTCGCGGACATGGAGCGGATTCCGCTGGGCACCGCCAAGACTCGGATCAGGGCGGCCATGGCGAAACTGCGCACCACACTCGCGTCTCCGAAACGAGGAGACCATGTCCAGTGACGCGAACTGCGTGAAACTGCGGGAGATCGGCGCCGAGCTGGCGCTGGGCGTGCTGCCCGGCCGCGAGCGGGCCGAGGCGGTCGCCCATCTGGACCGGTGCGCGGACTGCCGGGAGTACGTCCGGCAACTGACCCTGGTCGGAGACCGGCTGATCGGCCTGCTCCCGGACAGCGAGCCGCCGCTCGGCTTCGAGACCCGGGTGGCCCGCAGGCTGGCCCGGCAGGCACCGACGCCCGAGGGGCGCCGGCGCGCACGCGCCACCGGCAGTGCCCCGCAGGGCCTGCGCAGGCACGCCCGCCGGGCCCGGCTGCGGATCGCGGCGGTCGGCGCCGCGCTCGCGGCCACCGTCGGTTTCGCCGGCTGGGCGATCGGGACCGCCGTGGAGGAGGTCACCGCCGCACCGCCGGCCGCCGTCGAGTCCGAGCCCGTGCTGGTCGGCGACCTGACCCCGGCCGGACGCGGCGGGGAGCCCGTCGGCGAGGTCTACGCCCACCCCGGCAGCCCCGGCTGGATCTTCGTGTCCGTCGCCCTCACCGGCCCCGGCACCCCGTACACCGGCACGGTCACCTGCCTCCTCGAACGCGCCGACGGCACGACCGTCAGCGTCGGTGACTTCCCCGTGCGCGACGGGCACGGCAACTGGGGCGTGGCGGTCCCCGTCGACCTCACCCGGTACTCCGGCGCCCGCCTGGCGTCCCCGGACGGCAGCGTCCTCGCCACCGCCGACCTCCAGAAGGGGCAGGTCGTGACCCCGGAGGCGTGAACCGCCGCGCCCTCATACGGCGCGGCGCGAACCGGGCAGTGTCGCCTCGAGGGCGGCGGCCAGCGCGGCGACGGTGGGCCGGGCCGACGGATCGGCCCGCAGGCAGCCGTCGACGGCGGCGGCGAGCGGGGGCGGCAACCGCCGCCGGGACGCGATCGCCGGCGCGCTCCGCTCCAGCTGCGGATACCAGTCGTCCGGGCCGCCGGCGCCGGTGCCGTAGCACGGCTCGTCCCCGATGTAGGGCTGCTCGGCGGTGGCGCCGGCCGTGGCGCAGTCGAACGGCATGTCACCGCAAGCGGCTTCGAACAACGTGATGCCGATGCCCCACACGTCGGCGGCGGCCGTCAGCGTCCCGCCGCGGGCCTGCTCCGGGGCGAGATAGCAGCAGGTGCCCACTCCCGCCGGAGCGGGCCCCGGAGGCCGGGCGACGCTCAGGTCCAGCACCTTCGCATGACCGCGGTCCACCACCACGTTCGACGGCTTGAGGTCCAGGTGCAGCAGACCTCGGCCGTGCAGGTAGTGGACGGCGGAACACAGCTGCACCCCGAGGAGCGCCACATCGGCCGCGGACGGCCGGTGCCGCAGCCGGTGCAGCAGATGGGACAGCGTCTCACCGGTCAGCGTCTCCAGGACGACCAGCGGCTCGGGCGCGTCGAGGACGTCGTAGCCGCGGACCAGGTGGGGGTGGGTGAAGTCCCGCAGCCAGCGGCCCTCCCGCAGCAGCCGCTCGCCCAGCCGCGGCTCTCCCCGCCGGTCGGACCTCACCACCTTGATCACACACCGGCAGTCCCGTTCCTCGCTCCAGGCGTCGTAGACGTCGAGCCAGCCGGTGCGGGTGAGAACCGCGAGGATCTCGTAGCCGGGGACCGGTTCGGTGCCCGGGGTCCAGGACGGGGTGTTCCGTACGGCGGTGACGCTCATGACAGCATCGCTCCCGCGTTCAGCCGATGCAGCCGGGCGTACGTGCCGTCGTGCCCGAGCAGGTCGTCATGGGCACCGTGCTCGACGACCCGGCCGTGGTCGAGCACCACGATACGCGTGGCGTCGCGTACGGTCAGCAGGTTGTGGGAGATGACGACGGTCGTGCGCCCGGCCATGAGCCGGCGCAGCGGGTCCATGATCCGCCGGCCCGAGCGGACGTCGAGCCCCGCGGTCGGCTCGTCGAGCAGCAGCACCGGCGCGTCCCGGATCATCGCGCGCGCGATCGCCAGGCGCTGGCACTGGCCGCCGGAGAGCGTCCGGCCGCGCTGGCCGACCAGTGTGTCGTAGCCCTCCGGGAGCCGCTCGATGAACTCGTGCGCGTCCGCCGCGCGTGCCGCCGCGACGATGTCCGCGTCCGTGGCCCCCGGCCGCCCGTAGGCGATGTTGTCCCGCACGGTGCCGTGGAAGACGAGGGTCTCCTGCAGCACCACCGCGACGCTCTCCCGCACGTCGGACAGGGCGAGCCGGCGCAGATCGGTCCCGTCGAGGCGGACCGCGCCCCGGTCGGGGTCGTAGAAGCGCAACTGGAGCTTGGCGATTGTCGACTTGCCCGCCCCGCTGGCCCCGACCAGTGCCAGCGTCTCCCCGGGCGCCACGTGGAAGGTCACGTCCGACAGCGCCCAGGACGAGCCGCCCGGGTAGCGGAACCACACCCCGTCGAACTCCAGGTCCCCCCGCGCGCGGCCGATCCGCCGGGCGTCCGCGGCCTCGGCCACCTGGGGACGCTGGTCCAGCAGCTCGATGATCCGTTCCGCCGAGGCGGAGGCCGCGTAGAAGGTGGTGCCGAGGTGGGACAGGCCGCGCACCGGGCTGTACAGCTTGCCGATCAGCGCGAGGAAGACCAGCAGCCCGCCGAGCGTGAGCTGTCCCTGGGCCAGCTTCCAGGTGCCCAGGCCCATCACCGCCAGGCCGCCGGCCACCTCGATGATCTCGACGACGGGCCCGTACACGGCGCGGATCCGGGCCGAGGCCATCGCCGCCCGGAACCTGCCGAGGTTCTCCCGCTCGAACCGGCCCTCCTCCCAGCCCTGCCGGTTGTACGCCTGCACCAGGACGACATTGCCCAGCGACTCCTCGGCGATCGCGCTGAGCGAGCCGCTGCGGCGCCTGCGCTCGCGCGACGCGTCCTTGATCAGCCGCGAGAAGTGCCGGGCGGCCCCCCAGAACAGGGGCACGATGACCAGGGCGAGCAGAGTCAGATCCCAGCGCAGGTAGAACAGCAGGCCGAGGAAGACTCCCAGGCGGATCACGTAGTACAGGGCGTCCGCCACGCCCGAGAGCAGAAACGTCTCCACCGCGTCGACGTCACCCGTGACCCGGGACAGCACGTCCCCGAGCCGCCGCCGCTCGAAGAAGCCGAGCGACAGCCCCTGGACGTGCCGGAACACATCGGAGCGCAGAGCGAGCAGGAAGCGCTCGCCGACCCAGGTGGACGTCACGTCGTCGGCGAAGCCGAGAATGCCGGAGCAGAGCACGAGGCCCAGATAGGCGGGCGCGATCCACAGGAACGGCCCGAGATCCCGGGGGACGAGGACCTCGTCCACGACGATCTTGAAGAGCCACAGCTCCGCGGCGTCGACGACGGGACCCGTCAGGCTGAACAGGACGACGGGCACGAGCCAGCGCCGGCCACCGCGGGTGTACGGCCAGAACCGCCGGAACACCTCGCGCGGGGCCACCGGGGGCGCGGCCGCGACGACGGCGTCGGAGGTCTCGCCCACCGAGAGCAGACGCCGCAGGACATGCGCCATGGCATGCGTTCCTAGGGGAATCGGCGGAGCGGACCGGGTCCTCCGGCCGCCGGTCCGCTTCGCCTCCGGATGCGATCAGTAGCCGCCGTGGCCGTGGCCGTGGCCGTTGCCGTGGCCGTGCCCGGAGCCGTGGCCATGGCGGTTGCCGTGGCCGTGGCCGTGGCCGGAGCCGTGGCCGTGACGGTGCCCGTGCCCCGAGCCGAAGTTCCGCGACGTGTCGTTGTCGCGGTCCCGGTGGCTGGCGGGCATCAGGCTGCTGAAGATGGCCATGTCGTTCCTCCTGAAACTTGCCTCACATGGGATACGTCCCAGGACGGAAGTCGGATGGCGTTCCGGACAAAAAAAGCAGCGAGACCGGGCGATACCGCACACGAGGCGCGCACCCCCAGGTCAGCCCAGGCGTGCCGCCAGCCCCCCGGTGCACCGCACCTCGTCGCCCGCGGTGATCAGCAGGCCCTCGACGTCCGGCAGGCCCTCCAGCCACGCCAGACCCGCCCGTGACCCCATCGCGAAGGCCGCCGTGGCCCAGCAGTCCACCCAGGTCAGCCGCGGGCCCACCACCGTGACCGCCACCAGGTCCGTCACCGCCGGCCTGCCCGTACGCGGGTCCACGATGTGCGCCCCGCGCTCCGCCGTGCCGGACGTCGCCACGGACAGCTCCGCCACGCCGGCCGCCGAGATCACCGCCGCGAGACCGCCGGGCCGGAGCGGATCGGCCACCCCGACCCGCCACGGCCGCTGCGGTTCCGGCGCGCCGAGCATCTGGACGTCCCCGCCCCCGTTCACGCTGACCCCGCGCACCCCGTCGACCTCCGCCAGCAGCCGCGCCGCCCGCTCGGCCGCCCAGCCCTTGACGATGCCGGTGGGGTCCACGGAGCCGCGGTACCGGGTGCTGAACCAGCCGTCGCTCACCCGCTCCGCCTCGGCCGCCAGCTCCAGCACCTCGGCCACCTCGGGAGCGCACCGCGCCACGGTCAGTTCGCCCCGGGCCAGCCGCGAGACCTCGCTGTCCTCGCGGTACGTGCTGAACAGCGCGTCCACCCGGTGCAGGCCGGCGACGGCCTCGGCGAGCGCCGCCCGTACGGCACCGGGTTCCCCGCCGCGGACGTCGAAGGAGAAGACGGTCCCCATGACCTCCTCCGCGTGACGCGCCGCGGCAGGAGCCTCGGCCGGATCGGCCACCGCCTCAGCCACCGGCCTGGTCCAGCGCCGACTGGAGCGACTGCCGGTAGCCGGTGCTGGTGTAGGTGGCACCGGAGACGGAGTCGATGTCCGCCGTCCCGGCCGCCACGGCCTCCTGGTTGAGCCTGGGGACGGCGAGCTGGGTCTTCTGGTCGCTGGTTCCCCCCTTGGGCGCCTGGACCGCCTCCGCCTTGGTGATCTTCCCGTCGCTGACCGTGATCCGCACCTGGACCGGGCCGTACTGGGTCTGTGCGACCTTCCCGGTGACCGTGCGGCCCTGCGCCGAGCCGGAAGCCCCGGCGGACCCCGAAGACCCCGAGGAACCGGAGGACCCCTGGTTCCCGGCAGACGCCGCCCTCATCTTGTCCAGCGCCGACTGCAGGGACTTCTTGTACCCGGTGCTGGTGTACGTCGCCCCGGACACCGCGTCGATCTGCGCGCTCTGCGCGGCCACGGCCTCCTGGTTGAGCCTGGGGACGGCGAGCTGGGTCTTCTGGTCGCTGGTTCCCCCCTCGGGCGCCTGGACCGCCTCCGCCTTGGTGATCTTCCCGTCGCTGACCGTGATCCGCACCTGCACGGCCCCGTACTCCGTCCGGGCCGCGTCACCGGTCACCGTGCCGGAGCCGGTCGCGTCCTGTGCGCCGCCCTGCGGGGACTCCTGGCCCGCCGGCTGCTGCTGGGCCGCGCCCGCGGCCGAGGGCGCGGCCGGGTCCGAGGCCGGCTTCAGCGACAGCATCAGCACGACGCCGGACACGGTCGCGGCGCCGGCCAGTACGACCCGCCGAATGGGGTGGCTCTTCCTCATCGCTCCCTGGCTCCCGATCTCTCTCCGTGGCTCCCGCGCACGCTCACATCTCGAACGACTCGTGGTGGATGCGACGGGCGGGGACCCCCGCGCCGCGCAGCGCCTCGTACACCGACTGCGCGAACCCGGGCGGACCGCACATGAAGACGTCGTGGTGGTCGATGTCGGGGATCTTCCGCTGGAGGTTCTCCACGGAGATGTCGGGCCGCTCGCCCTCCGGGCTGTTGACCGCGTACATCAGCCGGGCGCCCCGCTCCTCGGCGATCGCCGCCAGCTCGTCCCACAACGCCAGGTCCTGGGTGGTGTTGGCCCGGTAGAGCAGGGTGATGTCACCGGCCGCCCCGGGCAGCGTCTCGAACAGCGCCCGCATCGGCGTGATGCCGACCCCGCCCGCGACCAGCAGCACCTTGCCCCGGCTGCGGCGCTGCGCGGTCAGCGCGCCGTACGGGCCCTCGGCCCACACCCGCGTGCCGGGCGTCAGCTCGCGCAGCCGGGCACTGTGGTCGCCGATCGACTTCACCGTGATCCGCAGCAGGCCGGGCCGGGGCGCCGCCGACAGCGAGTACGGGTGCGAGCTGAAGCGCATCCCGGGGGCGAGGAAGCGCCAGCGGAAGAACTGGCCCGCCTCGGCGCCCATCCGGTGCAGCTTCCGCCCGCCGATGAGCACCGACACGATGCCCGGAGTCTCCTCGACGACCGCCTCCACGCGCATCCGGTGGCGGAGATTCAGCCGGATCGGGGTGAGGATCCGGTACCAGAGCACCAGCGCGGTGACCGTGCCGTACAGCGCGTACCAGAACGTCTTGGCGGTGGGCTCGACCGCGAAGTCGTTGCCGGTGGTGATCTGGTGCCAGAACGTCAGGAACACCGCCGCGTAGGTGAGCAGGTGGACGTGGTACCAGGTGTCGTAGGGCAGTCGGCGGCGGACCCCGCCGACCGACGTCAGCCCGATGAGCACGAACAGACCGGTGCCGATGGCCGCCTTGCCCATGTCGGGCAGCTGGTCGACGGAGTCGACGGTCTGCTGGACGATGTCGCCGAGCGACCTGCCCGCCTGGAGGGCGTACCCCCACATGGTGAGGAAGACGTGCGCGACGATCAGGAAGAGCGTGTACCGGCCGCTCATCGCGTGCCAGCGGGCCACCCGGTCCGAGCCGACCCGCCGTTCCAGCGCCGGCACGCGCGCCATCTGCAGCACGACCAGCGCCATCAGATAGCCGGCCAGCAGGCCGGTGATCCGGCCCGCGTTCAGGATCCTGCCGTTGTCGTCGGCGATGGACGGGGTGGTGTGCCACCAGAGCCACAGCACGGCCGCCGCGCCCGCCCAGACCGCCAGCAGCAGCGGGACGGCCGGGGAGCGGCGCGGGCGGATGCGGCGCATCGTCTGGCGGCGGGCGGCACGTCCGCCTGCGAGCGTGGTGGTCACGGTTCCTCCGTGGGGACTTGACCCTTGGCCCACAGATACGTCGCACATCCGCCGAGTGTTCAGAGGCCTGCCGAGTCCAGAGCGGACTGGAGTGACCTGCGATAACCGTCGCTCGTGTACGTCGCTCCCGACACGGTGTCGATCCGCGCGCTCTGCGCCGCCAGCGCCTCGCGCCGGAGCTGGGGCAGCGCGTAGTTGTTGATCTCCTGGTCGCGGGGGTTGTCCTGCGGGTAGTCGACGGCCGCCACGTCGGTGAGCCTGCCGTCCTGCACCGTGACCCGCACCCGGACCGGCCCCCAGCGGGTCTGGACCGAGTCCCCGGTGACCGTCCTGCTCCCCGAGGCGGAACCGGGCGTCGAGCCGCTCGACGCGCGAGGCGCCTGGGCGCCCGCCACCACCGTGGCGGGACTCGTGTGCGGCTTCAGCGACAGCAGCAGCACCATCCCGGAGACGGTGGCCGCGCTCGCCAGCACGATGCGGCGGAAGGGACGGTTCTTGTTCAACGCGTGCACGCAAGGCCTCACAGCTCGAACGACTCGTGGTGGATACGGCGGTCCGGGACCCCGGCCGCCCGCAGCGCCCGGTACACGTCCTGGGCGAAGCCGTGCGGGCCGCAGAGGTAGACGTCGTGGCCGGGCAGGCCCGGGAAGGTCGCGCGCAGCGACTCCGCGGTGATGCCCGGACGCTCGCCACCCGGCCCGTTCAGCGCGTACAGCACCTGCCCGCCGCGCCACCCGGCGATCGCCTCCAGTTCGCCGCCCAGCGCCAGATCCTCGGCCGAGCGCGCCCGGTACAGCAGGGTGACCTCGCCGGGCAGCGTCTCGAACAGCGCCCGCAGCGGGGTGACGCCGACCCCGGCCGCGATCAGCAGGGAGCGGGGGCCGGTGGCCCGGTCGGCGGTGAGCGAGCCGTACGGGCCCTCCGCCCAGACCCGGGTGCCGGGCCTGAGCAGCGCGACGGCCGCGCTGTGGCCGCCGAGCGCCTTCACGGTGATCCGCAGCAGGTCCGGGCGCGGCGGTGCCGACAGCGAGTACGGCGTCGACGTCCGGCCGAGGCCCGCGCCGAGGAACCGCCAGCGGAAGAACTGTCCCGGCCGCGCCCCCAGCTCGAGCAGATGCCGCCCGCGTACGACGACCGAGTACACGCCCGGTGCCTCCCGGTGCACCGACTCCACCCGCAGCCGGTGCCGCCGGTTGAGCCGGACCGGAGCCAGCACCCGGTACCAGAGCACCAGGGCCGCCACCCCCAGGTACAGCGCGTACCAGGCGGCGGAGGCGACCGGCCTGCCGCCGAACTCCTCGCCCAGCGCCACCTGGTGCCCGAAGGCGAGGAAGACGGCCGCGTAGGTCAGCAGGTGGACGTGGTACCAGAACTCGTAGGCGGTCCGGCGGCGCACGGCCCGTGCCGAGGTGACGCCGACCGCGACGAGGATCACCGTGCCGGCGGTGGCCTTGAGCATCTCCGGATAGTCGAGGACGACGGTGACCGCCTCGTGCCACAGCGAGGCCCGGTCCTGGGCGGCGTACCCGGCGAGGACCAGCACGATGTGCGCGCCCAGCAGGCAGACCGTGTACCGGCCGGCCATCGCGTGCCAGCGCGCCACCCGGTCCGAGCCGATCCGGGTCTCCAGCAGCGGCACCCGCGCCATCAGGCCGACCAGCACCGCGCAGGCGTACCCGCACAGCAGCCCGGCGATCCGCCCGGCGCCCGTCAGCCACCCCGCCGTACCGACCACGGCACCCGTGTCCGCCCACCAGAGCGCGACCACGGCCGCCGCCCCCGCCCACAGCACGGCCAGGACCGGGCCGGCGGGGGAGCGCCGTGCCGTCACGGGCCGGGGCGGAGCCGCCCGTCTCGCATCCACGGTGGTCATCAGTCGCCGTCCCTTCGTCCGTCGTGCCCGGCCACTGTGCGGGCCCAAGCTCTGAGCCACCTCTGAGCGGCGGGCGTGACGGGCCTGTCCGGGGCGGATTCGGGGGCTCTTCGCAGACGGCTCTCAGAACGCTCGGGCGGATCCTCGGAAACTCTCGGAGAGATCTCATGCATCCCGGACGGTCTCGGAACCCCGGTGGTCGTTCAGAGGAAACTCACAGGTCCCGGGGCGGCCGGGCGCCTCGTGCACGAGCGATGCTGGGAGACGCGATGAACACCACCCGTTCGGGCCGCCCGGCCCTCACCCGCCCCGACGGCACCCCGCTGCGCGTCCTCGTCGTCGACGACGACCCCGATCTCGCCGAGGTGCTCACCGGCGCCCTGCGCTACGAGGGCTGGGAGGTCCGGGCGGCCGGTGACGGCGCCTCCGCCGTCACCGGCGCGCGCGAGCTGCGGCCGGACGCCGTCGTCCTGGACGTGATGCTCCCGGACACGGACGGCTTCGCCGTGCTGCGCCGGCTGCACGAGGTGAAGCCCGACGTGTGCGTGCTCTTCCTCACGGCGCGGGACGCGGTCGAGGACCGGATCGCGGGCATCACCGCGGGCGGCGACGACTACGTCACCAAGCCCTTCAGCCTGGAGGAGGTCGTGGCCCGACTGCGGGGACTGCTGCGCCGCGCCGGGATGGCCCGGCAGGCGGAGGAGGGGCCGCGGCTGATCGTGGGCGACCTGGTCATGGACGAGGACGCCCGGGAGGTGACCCGGGCGGGCGAGCTGATCGAACTCTCGCCGACCGAGTTCGAACTCCTCCGCTTCCTCATGCGCAATCCGCGCCGCGTGCTCAGCAAGGCCCAGATCCTCGACCGCGTCTGGTCCTACGACTTCGGCGGCCGGGCCCATGTGGTGGAGCTGTACATCTCCTACCTGCGCAAGAAGGTCGACGCGGGCCGTGACCCCATGATCCACACCGTGCGCGGGGCCGGCTACGTACTGAAGCCGGTGGCCCGGTGAACCGACCGCGCCGGCTGCCCAGACCCCGCACCCTGCGCGCCCGCCTCACCGTGGGACTGGTGGTGCTGCTCGCGGTGAGCTGTGCGGCCGTCGGACTGGCCGCGGTCGTCGAACTGAACGGCTTCCTCACCCAGCGCCTGGACGAGCAGCTCGCCCAGGTCGGCACCCGGTTCCCGGAGAGCCTGGAGCACAACGGCCGGATGCCGGACGACCTCCTCCGGTCCCGGAAGGACTCGACCGGGGGGACCCTGATGGGCGACGAGCACGGCGACACCCGCCGGATGGCCACCGGCACCTTCGGCGCCCGCCTGCTGCACGGCACCGTCACCCACAAGGGCCTCATCCGCAGCGGCGATCCGTCCGCCGACCTCGACGTCGACCTCACCGCACAGGACACCGGACGGCTGGCCGCGGTGCCGGTCGACGGCAGGGCCCACACCGTCGAACTCTCCGCCCTGGACGACTACCGGGTGGTCGCGACCTCCGGCCGGGACGGGGACGTCCTGATCGTGGGCCTTCCGCTGGAGCCGGTGCAGGCCACCGTCCACCGCCTGGAACTGGTGGCCGGGACCGTCTTCGGCCTGGCCCTCGTGGTGACCGGCGTGGCGGGGGCCTGCTGGGTGCGCTGGTCGCTGCGACCGCTCAGCCGGGTCGCCGCCACCGCCACCCGGGTCGGTGAACTCCCGCTGGCCAGCGGCGAGGTGGCGCTGCCGCCGCGCGCCCCGGACACCGACCCGCACAGCGAGGTCGGACAGATGGCCGCCGCCTTCAACCGCATGCTCGGCCATGTCGAGGACGCGTTCACCCAACGGCACGCCAGTGAGGAGCGGCTGCGCCGCTTCGCCGCCGACGCCAGTCACGAACTGCGCACCCCCGTCGCCTCGGTCCGCGGCCACGCCGAACTGGCCCTTCTGCACCCGGGCCCGGTACCAGCGGAGGTGACCCGCGCCCTGCGCCGCATCACGGCCGAGTCCGCCCGCATGGGCGAGATGGTCGACGACCTGCTCCTCCTCGCCCGCCTCGACGCGGGCCGCCCGCTGGAGCGCCGGCCCGTCGACCTCACCCGTCTGGTCCTGGACGCGGTCACCGACGCCCGGGCCGCGGGCCCCGGGCACCGCTGGACGCTGGACCTGCCCGAGGACCCGGTGACGGTGACGGGTGACGCGCACCGCCTCCACCAGGTGCTGGCCAACCTGCTGGCCAACGCGCGGGTGCACACCCCCGCCGGCACCGAGGTGACGGTCACTCTGGAGGACCGGGACGGCAGCGCGTGCCTGTCCGTCCACGACGACGGTCCCGGCGTCCCCGAGGACATCCGACCGGGCGTCTTCGAACGCTTCACCCGGGCGGAACACCGCCGCCGGGCGGATGCCCCCGGCGGCGGGGCGGGTCTGGGCCTGTCGATCGTGGCGGCGGTGGTGGAGGCGCACGCGGGCGGCGTGGGGCTGGAGAGCCGACCGGGCTGTACGACGTTCACGGTGCGCCTGCCCGGCCCCAGGGGCGCGGCGGACCACGCGGCCGGCCCGGGACTGCCGTGAGCCGCACACGACCCGTGGCCACCCACGGCGCCTGCGTACCGCCGTGTCTCAGTACCGGGTGAGAGCCGTGTCCCCGTCCACCGTCCCGATGGCGATGTGCGGTTTCTTCCCCGGCTCCGCCCACTGCAGAATCCGCCGCATCGCGTCCTCCGGCACCGACACGCAACCGGCTGTGGCCGCCTTCCCGTTGACATGCAGGAAGATGCCGGCGCCGCGTCCCCGCACCGGCCGGTCGTAGTTGAACCCGATGACGAGGCCGTAGGCGTACTGGGTGGCATAGGTGACCAGGTGCTCGGCCTGCGTGGCACGGCAGTCGGCCGGCAGGGGATCCACCCACCGGTTGTACGCCTTCGCGTCGTTGTCCTGGCACCACCAGGAACTGTCCCGTACCGGGAGGTACGTGACCCGTGTCCCGGCCGGCGCCGCCTTGATGCCGAAGGCGAAGGGAAGGTCGTACAGCCCGGTCGGGGTCGTGTTGGTGCCCTGGGTCCGTGCGCCGCCCTCGACGAGCCCGTTGGACCCGAACCGGGCCGGCGCGGACCCGGTCTCCACCCAGTGCCCGTCCCGCAGGTCCCACCAGCTGAGCGTCCCCGACGTCGAGCCGGTCGCCGGGGCCTGAGCGGTGATCAGCTGGGTGCCGCCGCCCGTGTCCGCCATCCGTGCGGGCAACGCGGCCGGTTCGGGTCCGGGTGCGGAGCCGAGCAGGGCGAGGGAGGAGGCGGACACGAGGGCGAGGACGACACCTGGGCGCATGGCTCAGACGGTAGACGGGGGAAGCGGCAACGGCAGCCCGGGTAGTCCGTCCAGGCTCGTCGCGACGTGCTCCTTCTTGGCGAAGTAGGCGCTCAGCGAGGCGTCGTCCTCGCGCGCGAAGCGCTTTCCGTGCAGGTCGCGGTCCTCCTCGTACGCCATGTGGGGGACGGCGTACCCGCAGGTGTCCCGCACCGTCTCGGCGTGGACGACGATGACCGCGCGCAGCCCGTGTGCGCGCGGGTCGATGTCCGGGAAGCGGGAGAGCAGGTCCCCGAAGCGCGGGTCGTCCCGGAAGACCGGCTCGCCCCGGCCGTGCACGCGCACGATGTTCGGCGGCCCCTGGAAGGCGCACCACATCAGGGTGATCCGCCCGTTCTCCCGGAGGTGCGCGATGGTCTCGGCGTTGGAACCGGCGAAGTCGAGGTAGGCCACGGTGAGTTCGTCCAGCACGGCGAACGAGCCCTTGAGCCCCTTGGGGGAGAGGTTGACCGTGCCGTCGGCGGACAGCGGGGCCGTCGCGGTGAAGAAGAGGGGCTGCTCCTCGATGAACGTGCGGAGCCTGCCGTCTATGCGCTCATAGGTCTTTCCCATGTCTAACGATTATCGACGCCACTCATTCGCCTGTCTAAGGAATTGCCGAACCCGGGCCGTGGTCGCCCGTCGCGTTCGGGCCGCCTCGCGCCGTCGCCCGGCTGTCTGGTCGCCGCCGTGCGCCGGAGCGGAACTCCTGTCGCCGGAGCCTCGGCGTCCACGTCACTCGAGGCGGCGATTGACGAACCATGCAGAGTTCTGCATACTCATGCATGTCAGCGAATGCACTGTGAGGAGAAACCCGTGACCGAGCGCGTCGTACTCGCCTACTCAGGCGGTCTGGACACCTCCGTCGCCATCGGCTGGATCGCCGAGGAGACGGGCGCCGAGGTCATCGCCGTTGCGGTCGACGTCGGCCAGGGCGGCGAGGACCTGGACGTCATCCGCAAGCGCGCCCTCGCGTGCGGCGCGGTGGAGGCCGAGGTCGCCGACGCCAAGGACGAGTTCGCCGACGAGTACTGCCTCCCGGCGATCAAGGCCAACGCCCTGTACATGGACCGCTACCCGCTGGTCTCCGCCCTCTCCCGGCCGACGATCGTCAAGCACCTCGTCGCCGCCGCCAAGAAGCACGGCGCCACCACGGTCGCCCACGGCTGCACCGGCAAGGGCAACGACCAGGTCCGCTTCGAGGCCGGCATCGTCGCCCTCGCCCCCGACCTGAAGTGCATCGCCCCGGTCCGTGACTACGCGATGACCCGGGACAAGGCGATCGCCTTCTGCGAGGAGAAGCAGCTCCCGATCGCCACCACCAAGAAGTCCCCGTACTCCATCGACCAGAACGTCTTCGGGCGCGCCGTCGAGACGGGCTTCCTGGAGGACATCTGGAACGCCCCGATCGAGGACATCTACGAGTACACCTCCAACCCGGCCACCCCGCGCGAGGCCGACGAGGTGGTCATCACCTTCAAGGAGGGCGTCCCGGTCGCCGTCGACGGCAAGCCCGTCACCGTCCTGCAGGCCATCCAGCAGCTCAACGAGCGGGCCGGCGCCCAGGGCATCGGCCGGATCGACATGGTCGAGGACCGCCTCGTCGGCATCAAGTCCCGCGAGGTCTACGAGGCTCCGGGCGCGATCGCCCTGATCACGGCCCACCAGGAGCTGGAGAACGTCACCGTCGAGCGCGAGCTGGCCCGCTACAAGCGGCAGGTCGAGCAGCGCTGGGGCGAGCTGGTCTACGACGGCCAGTGGTTCTCCCCGCTCAAGCGCGCCCTCGACGGCTTCATCGACGAGGCCAACCAGCACGTCTCCGGCGATGTCCGGATGACCCTGCACGGCGGTCGCGCGGTCGTCACCGGCCGGCGCTCGGAGTCGTCCCTGTACGACTTCAACCTCGCCACCTACGACACCGGCGACACCTTCGACCAGGCCGCGGCCAAGGGCTTCATCGACATCTACAGCCTGTCGTCGAAGATCGCCGCCAAGCGGGACCTGGCGTAAGGCTTCCGGGTCACCCCACGCGCATCAGCCTGACAGCCGCCTCCTCGCCTGCAAGGGTGAGGAGGCGGTCGCACAGAGACATCTGTGACACAAAGACATCTCCGAGGAGCAAGCCAAGTGAGCAGCAACAGCGGTGACGTACGGCTCTGGGGCGGCCGTTTCGCCGACGGTCCCGCCGAGGCCCTGGCGAAGCTGTCCGCGTCCGTCCACTTCGACTGGCGGCTCGCGCCCTACGACATCGCCGGCTCGCGTGCCCACGCGCGCGTGCTGCACAAGGCGGGGCTGCTCACCGAGGACGAGCTGACGCGCATGATCGCCGGGCTCGACCGGCTCGAGGCGGACGTCGCCGACGGCTCCTTCGTCGGCACCATCGCCGACGAGGACGTCCACACCGCCCTGGAGCGCGGCCTGCTGGAGCGCCTCGGCCCGGACCTCGGCGGCAAGCTGCGCGCCGGACGGTCGAGGAACGACCAGGTCGCCACCCTCTTCCGGATGTATCTGCGGGACCACGCCCGGATCGTCGGCGGCCTGATCGCCGACCTCCAGGACGCGCTGATCGGCCTGGCCGAGGCCCACCCGGACGTGGCGATGCCCGGCCGCACGCACCTCCAGCACGCCCAGCCGGTGCTCTTCGCGCACCACGTCCTCGCGCATGTGCAGTCCCTGTCCCGGGACGCGGAGCGGCTGCGCCAGTGGGACGAGCGGACGGCCGTGTCGCCGTACGGCTCGGGTGCCCTCGCGGGCTCGTCCCTCGGTCTGGACCCGGAGGCGGTCGCGAAGGACCTCGGCTTCGAGCACGGCAGCGTCGGCAACTCCATCGACGGCACGGCCTCCCGCGACTTCGTCGCCGAGTTCGCCTTCATCACCGCGATGATCGGTGTGAACCTCTCCCGGATCGCCGAGGAGATCATCATCTGGAACACGAAGGAGTTCTCCTTCGTGACCCTGCACGACGCGTTCTCCACGGGCTCGTCGATCATGCCGCAGAAGAAGAACCCGGACATCGCGGAACTGGCGCGCGGCAAGTCGGGCCGCCTGATCGGCAACCTCACCGGTCTCCTCGCGACCCTGAAGGCACTGCCCCTCGCCTACAACCGCGACCTCCAGGAGGACAAGGAGCCGGTCTTCGACTCCTGCGACCAGCTGGAGGTGCTGCTCCCCGCCTTCACCGGCATGATCGCCACGCTCACCGTCAACCGCGAGCGCATGGAGGAGCTGGCCCCGGCCGGCTTCTCGCTCGCCACCGACATCGCCGAGTGGCTGGTCAAGCAGGGCGTGCCGTTCCGCGTGGCGCACGAGGTCGCGGGGGAGTGCGTGAAGGTCGCCGAGGCCGAGGGCAAGGAGCTGGACGAGCTGACGGACGAGCAGTTCGCGAAGATCTCCGCCCACCTCACTCCCGAGGTCCGCACGGTCCTCAACGTCCCCGGCGCCCTGGCCTCCCGCAACGGCCGCGGCGGTACGGCACCCAGCGCGGTCGCCGTCCAGCTGGCGGAGGTCAAGGCGGACGTGACGGCACAGCACGCCTGGGCGACGGCCAAGCTGGCCTGACGGCACAGGCACCGCAGCGCGGCGGACATCGCGGCAGCACGGACGCCGCAGCGGACCGAAGGGCCCGGACACCTCGTCCGGGCCCTTCTCGCTGTGCGGACCGTTCGATAACAGATGAGATTCGGCCAGTGGCCGAATCCTTGACTTGCCCTTACTCGGAGGTAACTATTCCGGTTACCCGGTCGGCAATGTCGAACGCCGGTCGGTCCCAGCCGAGTATGAAGGGGACGTCATGCGCGCAAGACGTACCGGACGAGCCGCCCGCCTCCTCGCCGTCGCCGCTGTGGCGGCGCTCTGCGCCTTCGGTGTCACGGCCCCCGCGGGCGCGGCCGACACCCCGCCGCCCGGCGCCGACGACTGGTCCTGCAAGCCGGACTCCGCCCACCCGCAGCCCGTGGTCCTGGTCAACGGCACCTTCAAGACCTCGTACGAGAACTGGCTCACCCTGTCACCGGCGCTCGCGAACGCCGGTTACTGCGTCTTCTCCTTCGAGTACGGGGACCTGGAGACCGCCCCGATCCCCGACTCGGCGGCGCAGCTGCGTGACTTCGTGAACGCCGTGCTCGGTGCGACCGGCGCCAAGAGGGTCGACCTCGTCGGCCACAGCCAGGGCGGCATGATGCCCCGCTACTACGTCAAGTTCCTCGGCGGCGCGACCAAGGTCGACGACCTCGTCGGCATCGTGCCCTCCAACCACGGCACCAGCAATCCGCTCGCCCTCGCGGCCGGCGCCACCGTCTGCCCCTCGTGTGTCGACCAGACCGCCGGTTCGGACTTCCTGTACAAGCTCAACTCCGACCCGGAGGCACCGGTCGGTCCCGACTACACGGCGATCGCCACCCGTTACGACGAGGTCGTGCTGCCGTACACCAGCGCCTTCCTCGACGGTCCGGCCTCCTATGTGACCGACGTGCTGCTCCAGGACCGCTGCCCGCTCGACCTCACCGAGCACGACCAGGCGCCCAAGTCGCCCGTGGTCGAACAGTGGGTGCTCAACGCCCTGAACCGGAAGGGACCGGCCGACCCGGCCTTTGTGCCACGCTGCGTCAGCACGGGCTGAATCGAAGGGGCGCCGGTAGATTGGTGCGGGTTCCCGGTTCCGATCGTGCAGGGAGTCCGCATGCCGTTCAGCCGCCTGGCCGCCGTGACCACGCCCACCGCGCATATCGGATTCGGTCTGGCCGCCGTGGGCCGTCCGGGCTACATCAACCTGGGCCGGGAGGGCGACCTCCCGGCCGAGCGCACCGTCGGCGCCCTGCGCGAGCGCACCCATGAACTCCTCGACGCCGCCTACGCCCAGGGCATCCGCTACGTCGACGTGGCCCGCTCCTACGGCCGTTCCGAGGAGTTCCTCGCCGACTGGCTGAACGCCCGCCCCGACATCGACGACGTCGTGGTCGGCAGCAAGTGGGGGTACACCTACACCGCCGGCTGGTCCACCGACGCCGAGCGGCACGAGGTCAAGGACCACAGCCTCGCCACCTATCAGCGCCAGCGCGCCGAGAGCGACGCCCTGCTCGGCGACCGGATGGACCTCTACCAGATCCACTCGGTGACCCCGGACAGCCCCGCCCTCACCGACAAGCAGCTCCACGCCAAGCTGGCGGAGGCCGCCGCCGAGGGCCTGACCATCGGGTTCTCCACCAGTGGCCCCGCGCAGGCCGACGCCGTCCGCGCCGCCCTCGCCGTCACGGTCGACGGCGAGCCCCTCTTCCGTACCGTCCAGTCGACCTACAACGCCCTGGAGACCTCGGCGGAACCCGCCCTCGCCGAGGCGTACGACGCCGGGCTCACCGTGATCATCAAGGAGGGCATGGCCAACGGCCGGCTGGCCGCGCCGCACGCCCCCGACGCGCTGAAGGCCGTGGCCGAGGAGACCTCCCTCGGCTGCGACGCCGTGGCCCTCGCGTGGATCCTGCGCCGGCCCTGGGCCGGTGTCGTCCTCTCCGGTGCCGCGACCGTCCCACAGCTCGTCTCCAACCTGCACGCTCCCGCCGTCGACCTCGACGAGGACCAGCTGACCCGCCTCGCCACGCTGGCGGAGGACCCGCGCGTCTACTGGGAGCGGCGTGGACAACTGCCCTGGCACTGACGGAAACGCGACTGACGGAACACCGCTGGCAGAGCGCCGCTGACGGCGCGCGACCGCACGCGCACCCGTGATATCCAGCGGTTGTGAGTCATCCATGCCCATGGTGAGACATCACTGTCTCACTTGGGCTATTCTTGTCTCATGGCTCTCGATCGTGACCATGTGCTGCGCAGCGCAGCCGCCCTGCTGACCCGCAAATCCACCGCGACCATGGACGAGGTCGCCAAGGCCGCCGGGATCAGCCGGGCCACGCTGCACCGCCACTTCGCCGGCCGCGACGCGCTCGTGCGGGCGCTGGAGGCGCTCGGCATCGCCGAGTGCGAGGCGGCACTGGACACGGCCCGCCTGGACGAGGGTCCGGCGCGCGAGGCCGTACACCGCATGGTCCGCGCGATCGAGCCCGCCGCCGGACTGCTCGCCTTCCTCTACACCGAGAACCAGCTGTTCGAGGGCGAGCAGCAGAACCAGGGCTGGGCCCGCATCGACGAGCGCCTCATCGCCCTGTTCCGGCGGGGTCAGGAGAGCGGCGAGTTCCGTATCGACCTCACCCCGGCCTGGCTCGCCGAGGCGCTGTGCGGCCTGCTGGCCTCCGGCGCCTGGGCCGTGAGCGAGGGCCGCGTGGCGGCCAAGGACTTCACCTACATGATCGTCGAGCTGCTGCTCGGCGGAGTACGACGCACCGACGTGTGACGAAGAGAGGAATCATGACCAGCACCCTGCAGCCGGCTCGTGTGGCGGAGGTGGAGAAGCGTCCGGGCCGCTGGCTCGCGCTCTCCGTCCTCGTCCTGGCCGTGCTGCTGGTGGCCGTCGACGCCACCGTTCTCGGCCTGGCGACCCCCTACATCAGCGAAGACCTCAACCCCTCCGGCACCCAGCTCCTGTGGATCGGTGACGTCTACTCCTTCGTCATCGCCGGTCTGCTGGTCTCCATGGGCAGCCTCGGTGACCGGATCGGCCGCAAGCGGATCCTGCTCGGCGGCGCGACCGCGTTCGGCGCGATCTCCGTGCTCAACGCCTATGCGACGACACCCGAGCTGATGATCCTCGCGCGGGCCCTGCTCGGCGTGGCGGGCGCGACCCTGATGCCCGCCACCCTGGCGCTGATCCGCAATCTCTTCAACGACCCGCGCGAGCGCAGCATGGCCGTCGGCATCTGGGGTGCCACCGCCTCCGCGGGCACGGCCGTCGGCCCGATCGCGGGCGGATTCCTCCTGGAACACTTCTGGTGGGGCTCGGTCTTCCTGATCAACCTGCCGGTGATGGCGGTCCTGGTCCTCGTCGGCATCCGCACGCTGCCCGAGTCCCGCAACCCGAACCCCGGTCCCTGGGACCTGGTCAGCGTCCTCCTGTCCCTCGTCGGCATGATCGGCATCGTGTACGCGGTCAAGGAGATGGCCACGCACGGCCTCACCTGGCCCACGCTCGCGGCGGCCCTGCTGGGCGCGGCGGCCCTGTACGGCTTCGTGCACCGCCAGCTCACCATGCCGACCCCGCTGCTGGACATGCGGCTGTTCAGGCGTCGCGGCTTCAGCGGAGCGGTCCTCGCCGACCTGCTGACCGTCCTCGGCATGTCCGGCCTGGTGTTCTTCCTCTCCCAGTACCTGCAACTCGTCCAGGGCAGGCGCCCGTTCGAGGCGGGCCTGGCCGAACTGCCCGCGGCCGTCGGTGCGGTGGCCGCCGGCCTCGTCGCGGGCCGCGCGGCCCGGCGCTTCTCGGTCCGCGTGGTGGTCTCGGGCGGCCTGGCGGCCGTCGGCATCGCGCTGGCCGTGCTCACGACCGTGGGCCGGTCGACGGGCTACCCGGTCCTCGGCGCGGCACTCCTGGTCGTCGGCATCGGCGCCGGCTTCTCCTTCACGGTGACGGCAGACGTGATCCTCTCCAGCGTGCCCAAGGACCAGGCGGGCGCCGCCTCCGCCGTCTCCGAGACGGCGTACGAACTGGGCGCGGCCCTCGGCATCGCCCTGCTCGGCTCGATCGTGACGGGCGTCTACCGCGACTTCACGGGGCCGGCCGGCACTCCGGCGGCGGCCCACGAGTCACTGGGCGCGGCGGTGGAGGCGTCGTCGAGCATGCCCGCGCACACGGCGCAGACCATGCTGGAGGCGGCCCGGGAATCCTTCGTCCACGGCCTCCACCTGGCCTCGGGCGCGGGAGCCGCGGTACTGCTGGCCACGGCGGTGGCGGCATGGTTCCTGTTGCGGAACCAGCGACTGGAAAGCGCCGGCTGAGGTGACGACGCAAGGGGCGCGGGGAGCTGCGCGACACGCCACGACGCACCCGCGCCCCGAAACGGGGCGAGCCACCCCGGGACGTCACCTCCGATAGCCGAGCACCGTCATCATCCCGCTCTCCGAGTGGTACTGGTTGTGGCAGTGCAACATCCACAGCCCCGGATTGTCGGCGTCGAAGTCGACCACCAGCTTCCGGTGCGGCAGCACCACGGCGGTGTCCTTGCGGGCGCCGACCGCATCGAGGCCGGTCAGCGCGAAGGTGTGCCCGTGCAGATGCAGGGGATGCCACATGTCCGTGGCGTTGACGAGGGTGAGCCGCACCCGTTCGCCGGCACGGACCGGGTGGCGTTCGCGCACGGAGTAGGGCCGGTGGTCGAACCCCCAGTCGTACTTCTTCATGTTTCCGGTGAGCCGGATGCGCAGTTCGCGGTCGGGGCGGCGGTCGTCGAGCGCCACGGAGTCGTCCGGCTCGAGACGGCGCGCGGGGACCGTCTCCCCGTCGAGTTCGTCCGGGCGCACCTCAGGTGAGGGAAGGTTCCTGCCCTTGTCCGTGCGGAGGACGGCGAGGGCCGTGCCCTTCTTGCCCTCGGGCAGGGCGACCAGGGGGAAGACGCCGTCCCGGGCGGTGATCAGGACGTCGTACCGCTCCGCCATGCCGACGAGGAGGGCGTCGGTCTTCTTGTGCTTCACGGGATAGCCGTCGGTGTGCGTGACGGTCATCTCGTGGTCGCCCAACGCGATCCGGAAGGCGGTCTCGGAACCGGCGTTGATGATGCGCAGCCGGACGCGGTCGCCGGGGCGGCAGCGGAACACCGAAGGATTGGCGGGCAGGCGCCCGTTGACCAGGTAGTAGGGGTAGGCGACGCTGCCGCCCTCCCCGTGGAGCATGCGGCTGTGGGACTTGTGCAGCACCCGCGAGGGGCCCGAGGGGGACTTGGGCGGCGACGCGTGCCCGCTCGCCGACCGGTGGGGGGACGGGCTGCCGTGTCCGGGGCCCATGGCCATGTGTCCCATGTGCGCGGACCCGGCGGGCTGGAGCTGCCCGAGCACCGCGTCGGGGGTGGAACCGTCCACGCCGTCGACCCAGTCGTCCAGGACGACGATCCATTCCTTGTCGTAGGCCAGGGGCTCTTTGGGGTCGTCGACGATGAACGGCGCGTAGAGGGCGCGGTCGGCCTGCATGCCGACGTGGGAGTGGAGCAGATAGGTGCCCGGGTGGGGGACGGCGAAGCGGTAGAGGAAGTCCGCCCCCGAGGGGATGGCGTTCTGGGTCAGTTCCGGAGCGCCGTCCATGTCGCAGCGCAGCCGCAGCCCGTGGGAGTGCAGCGTGGTCGTGGCGGGCAGCCGGTTGGTGAGGGTGAGCGCGAGGATGTCACCGGCGGTCACCCGCACCAGGGGGCCCGGCAGCGCCTCGTTGTACGCCCAGCTCCGGACCGACCGCCCGCCCAGGTCCAGCGTGGTCGCGCCGGCCGTGATCCGGTACGTGCGTACGGGACCCGACCCGCGTCTCCGCTCGGCGGCAAGGACCTCCGGATCCGACGGATTGACGTACCCCCGGGGCCCGGCCGGGACGAACTTCCCTGAGCCGTCGGCGCGTTGGGGGCCGGAGCTGGGCTCGGTACCTGAGCCGGTGCAGGCTGCCAGGAGTCCCGCGCCGGCGGCGGCGATCGGGGTACGGAGGAGGGTACGCCGAGAAGGTTTGAACATGTCTAAATAAGACATGTTGCCTGGTCATATAGCCGGGTGATTCGGCTGAATGCCCGATGTGTCGGTGGCAGATTCCACCGCCAGGCGGACGCACGCGGGTGTCACGCCCGGCGCGCCCGTCCGTCCCCGGCCCTCAGGCGGCCTTGGCCTTGGTGGCGTACATGTCGACGTACTCCTGGCCCGACAGGCGCATGACCTCGGTCATGACGGAGTCGGTCACGGCCCGCAGCACATAGCGGTCCCGGTCCATGCCGTCGTACCGCGAGAACTCCATCGCCTCACCGAACCGGACGGTCACGCGGCCGGGCCGCGGGATCCCCGCCCCGCCCGGCTGCAGCTTGTCCGTGCCGATCATCGCGAAGGGGACCACGGGCGCGCCCGTCATCAGCGTGAGGCGGGCGATGCCGGTGCGGCCGCGGTAGAGGCGGCCGTCGGGGGACCGCGTGCCCTCCGGGTAGATGCCGAAGATCTTGCCCGCCTCGAGGACGCGGCGGCCGGTCATCAGCGCCGCCACACCGCCGCGACCGCCGTCGCGGTCCACCGGGATCATGCCGACGCCCGTGAAGAACCAGGCCATGAGCCGGCCCTTGAGGCTCTTGCCGGTGACGTACTCGTCCTTGCCGATGAAGACGACCTGACGGTCGCAGACCAGGGGCAGGATCATCGAGTCGATGAATGTCAGGTGATTTCCGGCCAGAATGACCGGGCCGTCCCCCGGGATGTGCTCCGCGCCCTCCACCTGTGGGCGGAACATCAGGCGCATGATCGGTCCGAGCACTGCCTTGATGAGCGCGAAGCGGGACAACGGGTCCTCCGATGTCGAGGGAGAGCGATATGAGTCTGTGCAGGTGAGGACATTACTCGCGGCGCCCCGGCGAGCGCACATCGGGGAGGCCCGGTTCACCGAGGTCTTACGAAGTGTTGACGCGGGTTTACCTGCGGTGCGGTGCCGGGGACGGGCCGTCACATCGTGGCGACGGTGTGACGGACATCGCGCGGGGTCCTCGTCCGCCGGGTACCCGGGCCGCGCCCGCCGATGCCGACGGACCGTCACCTCTCGCCTCCCACAGGACATGTGCCGGCACCCGCGTGTTCGAACCGAGGACTCCCGTCCGTCACGCGCGCACCCCTACGATCGGCGCGCACCGAAGGCGCGGAGCGCCGAAAACAGACGCAGGGCGACGGCAGGAGGGCGCTGATGGGCGGCGACCAGGCGAACGAGCGGACACACGGCATCACGGGACGGCGGGCGATCCTCGGCGCCGCGGTGCTCGGCGCGGGCGGGGCGGTCCTCGGGCTGCCCGGCACGGCCGGGGCCGCCGAGGTCCGGACGGCCGGGCACGGGGGGCGCGGGCTGAAGAGCCTGCCGGTGCCGACGATCATCGGCCACCGGGGAGCCAGCGGCTACCGGCCCGAGCACACCTTCGGCTCGTACGACCTGGCCCTGGACCTGGGCGCCGACATCGTCGAGGCCGGTGACCTGGTCCCCACCAAGGACGGCCACCTCGTCTGCCGGCACGAGCCGGAGATCGGCGGCACCACGGACGTCGCCTCCCACCCCGAGTTCGCCGACCGCAGGACCACCAAGCTCCTCGACGGCGTCTCCACCACCGGCTGGTTCACCGAGGACTTCACGCTCGCCGAGCTGAAGACGCTGCGCGCCACCGAGCGCATCCCGGCCAACCGGCCGCACAACACCCTCTACGACGGGCGCTGGGAGATCCCCACGTTCGAAGAGGTCCTCAAGTGGCAGGACGAGCAGACCCGCAAGCGCGGCAAGCAGGTCTGGATCTACCCCGAGACCAAGCACCCCACCTACTTCCGCAACCTCGGCCTCGGCCTGGAGGAGCGGGTCGCGAAGCTGCTGCGCAAGTACGGCAAGGACGGCCGGAACTCGCCGGTCATCCTGCAGTCCTTCGAGCCGACCAGCATCCAGAGGCTGAACCAGCTGGTCGACAACCCGCTCGTCGTCCTGCTCTCCTCGGCCGGCAGCCGCCCCTGGGACTTCGTCGAGGCGGGCGACCCGCGCACGGTCGCCGACCTGATCACGCCCAAGGGCCTCAGGGAGATCGCCGGCTACGCGCAGGGCATCGGTCCGACCCTGGACCTGGTCATACCCAAGAAGGCGGACGGCACCCTGGCCGAACCCACCACGCTGGTCGCCGACGCGCACAGGGTGGGTCTGATCCTGCACCCGTACACCATGCGCAACGAGAACCCCTTCCTGCCGGCCGAGTACCGCAAGGGCAGCGCGGCGGACGCCTACGGAGACGTCTTCGGCGCCTTCCGGAGGTACTTCGCGACCGGCATCGACGGTGTCTTCACCGACAACGCCGACACCGGCCTGCTCGCCCGCGCCGACTTCCGGAACGGCTGACCGCGTCAACCGGCACAGCCGCCGGCGCCCCGTTCGGGGTGACTCCGAGCCGCCCCGGCAACCCACCGCCGGGGCGGCTCGTCGTTTCGCATATGACGCACGACCTGGTAGCCACCCTGCGCCCGCTGCTCACCGCCGAGGCCTCCGCGGAGGCATATGCCTCCGGGGGTGAGCCGGGCGATCTCGAGCAGGCCGTCTGGCTCCGCCTGCTGGAGCGGCTCGAGACCGACGGGCCACCGCCGGACCCGCACGGCTGGCTGCGCAAGGCCGTCCGCGCCGAGGCCCGGCGTACCCGTCGCACCACCCGCCTCGAACGCCCGTACCGCGCCGAGCCGGCCGATGACGTCCGCCCCGGCCCCGAGCAGCACGCCCTCACGACCGCCCGGTACCGCGCGCTGCGGGCGGCGGTCCGCCGGCTGCCCGGCCGCTGCCCCCGGCTCATGGAGGCGCTGCTCTCTCCGAAGGACATGACATACCGGGAGATCGCGGGGGAGTTGGGTATCTCACAGGGCAGCCTTGGCCCGGAACGTTCCCGATGTCTCGGATGTCTGCGTCGTTTGCTCACCCTGGAGGTTGCTTCCGGCGAAGTGCGGGGATAGGAGTGAGGAACGACAGGTGATCAGGTGAGCGGGAGGCATGCGCACATGGGCATGAGCGTGACCATCTCGGTGGCGACCGAGCAGGACGCGGAGCAGATCTTCAGGCTCCAGTACCTGTGCTTCCAGAGCGAGGCGGCGCTGTACGGCAACTACCGCATCGACCCGCTCGTCCAGACCCTGGACTCCGTCCGCGAGGAGGTCGCCGCGGACTGCGTCTTCGTCGCCCGGCTCGGCGACGAGGTCGTGGGCTCCGTGCGCGGCAAGGTCACCGAGGGCGGCGCCGCGGCCATCGGCAAGCTCTGCGTCCACCCGCGCCTGCAGGGCCACGGCATCGGCGCGCGGCTGCTGCGCGCGGCCGAGGCGGCGCTGGAGGAGGAGCGCGGCGCCACCAGGTTCCGCCTCTTCACCGGCCACCGCAGCGAGGGCAACCTGCGCCTGTACCGCCGCTCCGGCTACCAGACGGTGGGCAGGTCCCAGGGCGCCGACGGGGTGGAGATGATCATCCTGGAGAAGCAGGCGGGAACGGGAACCTTCGCGGCAACGGCGTGACGACCGGCTGAGGGGGCGCCGCCTTCAGGCGCCCCTTCGCTCCCGCGCCTTCCGCAGCCAGTACATCGCGGAGAGCGGCAACAGCACCGGGATGAAGACGTACCCCATCCCGTACTTGGACCACACGGTCGCATCCGGGAACGCGGACGGCTCCACCAGCGTCCAGGTGCCGACGACCAGCACCCCCGCCAGCTCGGCCGCGCAGCAGACCAGTGCCGCCCTGCGGGCCGTCTCGCCGCCGCGCACGAGGGTGTAGGTGATGAACCCGTACACCACGCCGGCCCCGGCCGAGAGGACGTACGCGAGCGGCGCCCGGTCGAACTCCGTGGCGATCTGGTACACCGAGCGCGACACCGCGCCGACCACCATCACGCCGTAGAACCAGACGAGCAGCAGGCCCGGCCCGCTGATCAGCCGGGTCGGCTTCTCCTCCGCCGCGGTCACCTCAGCCTCCCCAGATGTCGTAGAGCCGTACTTCGAGCACGGCCAGGACCACACCGCCCGCCGCGACCGTCACCGAACCCCAGCGCGTCCGCTCGGACAGTGACATGAACCCCGTCACCGGAACGCACGCGAAGGCACCCAGCAGATACGCCACGAAGATCGTCGTGCCCTGCTCCGGCTTCTCGCCCCGCGCCAGCTGCACGATCCCGATCACCAGCTGGACGGCGGCCAGCAGCGACACCACGGCCATGCCGATGAAGTGCCAGTCCTTGGTCGGCTGGTCCCGGTAGGCGGCCCAGCCGCACCAGGCGGCGAGCAGCAGCGCGGCGATGCCGGTCACCAGCGTCAGGGCATTGAGCATGCCGTGACCTTATTACGGCCGAAACGACCCATCGTCGCCGCCCCCGTCGTACGCCGTAGGGTCTAGACCATGATGTTCCACGCGCACGCCCTCCTGTTCGACAACGACGGCACCCTCGTCTCCTCCCTCGACTCCGTCGACCGCTGCTGGACCCGCTGGGCCGGGGAGTACGGGATCACGGCCGAGGAGTTCGGGCGGGTGGAACTGCACGGGCGGCCCGCGGTGGAGATAGTCGCCGACCTGCTCCCCGCCCACCTCGTGCCGGAGGCGGTCGCCCGGGTCGAGCAACTGGAGGTCGAGGACGTGGCCGACGGCGGTGTGCGGCTGCTGCCCGGCACCCGGGACTTCCTGGACTCCCTGCCGGCCGACCGCTGGGCCGTCGTCACCTCCGCCACGCGGCGCCTGGCCGAGGCCCGCCTGGACGCCGTCGGCATCCGCCCGAAGGCCCTGATCTCCGCCGACGACATCACCCGCGGCAAGCCCGACCCCGAGCCCTACCTGCTCGCCGCCCGGCAGCTCGGCGTGGACCCGGCCCGGTGTGTCGTCTTCGAGGACGCCCCCGCCGGACTCCGCGCGGGCCGCGCGGCCGGTATGACCACCGTGGCGTTGGCCACAACGCACCGAGCGGAGGAGCTGGACGCCGATCTGGTGGTCAGGGATCTGTCGGCCTTGTCCGCACTGGTCACCGGCGAGGCCGTGGAGATCTCGGTCCGCGGCTGAGCGTGCGGCCGGGGGTGTCCGCCCCTGTCCACCATGCGGACAGCGGCGGCCGGTCAGGACCGTACGTCTGGTTTACTGATCGCATGACCACCACGAGCAGCCGCATCCTTGCGACCGAGGCGACCCCCACGCCCGGTGCTCGTTGTATGTGTCCGTGTCGAATGTGCGCCTTCTAGAGGGCCCCCGCACCACCTGAGCCTCGCGCCCCGAAGCGAGAGCCCGCGGCCTGTCCGGCGTCCGAGTCCGGGCGTACGCGACCCAAGGCCGCCCGCGCCGCACACACGACGTTCTCCCCGGTTCCACCGCCACCCGAGAACCGTGCCGCGTCCCTGACCGAACGCACGAAACGCATCCGTGCCCGGGCACACCCACGCCCGCGCACTCGACAGTGACGGAAACCCACGTGATCACCACCACGGGCCTGACCAAGGTCTACCGCTCCCGCGGCCGTGAGGTCACCGCCCTCGACGGCGTCGATCTCCACGTCCGCGAAGGCGAGGTCTACGGCGTCATCGGCCAGTCCGGCGCCGGCAAGTCCTCCCTCATCCGCTGCGTCAACCTGCTGGAGCGCCCCACCGCCGGCACCGTGACCGTCGCCGGGCAGGACCTCACCGCCCTGGCCGGCCGCGGACCGCGCGCCGGCAAGGACCTGCGCCGGGCCCGCAGCCACATCGGCATGGTCTTCCAGCACTTCAACCTGCTGTCGTCGCGGACCGTCCAGGACAACGTCGAGCTGCCGCTGGAGATCCTCGGCAAGTCCGGCAAGGAACGCTCCCGCAAGGCGCTGGAACTGCTGGACCTGGTCGGCCTCGCCGACAAGGCCAAGGCCTACCCCGCCCAGCTCTCCGGCGGCCAGAAGCAGCGCGTCGGCATCGCCCGCGCCCTCGCCGGCGACCCCAAGGTGCTCCTGTCCGACGAGGCCACCAGCGCCCTCGACCCGGAGACCACCCGCTCCATCCTCCAGCTGCTGCGCGACCTGAACCGGCAGCTGGGCCTCACCGTCCTGCTCATCACCCACGAGATGGACGTGGTGAAGTCGATCTGCGACTCCGCCGCCCTGATGGAGAAGGGCCGGATCGTGGAATCCGGCACGGTCAGCGAGCTGCTGGGCACCCCGGGCTCCACGCTGGCCGCCGCGCTGTTCCCGGTGGGCGGCGAGGCCTCCGGCACCGACCGGACCGTCCTCGACGTCACCTTCCACGGCGAGGCCGCCACCCAGCCGGTCATCTCCCAGCTGTCGCGCACCTACAACATCGACATCTCGATCCTCGGCGCCGCCATCGACACCGTCGGCGGCCTCCAGATCGGCCGCATGCGCATCGAACTGCCCGGCCGCTACGAGGACAACGTGGTGCCGGTCGGCTTCCTGCGCGAACAGGGCCTGCAGATCGACGTCGTCGGCAGCGAGGGCGAGGAGCCCGTGCTGGTCAAGGAGGGTGCGAAGTGACCTGGTCCGAGAAGTGGGAACTGCTCCGGCCCGAGTGTTGGAACACCCTCTACATGGTCGGGTGGTCCACGCTCATCGCCGTCGTCGGCGGTCTGCCGCTCGGCATCCTGCTCGTCCTCACCGAACGCGGCGGCCTGCTGCAGAACGTCGTGGTGAACAAGGTCCTCGGGCAGGTCGTGAACGTCACCCGCTCGATGCCGTTCATCATCCTCATGGTCGCGCTGACGGACTTCACCCGGTTCGTCACCGGGACCAGCATCGGCCGTGACGCCGCCATCGTGCCGCTCGCCATCGGCGCCATCCCCTTCTTCGCCCGGCTCGTCGAGACGGCTGTCCGCGAAGTGGACGGCGGGCTCGTCGAGGCCGTGCAGTCGATGGGCGGCAACACCCTCACCATCGTCCGCAAGGTCCTGGTCCCGGAGGCCCTGCCCTCGCTGATCGCGTCGGCGACCACCACCCTCGTGGCCCTCATCGGCTACTCCGCGATGGCCGGCACCGTCGGCGCCGGCGGCCTCGGCGACCTCGCCGTCCGCTACGGCTACCAGCGCTTCGAGACCGGGCTGATGTGGGTGATCGTCGCGATCCTCGCCGTCGTCATCGCCGTCATCCAGTTCGCCGGCGACCTCGCGGCACGCTCTCTGCACAGCCGCGGCGCCCGCTCCGGTCCCGTACCCAGGCTCCGCCTGCTCAAGGCCAAGGAGCCCGCGGCTGCCGACGTCGGCAAGGTCGCGTAACACCCCCAGACTCCCCGTCACCCGTCACGGGGTCGCACCACCCATAAGGAAAGGCACTTTTCGTGCGTAACACCGCCAAGTTCACCACCGCCGTCCTCGCCGCCGGAGCCCTCACCCTCGGGCTCACCGCCTGCGGCTCGGACAAGGACTCCGGCTCCTCCGACTACAGCGGCCCGCTGGTCGTCGCCGCGAGCCCGACCCCGCACGCCGAGATCCTGAACTTCGTCAAGAAGGACCTGGCGAAGAAGGCGGGCCTCGACCTGGAGGTCAAGGAGTTCACCGACTACATCACGCCGAACACGGCGACCGAAGACGGTGACGTGGATGCCAACTACTTCCAGAACCAGCCGTACCTGGACGACTTCAACAAGAAGCGCGGCACGCACATCGCGCCCGTCGTCACGGTGCACCTGGAGCCGCTCGGCCTCTACTCCCACAAGGTGAAGAAGGCCGACGCCCTGAAGAGCGGTGCGACCATCGCGGTCCCGAACGACTCCGTCAACGAGGCCCGCGCCCTGAAGCTGCTCGCCGCCAACGGGCTCATCACCCTCAAGGACGGCGTCGGCACCGAGGCCACCCCGCGGGACATCACCAAGAACCCCAAGAACCTCAAGTTCAAGGAGGTCGAGGCGGCCCAGACCGCGCGCTCCCTGGACGACGTGGACGCGGCCGTGATCAACGGTAACTACGCCATCTCCGCCGGCATCAAGCCCGCCGAGGAGGCCCTGGTCCTGGAGTCCGCGAAGAACAGCCCGTACGGCAACTTCCTCGCCGTGAAGGAGGGCAACGAGAAGGACCCGCGGGTGAAGAAGCTCGCCAAGCTCCTCACCTCGCCCGAGGTCAAGAAGTTCATCGAGGACAAGTACCAGGGCTCGGTCATCCCCTCGTTCTGATCCGGGACACGACGTACGGGGTCCACTCCCTCAGCGGGAGTGGACCCCGTCGTGCGGTTCGGTGGTTTCATGCTGCATGCTGGGCAGTTCAGCAGGGCGGCCCCGTCGGTCCTGATGGTCCATCAACGTTTCCCGAAGGTTACGGAGCGGCGCATGACTAGCACCTTCCCCACCATCTCCATCAGCACGGAGCGGTTGGTGCTGCGTCCCCTCGACGAGGACGACGTGCCCGCCCTGTCCGAGATGATGAACGACGAGCAGGTCGGTGCCTGGACCAATGTGCCCCAGCCCTACACCCAGGACCAGGCCCGCCACTGGATCACCGCCTACGCCCCCGCCGAGCGCGCCGCGGGCCGGGGCCTCGACCTCGCGGTCACCGAGTTCCTCACCCAGCGCCTGGTCGGCCTCGTCCAGCTGGCCAAGACCAACTGGCACGTACGGTCCACCGAGATGTCGTACATCATCGCCCCCTGGGCCCGCGGGGAGGGATACGCCTCCGAGGCCGCCCTCGCCACCGCCCACTGGCTCTTCGGGGACCAGCGGTTCGAGCGCATCGAACTGCGCACCGCCGCCGACAACACCGCCTCCCAGCAGGTCGCGCAGAAGATCGGCTGTATCAGCGAGGGCGTGCTGCGCAACGCCTGCATAGTGCACCACCGCACCGAGGACGGCTCCTGGACCGACGTGCGCACCGACTACATCGTGTGGAGCCTCCTGCCGGAGGACCTGGAAGGCGCCGACGAGCAGTTCGCCGACACCGGCGGTTTCACGTCGTACTCCGACTGGAACTGACGCCCCCGGGACCACGGGCTCGGCCCCGGCGCGCGTCCGGCAGCCCCACCGGGTAGTCTCACGGAGCCCGCCCATGGGCCCCTCCCCTGACGAGCTGCGGAAACCTGGAGATACACGACGATGGCCGACCGGGTGACGGTGATCGGCTGGGACGGTTCGCCGCTGACCGACGCGGCACGCTCCGCCCTCGGCGCCGCCACGCTGGTGGCGGGCGCGGCCCACCACCTGGCACTGCCCGAGATCCCGCCCGGCGCAGAGCGCGTCCGCCTCGGCAGCGTCGCCCTGGCCGCCCGCCGCATCGCCGCCCACCGCGGCACCGCCGTGGTCCTCGCCGACGGCGACCCCGGCTTCTTCGGCGTCGTACGCACCCTGCGCGCGCCGGAGTTCGGCCTGGAGGTCGAGGTCGTCCCCGCCGTCTCCGCCGTCGCCGCGGCCTTCGCCCGCGCCGGCATGCCCTGGGACGACGCCCAGGTGGTCGTCGCCCATCCGCGCACCCTGCGCCGGGCCGTGAACGTCTGCCGCGCCCACACCAAGGTCGCCGTCCTCACCGCACCGGGCGCCGGTCCCGCCGAACTCGGCCTCCTGCTGGAGGGCGTCCACCGCACCTTCGTCATCTGCGAGGAACTGGGCACCGAACGCGAGCAGGTCACCGTCGTCACCTCCGACAAGGCCCCCGACCACACCTGGCGCGACCCGAACGTCGTCATCGTCATCGGCGGACCCGCCGGGCCGGGGGGCGCCGCCGAGGGCGGCGGCTGGATCGCCGGGCGCGACCCGGGGACCGGCCCGCGCGGCTGGGTGCAGCCCGACGAGACCTACGGCGGCGGCCTCGGCGAGGGCGAGACCGAACTGCTGCGCGCCGCCCAACTCGCCCGTCTCGGCCCCCGGGTCGGCGACCTCGTCTGGGACATCGGCTGCGGCAGCGGCGCGTTCGCCACCGAGGCCGCGCGCGCCGGAGCGGCCGTCATCGCGGTCGACCGCGACCCGCAGGCCTGCGCCCGGACCGAGAACACCGCACGCTGGTACGGCGTACAGCTGCACGTGGTGCGAGGCACCGCCCCGCATGTCCTGGAGAACCTGCCCGAACCGGACGTCGTACGGGTCGGTGGCGGGGGAGCGGCCGTCGTCTCCGCGGTCGCCGACCGGCGCCCGCAGCGCATCGTCACGCACGCCGCGACCCGTGACGCGGCCGAACTCGTGGGCCGCGACCTGACCGAGCACGGATACCGGGTCGAGTGCGCCCTCCTCCAGTCCGTCGAACTCGACACCCGGGCCTGGACCGAGACCGAGCGGAACGTAGCGTTCCTGCTCAGCGGGGTTCTGCCGGATCGCGCCCCGTGATCCTGTTGTCGTACCGCGCGCGGTAGGCTGGCCGATCGTTGTACCGCACCGGTGGCCCGGAACTTCGTTCGCCAATGTCCGGAACGCACGCCCGTTTTGGGGTGGGTGCGGTACTGCGGAACCGGAGGACGCGCAACGTGGCGCAGTCCACAGCGGGCTGTCGCGGATCTTGCTGTCGCGATGGCGGAACGGCCGGGACAATGCCACTGAATGGCTTTGTCGCCTTTTTTGGGCGGGTCGTTCGTGCCGCTGGGCACGGACGCTCGTTCTTCACTACGGGGCGGTCGGTGCGCCGTTCCGGGTGAGCTGGTCGTAGAAGCACTAACCGATGGGCGAGGGGTACGCATGACGGACACCGGCCAGATCCCGGGCGAGGGGCAGCCGGAGAGCGCAGGCATGGTGGAGCAGCCGGGCGTCTCCGCGCACGGTGCGTACACCTACCTCTCCGAGGCGCCCGCCGAGGACGAAGACCTGCTGCTGCCGGGTGCGCAGGGCGCGTGGGGCAACGAAGTGCCGCCCCCCGCCCCGGAACCGGTCGTCGAGGCCGTCCACGAGCCGGGCCCGCACGAGACGTCCGGCCGGGACAGCGGCTCGGTCGACCTCAGCGGCGTCCGGCTGCCCGACCCGGGCCCGGCGTCCGTGCCGCCGTCGCCCATCCTGTCGGCCCCGCACGACCCGGCGGCCGCCCCGCAGCCGCAGCGCCGCCCGCTGCACCTCGGCCCGCCGATCCCCGACGCCTCCGCGAGCCCGGTCCGCTCCCTCGCCGACCGCGGCCCCGCCGGAGCGCCGGTACGGCAGCCCGGTCTGCCGGCCACCGGCCCCGAGTACCTCGACGCGCAGCCCCTGCGTGACATGGCCCCGCAGAGCGCGGCCCCCTGGGGCGTGGCACCGGCCGACGCCGGTACCGCACCGGGCGCCGTGGCGCAGGTCGGCGCTCCGGCACCGGCTGCCGAAACGGTTGCCCCGGCCGCCGGTCCGGTGGTGGACGCCTTCGCCGAGCCCGTCGACCCGTCCGGTGCCGCCCAGGCCACCCTCGCCCGCCTGGCGACCCAGGCGGGCGCGCCGGCACCGGCCCAGGTGGTGCACGGCCACGACGGCGTACAGCCGGCGCACGGCCACGACGGGGTCTACACGACTCCGGTGGCGCAGGGAACCGAGGGGGCTCAGCAGGCGGCCGGGGACACGGCTGCCGGGCAGGGCGACCTGGTCGCGGCGGGTGGCCCGGCACCTGAGGGCACGCCGATGGCCGAGGTTCCGGCTCCGGCGGAGGCTGAGGCCGGGCAACCGGTCGAGGGTGCCGTGGCGGCCGCGGAGGGCCTCGGCGTCGACCCGGCGCCCGTTTCCGGCCAGGAGGCGGACACGGTCGGGCAGGGTCCCGTCCAGGATGCGGTGGACCGGCAGCCGCCGGGCGATGTCCCGGCGGACGGAACGCCGGACGGCGGACCGGTCACGGACATCGCTCAGCAGTCCGAGGTGACTATCGCTCAGCAGTACGAGGTGACTCCGGACGAGGCCCGTCCCGGCGAGGAGCCGGAGCAGGGCGCGAGCGTGCAGGAGGGCGCGGGCGGGGAGAACACCGACAGCACCGACACGACGCAGGTTCCTGCGGTCGCCGAGGAGGCCGCTCCGGGCCAGGACGCGACGGAGACCGACGTCACCGTTCCCGCCCAGGAGGGCGCGGACGTCGCACCCGCCCAGGTGGTGGCCGAGACCGCCGTTCTGTACCCGGCCGCTCCCGAGGCCGCCGCCCAGCCGCAGCCCGACCCGCACACCGCAGAGGTGGCGCAGGCTCAGCCCGGCACCCCGCAGGCCGAGTCCGCGGAAGCCGAGTCGGGCGTCACGGGGGCCCAGCCCACGGCCGCGGAAGCGGCTCAGCCCGCCGCGGCGGATGCGCAGCCGGTCGGGACTGAGGCCGTGCCGGCCGATGCTCAGGCGGCGCCCGGCGCAGAGGCGCAGCCCGACGAGACCCACGCCGTGCCTGCCGACGCTCGGACGGTGCCCGGCGTGGAGGTCCCGTCCGTCGCTGCTCAGGTGGCGCCCGTGACCGAGGCGCAGCCCGCCGACGCGCAGGCTGTCACCGCGGATGCTCAGGCCGCTCCCGCCGCCGAAGCCCAGCCCGCTGCCGAAGCCCAGCCCGCCGCCGCTCAGGCCGCGCCCGCCGCCCAAGCCGTGCAGGCGCCCGAGGCGGCAGAGGAACCCTCGTCCGCGGTGGCGCCAACGTTCGCGGAGGCGCCCGAACCGGCAGAGGCACCCGAGTCCGTCACCGCGGACGCCGTGCCGGCTCCGGCGGAAACCGAGGCCCCCGTGGCCCAGGACGCAGTACAGGACCCGGCCGCAGTACAGGACCCGGCCGCAGTACAGGACCCGGCCGCCGTACGGGACCCGGCCGCCCCCGAGGGCAACGGCACACCCGAGCCGCAGCTCCAGCAGGCTCAGAGCCCGCAGCCGGCCGAACCCGCCCCGCCCGCCGCCGAGTCCGTGCCCGGCGCGCCGCAGCCCCAGCCGTCGGTCCACCCGGAACCGCAGGCCCAGACCCGGCCCGAGCCCCCGGCCCAGGACGGCCCCCACCAGGTCGCCCCGGCCGCCGGTCCGGGCGTACCCGCGGGCCCGCAGGCCCAGCCCGCCGAGCCGGCCCCGGTGCCGGCCGGCACCGAGGCCGCGGCCGCGCACCCGGAGGCGGTGCCGGCCGGGCAGCCGGACTCCGGCGGTGCCGCCGAGGCGTTGTCCGCCGGCGTCCCGCCGGAGGCGCACCCGGAGCAGCCGCTCGGGCAGTTCGTGCCGGTGGACGGCCAGGTGCCGACCACCCCCCATCTCGCGCCGACCCCGCCGCATCCCCTCGTCCTGCCCACGGACGGCGCACCGGCCCCGCAGGGTCCCCAGGGCGCGCAGGACTCCGGTTCCCCGGAGCAGCCCGAGCCGGTGGCCACCGTGCCCGCGCCGCGCGAGGGCGAGCCGGCCGCGGTACCGGCCGCGCCGGACGCGGGGGATACCCCCGACGTCGTACAGCACGCGGAGGACCTGCAGACCAGGGCCGCCGACCAGGAGGAGAGCACGGCCGCAGTGGCAGAAGCACAGCAGTCCACCGGCCCGGCCGCGCCCGGCTACGCCGACGCCGAACGCGAGGCCGTTCTGAAGGTCATGCGCGAGCGCCGCGACATCCGCAACGGCTTCCGCAGCGACCCGATCCCGCACGAGGTGCTGCTGCGTGTCCTGGAGGCGGCCCACACGGCGCCCTCCGTGGGCCACTCGCAGCCCTGGGACTTCGTCGTCATCCGGTCCGCCGAGACCCGGCGCACCATGCACGAACTGGCGATGCGCCAGCGCGAGGCGTACGCCAAGTCGCTGCCCAAGGGCCGGGCGAAGCAGTTCAAGGAACTGAAGATCGAGGCCATCCTCGACACCCCGGTCAACATCGTCGTCACCGCCGACCCCACCCGCGGCGGCCGTCACACCCTCGGCCGTCACACCCAGCCGCAGATGGCGCCCTACTCCTCGGCGCTCGCGGTGGAGAACCTCTGGCTCGCCGCCCGCGCCGAAGGCCTCGGCGTCGGCTGGGTCAGCTTCTTCGACGAGCGGGAGATGGTCCGCACGCTCGGCCTGCCCGAGCACCTGGAGGTCGTCGCGTACCTGTGCGTCGGGTACGTCGACGAGTTCCCGGACGAGCCCGAGCTGATGCAGGCCGGCTGGTCCAAGCGGCGCCCCCTGTCCTGGGTGGTGCACGAGGAGACGTACGGCCGCCGCGCCCTGCCCGGAGAGGACCCCCACGACCTGCTTGCCGAGACCGTCGCACAGATCCGCCCGCTCGACGCCAAGGCGCTCGGCGAGGCATGGGAGCGCCAGAAGCGCATGACCAAGCCGGCCGGCGCGCTGGGCATGCTGGAGATCATCTCCGCGCAGCTGTCCGGGCTGTCCCGGCAGTGCCCGCCGCCGATCCCCGAGCCCGCCGCCGTCGCGATCTTCGCGGGCGACCACGGAGTGCACGCCCAGGGCGTCACCCCGTGGCCGCAGGAGGTCACCGCCCAGATGGTGGCCAACTTCCTCGGCGGAGGCGCGGTCTGCAACGCCTTCGCCAACCAGGTCGGCGCCGAGGTGTGCGTCGTGGACGTCGGTGTCGTCGCCGACCTGCCGGCCACGCCCGGTCTGCTGCCCCGCAAGATCCGCGGTGGCACGTCCGACATGACCACCGGCGCCGCGATGACCCGCGAGGAGGCCAAGGCGGCCATCGAGGTGGGCATCGAGACCGCCCGCGACCTGGTGGCGGCCGGCAACAAGGCGCTGCTCACCGGTGAGATGGGCATCGCCAACACCACCGCGTCCGCCGCCCTGATCTCCGTCTTCACCGGCGCCGACCCGGCCGAGGTGACCGGCCGCGGCACGGGCATCAACGACGAGACGCTGGCCCGCAAGACCGAGGTCGTCCGCCGGGCCCTGGAACTCCACCAGCCGGACCCGGCCGACCCCATCGGCGTCCTCGCCGCGATCGGTGGCTTCGAGCACGCGGCCATGGTCGGACTGCTCCTCGGCGGCGCCTCGCTGCGCACGCCGGTGATCCTGGACGGCGTGAGCGCCGGTGCCGCGGCCCTGGTCGCCCGCGCGATCGCCCCCGAGGTCCTCGCGGCCTGCATCGCGGGTCACCGCAGCGCCGAGCCCGGCCACGTGGCCGCCCTCAACAAGCTGGGTCTGCGCCCCCTGGTCGACCTCGACCTCCGCCTCGGCGAGGGCACGGGCGCGCTGCTCGCGCTGCCGTTGGTGCAGAGCACGGCGAGGGCGATGCACGAGGTGGCCACGTTCGATTCGGCGGGTGTCACCGAGAAGTAGGCGTGAGGAAAGGGGCGGTCCGGTGTCCAGCCGCCGGACCACCCGTGCCACCCGCCCTGCTCACCGCATAAAATCCGCACGTCAGGGCCGCTCCGAAGGTGCAGCGCGCCCACCGCACAGCTGCACGAGGAGCCGTCCCTCATGGCCGAACACCCCGCCTACCCCGTAGGCCTCCGCCTCTCCGGCCGTCGCGTGGTCGTCCTCGGCGGCGGTCAGGTGGCCCAGCGCCGCCTGCCGGCACTGATCGCGGCAGGCGCGGACATCGTCCTCGTGTCGCCGGAAGCCACCCCGTCCGTCGAGGCGATGGCGGACGCCGGTGAGATCACCTGGCAGCGGCGGCCGTACGCCGAAGGCGATCTCGCCGAGGCCTGGTACGCGCTCATCGCCACCAGCGACGCCGAGGCCAACGCGCAGGCCTCCGCCGAGGCCGAGCGGCACCGCGTCTGGTGCGTGCGCTCCGACGACGCCGACCGGGCGACCGCCTGGACGCCGGCGACCGGCCACAGCGAGGGCGTCACCGTCGCCGTGCTCACCACGGACGCGCGCGGCCGCGACCCCCGTCACACCGCCGCCATCCGGGACGCGGTCGTCGAGGGCCTGCGCGACGGCACCCTCGTCGCCCCGCACCACCGCACCCGTACCGCCGGCGTCGCCCTGGTCGGCGGCGGGCCCGGCGATCCGGACCTGATCACCGTCCGCGGCCGTCGGCTGCTCGCCGAGGCGGACGTCGTCATCGCCGACCGGCTCGGCCCCCGTGACCTGCTCGCCGAACTCCCGCCGCACGTCGAGGTCATCGACGCGGCGAAGATCCCGTACGGCCGTTACATGGCCCAGGAGGCCATCAACAACGCGCTGATCGAGCACGCCAAGCAGGGCAAGTCGGTGGTCCGGCTCAAGGGCGGGGACCCCTTCGTCTTCGGCCGCGGCATGGAGGAGGTCCAGGCGCTCGCCGAAGCCGGGATCGCGTGCACGGTGGTCCCCGGCATCTCCAGTTCGATCTCCGTGCCGGGCGCGGCGGGTATCCCGGTCACGCACCGGGGTGTCGCCCATGAGTTCACCGTGGTCAGCGGCCATGTCGCCCCCGACGACGAGCGCTCCCTGGTCGACTGGCCGTCGCTGGCGAAACTCACCGGTACGCTCGTGATCCTGATGGGCGTCGACAAGATCGGGAAGATCGCCGAGACGCTCGTCGCGCACGGGAGGTCTCCCGAGACCCCGGTTGCCCTGGTCCAGGAGGGCACCACGGCCGCGCAGCGCCGGGTGGACGCCACCCTCGCCACGGTCGCCGAGACCGTACGCGCCGAGGACGTGAAGCCCCCGGCGGTCATCGTCGTCGGCGAGGTCGTGAACGTCGGCCCGGAGCCGGTGGCTTGATCACGCGTAACCCGGGGTAACCCACCCGTTCCCAGCCGTTGGCAGCACACCCAGGACAAGGCAGTATCACCCTGTGGCCGATCTCATCACCGTCGAGGACCCCGACGACCCCCGCCTCTCCGACTACACGGGCCTGACCGACGTCGAGCTGCGCCGCAAGCGCGAGCCGGCCGAGGGCCTGTTCATCGCCGAGGGCGAGAAGGTCATCCGCAGGGCCAAGGAAGCGGGCTACGAGATGCGCTCCATGCTGCTCTCGGCCAAGTGGATCGACGTCATGCGTGACGTCATCGACGAGCTGCCGGCCCCGGTGTACGCCGTCAGCCCGGAACTCGCCGAGCGGGTCACCGGCTACCACGTCCACCGCGGCGCCCTCGCCTCCATGCAGCGCAAGCCGCTGCCGACGGCCGCCGATCTGCTCCGTTCCGCGCGCCGGGTCGTGGTCATGGAGTCGGTCAACGACCACACCAACATCGGCGCGATCTTCCGCTCGGCCGCGGCCCTCGGCATGGACGCGGTCCTGCTGTCGCCGGACTGCGCCGACCCCTTGTACCGGCGCAGCGTCAAGGTCTCCATGGGGGCGGTGTTCTCGGTGCCGTACGCGCGACTCGAGACCTGGCCGAAGGGGCTGGAGTCGGTCCGCGAGGCCGGCTTCACCCTCCTCGCGCTCACCCCGGACGAGAAGGCCCGCTCCCTGGACGAGGCCGCGCCGCAGAAGATGGACCGGCTGGCGCTCATGCTCGGTGCCGAGGGCGACGGACTGTCCACCCAGGCCCTGGTCGCCGCCGACGAATGGGTCCGCATCCCCATGTCCCACGGCGTCGACTCGCTCAACGTGGGCGCGGCGGCAGCGGTGGCCTTCTACGCGGTGGCCACCGGCCGTCCCGGGGCCTGATCCGCCCGCTCGGCGCTCACTCCCTTGAATCCCGGCCGAGCGTCTACACCTGCGGGTCGGACATCGGAAGGCCGGACACCTGCCGGTCGGACATCGACAGGTGGGACATCGGCAAGTGGGGCATCCGTCGGTCGGACATCGGCCGGCCGCTGTCCGGCGGTGTGAAGCCCGGCTGCGCGTGCCGCCGGCCCCCGCCGTCACCGCCGAGCCCGCGCGCCGGACCCTGGCAGCCCTGCGCCACCGCGATGCCGAGCGCCACGAGCAGCGTCACCACCACGAACACGAACAGCCGCTGCCGCAGCAGCCGCGGATTGGCCGGCCGCCGCCCGGTTCCCGTCGTCCGCTGCCCCGGCCGCCCGGACCCGCGCGGACCGGGCCGGCCCCCGCCGGCGGAACGCTGGGCACCGCCCCGCGGCACCGGGGTCGGGCGTGCCGTACCCGGCCGGGAGGCGACGCCCCCGCCGCTGCCGCCCCGTGAGGGCACCCCGCCTCGGGACGGCGTACCGCCACGGGAGGGGGTGCCACCGCGCGGCACCGGCGTGCCGGGGGAGGTGCGCCGCTGGGTGCGCTGCTGCTCGGGATAGGTGTCGACGAGCCGCCCGGTGGGCCGGTCCGCCTCTGCGGCGCGCGGCGCGGGCGGCCGCACGTCGGGCAGGCCCTGCGCCTCGCGGGCGGCGATCTCCTTGAGCCGCAGCGACAGCTGCAGCGTGCTGGGCCGGTCGTCGGGGGACTTGGCCAGGCAGGCCCGGACCAGCGGGGCGAGCGCGTCGGGCACGCCGAGCAGATGCGGCTCCTCGTGCACCACCCGGTACAGCATCACCTCGGAACTGCCGTGTCCGAAGGGCGAGTCGCCGGTCGAGGCGTACGCCAGCGTCGCGCCCAGCGAGAAGACGTCCGTCGCCGGGGTGACCGCCGCGCCGCGCACCTGCTCCGGGGCGAGGAAGCCGGGGGAGCCGACCGCGGTGCCCACATGGGTGAGCGTGGAGGCGCCGGTGGCCCAGGCGATACCGAAGTCGATGATCCGCGGGCCCTTGGGGGACAGCAGGATGTTGGACGGCTTCAGGTCCCGGTGGACGACACCGGCCTCGTGCACGGCGACCAGCCCTTCGGACAGGGCCGCGCCGACCGCCGCGGTGTCCGCCGCGCCGAGCGGTCCCTCGTCGGCGACCTTGTCGTGCAGGGACGGCCCGGGGACGTACTGGGTGGCGAACCAGGGCCGCTCGGCCTCCAGGTCCGCGGCGACCAGCCGGGCCGTGCACCCGCCCCGGATGCGCCGGGCCGCCGAGACCTCGCGCGCGAACCGGGACCGGAACTCCTGGTCCTCCGCGAGGTCGGGCCGGATCACCTTGAGCGCGACCCGCTGGCCTTTCTTGTCGGAGCCGAGATAGACCACGCCCATCCCGCCCGCGCCGAGCCGTCGGTGAAGCCTGAACGAGCCGATGACGCGCGGGTCCTCGCGCCTCAGGCGCATCATCGCCATGTTCATCCCCGCTGCCCGGTCCCTGTGACGTGGCACAGCTTACGTTTCCACGGCCGCCTGCGCGCAGAGGCCGCGCCCTCTCGGGCGGATGGATTGTGCGGGCCGGGCGCAGGAGGTGAAACACGGTCAGGATCCCGTGCGGGGCGCCGCCTTTGAGCCGCTGCCCTCCTCAACCGGACGACGGTAAAGGGTGGTTGGCCTCGCGGAGGGTCTGTGCAGGTCGAGGGCCACGTCCACCGCGCCGACGCCGCGAACGGCGATCGGGGTCGGGCGAGGAGTGGATCACCCACGGCGCTCGGCACCCCTCCCACCCCCGGCGGGAGTGATCGAAGTCACTCCCCATGGCCCGGTGGACGCTTCCGAAATGACGGGACACAGCGGGCACCCCCTCCGGGAACACCCCGAGACCTAGGACCACGTCTCCACCCAGGGGAGTAGACCGCAGGTCATGGCTCATCCTTCGGGAGGCCCGGCAATCGGTACGAGGGCATGACGCCCGCCGTCCGCCCCGCGCCTAGATTTGAGGTCAAGCGGCGGGTGCAGCACTCGTCCCCCGAGGTCAGACACCCGCCGCTGCCGAACCACAACAGAGACGGTCAGGAGAGGGACCATGGCCCACACGGCACCGCGACGCACAGCGTTTGCCCCCCGCCGGACGGGCCGTCGCCACCCCCTGGTGGCGACGATCATGGCCCTTCCCCTGGCGGCCCTGCTCCTGCTCGTCTTCGACGGCTGGGAGACGGTGGCCACACAGGCGTCGTCCGTGGGTGCGATGCTGGGGCGCTGAGCGGCGACCCCAGGCCCGGAAGAGCGGTCCGGGCGGGGACATCCATCCATGAAACCCCGTGGGGACGGGGGTGCGGCGGACGGCACAAATGCCGGCGCAGCTGGGGAGCTGCGCCGGCATTGAGCCGTTGTACGGCCGGCCGCGCAGCGGGCGGCAACCCCGCGGAACCGAACCCCGCCCGACAGCGCCCACGCCCCTCACCCAACCGGGGACCCTCGTGCCGCGGGGTGCTGCCCGATCGTCAGCGCTGGTCGCCTCTGGCTGAGGCAGCCGAATGCGCCTGGCTGCGGGCGGTCGTGCTGTTGGAGCGGTGGTCACCTGGCAGTGGTGGTCGTGTCTGGCTGCGGCGGCTGTGGTCGCCTGGCTGCGGGTGGTCGTGCTGGCCTGGTTGCGGGCGGTCGTGCCGCGGGGGTGGTGCCCGATGGTCAGTGCTGGTCGTCTCTGGCCGCGGCCGAGTTCGACTGGCTGCGGGCGGTCGTGCTGATCTGGCTGCGGCGGCTGTGGTCGCCTGGCCGGGGGTGGTCGTGCCGCGGCGGCGGTGCCCGATGGTCAGTGCCGGTCGTCTCTGGCAGCGGTAGCCGAGTTCGCCTGCTGTGGGCGGTCGTGCTGTCGGGGCGGTGCGTGCCCACCTGGCAGCGGTGTCGCGTCTCGCGGCAGCCGTCTCGCCTGGCCGCGGGCAGCCGTGCCGGCCGGGCCGCCGGCACGGCTGCCCGTCGCCGTCGCTGGGGCGGTGCTCGCTCGGCAGCGGTGGTCGCGCCCCGCGGCCGGGTGGGCAGGCCGCTGCCGGCCTCGGCGACGTGGCTCCGGGCAGCGGCGTATCCACATCGCGGGGGGTGCCGTTCCGCGCAAAGGCGGCACCCCACCGGCGCCGGACTCAACGGGCCCCGCTCGGGAGCCGACGGCGCGGGAGTGGCCGAGGCCGTCGCGGCCGGGGCCACCTCCGTCCATGTCCACCCGAAGACTCCGTGCGGCCACGGGCGAGCGGTTCCACCCCCGTCCGGCCCCGGCGCCGGGCATCACGCGCAGCCGGCACCCGCCCCCCGCGACCCGTGGCCCACCCGCGTACGCTCAGCCCGCGTCCCCGACCCCCCCGAGGCCTCCGTGAACCTCCTGCCCGCACTCACCGCACAGGTCAGAGCCGCCGCCCATCCAGAGGCCGGCGGAGCCACCTGCGCGTGCGGCACCCCCGCCCCGCTCGCGGACCGGCCCGACGCCACCGTCGTCCGTCACGCCGGCACCGTCGCGAAGGCGCACGACCCCGGCACCGATCCCGCCGAGCTGAGCCTCCGCCTGGCCACGGCCGCACGTCTCCCCGACATCCTCCTGGCCCCGCTCGTCCCCACCCCCACCCCGCTCCACGACCGCCTGGT
Organism: Streptomyces sp. NPDC031379; assembly: GCF_055569615.1. Classification (NCBI taxonomy): domain Bacteria; kingdom Bacillati; phylum Actinomycetota; class Actinomycetes; order Kitasatosporales; family Streptomycetaceae; genus Streptomyces; species Streptomyces sp. NPDC031379. The sequence continues at coordinate 24,346 of NZ_JBVIIT010000007.1, read as the reverse complement.
GACCTTCTGGCCGTACGGCACCCCCGTCGACCCGGACGACCCGGACGCGGCCCCCTGGGAAGCCGTCGCCACCCTCCTGGCCCGACTCCACAACGCACCCCCTCTCCCCGCCGCGCCCCCGCGCCACGGCACCGCCGCTCTCCCCGGCGTCATCCCCGGCCACGGTGCCGCGTCGGCCCACGGGACGCCCCCGCACGCCCCCCTGCCACCCATGCGCGGCCCCGCCAAAGCCGCCCGTGCCGTCGGGCGACTGCGCGCCGCCCTGGGCAATACGCCCCACGCGGCCGCCCGCCCCGTACTCCGGGCCTGGGCCGCGCTTCCCGGCTGGGCCAGGGCGGAGGCGCCGATGCCCGGGCCGGCGGCCCTCTGCCACGGTGATCTGCATCTCGGCCAGCTCGTCCGGCACCCGGCGCCGCGCGGCTCCTGGCGGCTGATCGACGTGGACGACCTCGGGGTCGGCGTCCCGGCCTGGGATCTCGCCCGCCCCGCCGCCTGGTACGCCTGCGGCCTCCTCCCGCCCGACGAGTGGACCCGCTTCCTGACCGCCTACCAGCGGGCCGCCGGCCCGGCCGTACCCCCGGACGGCGATCCCTGGCCCGCGCTGGACGTGCCCGCCCGCGCCCTCACCGTGCAGACGGCCGCCCTGGCGATCACCAAGGCGCTCGCCGCGGACCGCCCGCTGGACGAGGTGGAGCAGGCCCTCGTCGACGCCTGTGCCCGAATGACGCCCCTCCCCCCTCAGTTGACGTCCGGATTCCCCGACTAGGCTGCAACCGCCCGGGGCCGGACGGAGTCTGTCCTGGGGAAACACGAAGCAGTACCGACCGGCGAGGAGTTGAGCCGACCATGCAGTGTCCGAAGTGCCATGCGCCGATGCACACCTACAACCGCAACGGCGTCCAGATCGAGCAGTGCAGCGGCTGTCGCGGCATCTTCCTCGACTACGGCGAGCTGGAGGCGCTGACCCGTCTGGAGTCCCAATGGTCCCAGCCGGCCCCGCCGCCCCCGGCCGCCCCGCAGGCGTACCCGGCTCCGGCCGCGCCGGCCTGGGGCGCCCCGCACGGCGGCGGCCACCAGGGAGGCCACTACGGCGGTCACCACCGGCACAAGAGCTTCGGCCACATGCTGTTCTCCAGCTGACCGCCGAGTCCACGAAGAAGCCCCCGGCCGTACGAGACGGCCGGGGACTTCTTGTCGTGTGGACGATACTGGGATTGAACCAGTGACCTCTTCCGTGTCAGGGAAGCGCTCTCCCGCTGAGCTAATCGTCCGCGGGCTGTGACCCGAGAGTCACAGTCTGTGCGCGATACTGGGATTGAACCAGTGACCTCTTCCGTGTCAGGGAAGCGCTCTCCCGCTGAGCTAATCGCGCGGGTAGGGATCTTCGAGAAGACCCTCGGACCTTCGAAGAAGATCCAGTGGACGATACTGGGATTGAACCAGTGACCTCTTCCGTGTCAGGGAAGCGCTCTCCCGCTGAGCTAATCGTCCTTGGAGGTGGAGACGGGATTTGAACCCGTGTAGACGGCTTTGCAGGCCGTTGCCTCGCCTCTCGGCCACTCCACCAGGAGTGTAGGGGATCGGGATGACCCCTTCTTCCTTCGAGCGGACGACGAGGCTCGAACTCGCGACCTCAACCTTGGCAAGGTTGCGCTCTACCAACTGAGCTACGTCCGCTTGTCGTTTCGGTCCGCTTCCGCGTCCCGGCGACGTGTTGAACTCTAGCGGATTCCCGGGCCAGTACAAAAACGCGTTTGCGCAGCGTGCTGCGCTGCGTCCGGCGGACCCGGTGGTCAGGGGCCCCACCGGGACATCCCCGGGCCACCTCCGGGACACCCGCCCTAGACTCGACCACGTGCTCCACCACCCATCCGTACCCCCTCCTCTGGCCCGCTTCGGCGACCGCGTCGCCACCGGCCTCCTCGACGTCACCGGCGATCCGGCCGCCCTGGACTCCACCGGCTTCTGGGCCGTCTGCGCGGACTTCGAGGGCCGGCTGACCTGCGCCCGTTTCGCCGACGTACGGGAGGAGCCGGTGCCCGCCCCGGTCCCGGGCGGCTGGCGGGGCCCGGCGGTGGGGGAGTGGACCTCCTCCCTGGACCGTGACGCGTACACGGCGGCCGTCCGCCGGATCCGCGAGCACATCGCGGCCGGCGAGGTCTACCAGGCCAACCTCTGCCGGGTGCTCAGTGCGCCCGTCGCCCCCGAGGCCGACGTGGACGCCCTCACCGCGCTGCTGGCCCGCGGGAACCCCGCGCCGTACGGAGGAACGATTCGCCTGCCGGAGCACGGCGTGGAGATCGCCACCGCCTCGCCCGAACTGTTCCTGCGCCGGGACGGGCGGATCGTGGAGTCGGGGCCCATCAAGGGGACCGGGCGCACCGAGGCGGACCTCCTGGAGAAGGACTACGCCGAGAACGTGATGATCGTGGACCTCGTCCGCAACGACATCGGGCGCGTCTGCGCGACCGGCAGCGTGACGGTCCCCGACCTGTGTGCCGTGGAGAAGCACCCCGGCCTGGTCCACCTGGTGTCGACGGTCCGGGGCGAGCTGCGGGCCGGGGCCGGGTGGCCCGAACTGCTCGCCGCCGCCTTCCCGCCCGGCTCGGTGACCGGCGCGCCGAAGTCGAGCGCCATGAGGATCATCGAGGCCCTGGAGACGGCCCCGCGCGGGCCGTACTGCGGCGGCATCGGCTGGGTGGACGCCGACCGGGGCACCGGCGAGCTGGCGGTGGGCATCCGCACCTTCTGGATCGACCGCGCCGACGGCGTCCTGCGCTTCGGCACCGGCGCCGGCATCACCTGGGGGTCCGACCCCGAGGGCGAGTGGCGGGAGACCGAGCTGAAGGCGTCCCGGCTGCTCGCGGTAGCGTCGGGAGCGTACGAGGAGAGCGGAAAGGCGTTCGCATGAGGATCTGGCTGGACGGTGGGCTGCGGGACCTGGATTCCGCCCACGTCTCCGTCTTCGACCACGGGCTGACGGTCGGCGACGGCATCTTCGAGACGGTGAAGGCGGTCGACGGCAGGCCCTTCGCGCTCACCCGCCATCTCGACCGGCTGACCCGCTCGGCCCGCGGCCTCGGGCTGCCCGACCCCGACCACGACGAGGTGCACCGCGCCTGCGCGGCCGTGCTGGAGGCCAATCCGATGCCGCTCGGCCGGCTGCGGATCACCTACACCGGCGGCCACGGCCCGCTCGGCTCCGACCGCGGCGAGCACGGCACCACCCTGTTCGTCGCCCTCGGCGAGACCGCCCGCCGCCCGGACTCCACCGCGGTGATCACCGTCCCCTGGACCCGGAACGAGCGCGGCGCTCTCACCGGCCTGAAGACCACCTCGTACGCCGAGAACGTCGTCGCCCTGGCCCGCGCCCATCAACACGGCGCCTCCGAGGCGCTGTTCGGCAACACGGTCGGACAGCTCTGCGAGGGCACCGGTTCGAACGTCTTCGTCGTCCTGGGCGGTGAGATCCACACCCCGCCGATCGCCTCCGGCTGCCTCCCCGGCATCACCCGCGCCCTGGCCGTCGAGTGGACGGGCGCCAAGGAGACGGACCTTCCGCTGGACGTCCTGCAGCGGGCCGACGAGGTCTTCCTGACCTCCACCCTCCGGGATGTGCAGGCGGTGCACCGGGTCGACGACCGGGAACTGGCCGGCACGCCGGGCCCCGTGACCGCCAAGGCGATGCGGATCTTCGACGAGCACGCGGGGCGGGACCTCGACCCCTGAGCCGACGAAGGGGGCGGCACCGGCGAACGGGCTGCCGTGAGCCGGCCAACGCGCTGTCCTGAGCCCGAAAAACGGGCTGACGGGGCGGGCCGCTGTGGGTAGAACACCTGTGATGACCACGACCCTGCGGCCGACCGAGCCGCTCCGGCACCACCCCGACGGGACCCGCTCCCGCCGCTATCAGGTGTGCGTGAACAGCCGTCCCGTCGGCGAGATCCGCCTCGGCACCTCGCCGACCCTCGGCGATTCCGTGGCCCGCGTCCTCGAGCTGCGGATCGACGAGCCCGACCGGCGGCGCGGCCGGGGCACGGTGGCCGCGCTCGCCGCCGAGGAGGTGGCGCGCGGCTGGGGCTGCAGGCAGATCGAGACACTCGTGCCCGCCGCGGCGGACGGCGCCCTGCGGCTGTTCGGCGCCCTCGGCTACACCCTGCGCAACCGCGGCATGGAGAAGCCCCTCGGCGCCACCCCGCCCGAGCTGCCGCCGGGCAGCCACGCGCGGCCCATGACCGAGGCCGAGTTCGCCGCCTGGCACGCGCAGGAGGGCGAGCGGTACGCGCGGCAGTGGATCGAGCGGGGCGTCCCCGAAGCCGCGGCCCGCGCCAAGGCGCACGAGGACCACGAGCGACTGCTGCCGCGCGGGCTCGCCACCGACGGCATGGTCTTCAGCGTCCTGGAGCACGAGGGGGCCCGCGTGGGCACCTTGTGGGTGGCCCTGGAGGCCGCCAAGGCCTACGTGTTCGACGTCGAGACCGACACGGCCCAGCGCGGCCGCGGACACGGCCGTACGCTCATGCTGCTGGCGGAACGCCAGGCGATCGAGGCCGGACTGCCGGTCCTCGGCCTCAACGTGTTCGCGGGCAACGCCCCGGCGGAGCGGCTGTACGCGTCACTCGGCTACGAGACGACGACCCACTCCCTCGCCAAGCCCCTGCTCTAGGACACCCGCTCCGGGCCTGCTCCAGGACATCCGTTCCGAGTCCCGGCTCCGCGCTCCGGGACGTCCGGCCCCCGCTCCGGGACGCGCCGCCGGCTCAGGCCTCCTGTTCGGCCAGCAGCCGGTCGGCGATCTCCTCGATCCGCTCGCGCAGCCCTTCCTGGCTCTTGCCGCCGTCGAGGCGCTCACCGCCGATGACGTACGTCGGGGTGCCGGTCACGCCGATGGCCTTGCCCTCGGCCTGGTCGGCGTCGACGATCAGGATGTGCCGGCCGTCGATCAGCGCGGTGTCGAACTCCTCCGCGTCCAGACCGAGTTCACGGGCCACGTCGACCAGGAAGGGTTCCCCCGCACGGTCCAGCTCCGCCACCCGCTCCAGCACGGCCTCCACGTACGGCCAGCCCTTGCCCTGCTCCAGCGCTTCCTCGGCGGCCTGGGCGGCGGCGAAGGCGTGCTTGTGCTTCTCCAGCGGGAAGTGCCGCAGGCGCAGTTCCAGCCGGTCGCCGTAGCGGGCGCGCAGGGCGCGGACGTCGTCCAGGGCGGTGCGGCAGTCGGGGCACTGCAGTTCGCACCAGACGTCGAGGACGAGGGCATCGGTGCGTGCGGGGGAGGAGTCGCTCATGCGCCCCAGTCTTCCAGGCCGGGCCCGGGCGACCCAATCGGGAGGCCGCGGCGCCGCAGGCCAGGGCGGCTTCCCCGGGGGCACCGGTGGCTCCCGGCGCACCGGCACTCCAGGACGAGGAGACCCGGAGATGTCCCTGATGTCCGCCGGGAGCATGGCATCACGCGGACCGGGCGGTGCAGGATGGAAGGGACGAAGCGCACCTCGCCCACGCCGGTGCGTCCTCCCTCGTCCCCGCCAGCCGACCGAGCCCGCCCAGGAGGACCGGATGATTGCCGAGACCGTCTGTTCCGCCGTGTCCGCTGCGGGCCTGGGCATCGCGGTGGTCACGGCCTACCGCAGGCGTTTCCTGCAGGCGGCCCGTATCGCGGCCTACTCCCTCGTGCCGGTCGGCCTGGTGATGACCGGTGTCGTCGGCTGGCTCGCCGACACCGCGTTCAGCCCCACCGCCTGGGCGGGGTTCGGGGTGCTGGGCGCGGCCTGGCTGCTGTTCGCCGCCACCCGGGCCGTGGAGCGCCGACGCGGCGGCGCCGGGTCCGAGCGCAAGGCGGCCAAGGGAGCGGGGCGCCAGGCGGTGGCGCCGGCGGCCTCGGCACCTTCCCTGGGTCAGGGATCCCGGCCCGCGGCACGACCGGCGGCGGCACCCCGGGCCGCCGACTCCGCCGACGACTTCAGCGACATCGAGGCCATCCTCAAGAAGCACGGCATATGACAGTCACATCACTCACTGAAACGACACAGTGAGTCCCGGGACGTCCGGAATCGTTCACCAGCCGAACGAGAGATCACGGTAATCGGCGAACTCCCGCAAGATCCTTGTGGTTGATCGCGCCTTGTCGGTCGCCTGGTCCATCATCGGCCGCGAGATGCTGGACACGAGACAGAGCGAGGCCGCGCCGCCGAAGGACGAGCCGCGCGGGTGCCTCTTCGCCCTTTCCCAGCCACCGCTGATGATCTTCCTTGCGGTGATCGGGTGTCTGCTCCTCATGGCTGCGCTGCACGATCTGCTGTTGCTGTGAGCCGTACGCGTCCGTCCCGGCGCCACCCGCCGGGGCCGACGTCGCCGCAGGCACGGGAGCGGTGAGCGGCCAGGTCCCGGCGCGGCGGTGTCAGCCCGTCGCTTCCTTGCGCCGGGCCCGGTAGGCGGCGACGTGCAGCCGGTTCCCGCAGGTGCGGCTGTCGCAGTAGCGGCGCGAGCGGTTGCGGGAGAGATCGACGAAGGCGCGCCGGCAGTCCGGTGCCTCGCAGCGCCGCAGCCGCTCCTGCTCCCCGGCCACCACGAAGAAGGCCAGCGCCATCCCGCAGTCGGCGGCGAGATGGTCGGCCACGGAGGCGCCGGGCGCGAAGTAGTGCACATGCCAGTCGTAGCCGTCGTGGTCCGTCAGGCGCGGGGTGGTGCCCGCCGCGGCGACCAGCTCATTGATCATCCCGGCGGCGGACCGGGCGTCCGGGGCCGCGAAGATCCCCGCGAACCTGCCCCGGACCTTGCGCACCGCCGAGAGGTCGAGTTCGGACAGCACTCCGACATCGCTCATGTCGTGCCTTCGCACGAAGTCGGCGAGAGCCGCGACATCCAGCAGTCCGTCCGCCGCCGCGTCGTCCTCCGGCGCGGAGTTCACCAGATCCACCACCGTGTCGAGGGCGCACCGGGTGTCGTGGGTGATCAGCACGTTTTGCTCCCTGGCCTGAGGGTCGGGCGGGCGCCCGCCGATGCTGGCCGATGGTAGCGACAACCGCGCCCACCGCACCGGCCCGAGCCCGACCGCGATTGCCGGTAGAACGCCTCCGTGTGCCAAGGGGTTCCCGATCACGCGGGCGCGGGGCCGCGAAATCGCCGCCCGCACGGGCCGCGCCGCCCGCGCACAGGCCGACGCCGCCCCGCGAACACTCACGGTGACGGCGCCGGCCCGTGCCGTATGCGGTTGTCTTGGCCCGAGCCGTCTCCCCGAGTGGACGGCGCCGGGCTGCTCGGAAGGACCTCGACCTAGCTCTCCGCCAAGATGTGCGAGAGCTCCTGATCCAGGTCGAAGTGCCGGTGCTCCGTGCCGGGCGGCACGGCGGCGTCGGTTCGCTTCAGGAAGGACTCCAGGGCCCGCGCCGGGGCCTCCAGCAGGGCCTCTCCCTCCGGGGAGCTGAGGGCGATGCACACGACGCCCTGACCATGACTGCGGGATGGCCAGACGCGGACGTCGCCGGTGCCGGTGGGCCGGTGAAGCCCCTCGGCGAGGAGGTCACGGGCGAACACCCACTCGACGGTCTCCTCGGCTCCGGTGTGGAAGGTGGCGTGCACGGCGTAGGGGTCGGCCGTGTCGTACCGCAGGCCTGCGGGGACAGGCAGGGAGGACTCGCTCGACACAACGAGGCGCAGGTGCAGCTCGCAGCTGACCGTGGTGTTCATAAGCGCCAGGGCCTTTCGCTCAGTGTGCGCTCGGGGATTCGCACGTCGGCGAAATCGACATGCCACCTACGGTGCCGTTGTAAACCCCTCTGAGGGTTTTGCGTGTGTTTACGTAACTCTTCCGGCCGAGAACTCGTACCAGACCTACGGCCATTCCGGTGACCGGATTCACTCCGGTAGGGTTTGTATGTATGAATACGGGGAGTGACCAGCGGGGCGAGATCGCGGTGGCAGCGGACGAGGTCGTGGCGGCGGACGAGACGGGCGAGAGTGAGGCGGACGGGCGAGTGGGCGAGGACGACGCCGAGCGCGGGCTCGGCTCCCGCGCGCCGGAATTCATCAAGGCCCGCCGGGCCCTGCACCTGAGCTGGCAGGTCGGCGTCTTCGTGGTCGGCCTGGCGGTCGTCGCCGTCGGCATCGTCATGCTGCCGCTGCCGGGACCCGGCTGGGTGGTGATCTTCGGCGGCATGGCGATCTGGGCGACCGAGTTCGTCTGGGCCCAGCTCGTGCTCCGCTGGACGAAGCGCAAGGTCACCGAGGCGGCCCACCGGGCCCTGGACCCCAGGGTGCGCCGGCGCAACATCACCCTCACCGTGATCGGCCTGGTGATCGTGGGGACGCTGGTCGGGATCTACCTGTGGAAGTTCGGCCTCGTGATGCCGTGGAAGATCAAGGACCAGTGATCCGCGCCGGGGGGCCGGCCGCCCGGCGGGCCCGGCCCCTGGTCGGAGGCACCCCCTGACATGGGGTAATGTTCTTCCTGCGCCCGGGCGATTAGCTCAGTGGGAGAGCGCTTCGTTCACACCGAAGAGGTCACTGGTTCGAACCCAGTATCGCCCACCCGGACCGACGGCCCATCTGCGACAGCAGGTGGGCCGTCGGCGTATGCGCGGCCCGTCACCACAGGCCCGCGACCCTGCACCCGGCAACGGCGACGCCGCGTCTCTCAGGGGGCCGACTGTCGGCTGCCTACGAGGGCGGCGGCCGAGACACCCGACCGGCCGGCCGCCGACCCGAGGGCACGCACACGAGGCGCGCCGACCGGCGAGCGGCCCCCGACCACGCGTCCCCCGACCACGCGTCCCCGGGCCGTGCCTCCGCCGGTCGTCCGTCCCCGGGCCGTCCGCTGCCGGGCCGAGCGGTCCCCGAACCGTGTGTCCGTGCGCTGTCCGCTCCCGGGCTGTCTGCCCCTCGACCGTCCGCCCTCTGGCCGTCTGTCCCCGGGCCGTCGGTTCCCGGGCCGTCTGTCCGCGCGCCGTCCGCTCGGGGGCCGTCTGCCCCTCCAGCGTTCCCCTTCCGGCCGTCTGTCCTCAGGCCGTCCCGCTCCTGGGCCGTCTGTCCTCAGATCCTCCCGCCCCTGGGCTGTCTGTCCTCAGGTCGTCCCGTTCCCGGGCCGTCTGTCCTCAGGTCGTCCACTCCCGGGCCGTTCGCCCCTCGACCGTTCGCCCTCCGGCCGTCTGCCTCCAGGCCGTCGACTCCCGGACCGTCTGTCCCCGGGCCGTCCGTTGCCGGGCCGTCCGTTGCCGGGCCGTCCGTTGCCGGGCCGTCCGTTGCCGGGCCGAGCGGTCCCCGACCGTGCGTCCCAGGCCGTCCGCTTCCGGGCCGTCCACGCTCCCGCCACCCATCCCAGGTCAATCCCCCCAGGCCATCCGCCCTCGGCTGTCCGCCCCAGGTCAACCCCCGACCGTCCGCCCCAGGCCCCCCCAGGCCGCCCCCCGCCGACTCACCCGGCCCCGGCTTGCGAAACCGCCGGTCGCCGTCATGCACCTGCGGGTTTGCCGAATCGGCAACAAACCTCGTGCCCGTCGGGCCATGCCCCGGACCATCGGGTGCCGCCCCCTCCGCACGGGCGTCCAGCACCCGCCGACCCAAGGAGCCTCTCGTGTCCCGCAACGCCGACTGGACCCACCGCCTGGTGTCCTCCCCTGCCGGCCGCCTGCACCTCGTGGAGCAGGGGAGCGGCCCGCTCGTGCTGCTCGTGCACGGGTTCCCGGAGTCGTGGTACGCCTGGCGGCACCAGTTGCCGGCGCTGGCCGGCGCCGGTTACCGCGCGGTGGCGGTCGACGTCCGCGGATACGGCCGCTCCTCCAGGCCGGCGGCCGTGGAGGCGTACCGGATGCTCGACCTGGTCGCGGACAACGTCGCCGTGGTGGAGGCCTTGGAGGAGGAGTCCGCGGTGGTCGTGGGCCACGACTGGGGCGCGAGCATCGCCGCTGCCTCCGCGCTGACCAGGCCCGACGTCTTCCGTGCTGTGGGTCTGCTGGGGGTGCCGTACACCCCGCCCGGTGGCCCGCGGCCCAGTGAGGTCTTCGCGCGGATGGGCGGCGAGGAGGAGTTCTACGTCTCCTACCTCCAGCGGCCGGGCCGGGCGGAGGCGGAGATCGAGCCCGATGTGCGCGGCTGGCTCGCCGGTTTCTACGCGGCCCTGTCCGGCGACACGATGCCCGCGCCGGGCGCCCCGGACCCGCACTTCGTCAGCCGTGGCGGCACCCTGCGGGAACGCTTCCCCACCGGCGCCCGGCCGGCCTGGCTGGGGGAGGACGACCTCGACGTGTACGCGGGGGAGTTCGAGCGGACCGGTATGACCGGGGCGCTGAACCGCTACCGGAACATGGACCGGGACTGGGCGGATCTGGCCGGTCACAGCGGCGCCCCGATCACCCAGCCGTCGCTGTTCGTCGGGGGTGCGCGGGACGCCTCGCTCGCCTGGTTGGCCGACGCCGTCCGGGCGTATCCGAAGACTCTCCCCGGCCTCCTCGGCTCGCACGTCATCGACGGATGCGGCCACTTCGTCCAGCAGGAACGGCCGGACGAGACCAACCGGATCCTCGTCGACTGGCTGGCTTCGCTGCCCGCCTGAGCGCTCGTTCGGCCTGTCGGTCACGCCTCTCCCACCTGTGAGAACGCCCGGCAGGCCGCCCTGGGCCGCCGCCGCCCGCAAGAAATTCCTGTCCGAATCATTGACGCACCCCGGGCCCCTCCGTAACTTGTGCCAGCAAGCGCTTACTTGAAACGATTCATGACGCGGCGACGACGCTGCGGGGAGGGCCCGACTGTGGGAACCAGGAATCTTGAGAGGCGTTCGATCCTGAAGGCGGCCGGTGCCTCGGCGGCCACGCTCGGGCTCGCCGCGACGACCGGCTGCGGCGGCGGAAGCGGTTCCGGCGACGGAACGGTGACGATCCGTTACTCCTGGTGGGGTGCCGAGGAGCGGGCCAAGAAGATCAACCAGACCATCGCGCTCTTCGAGAAGAAGTACCCGAAGATCAAGGTCAAGACCGACTTCCAGACATACCAGTCCTTCTGGGAGAAGTTCCAGACGCAGGCCGCCGGCGGAAATCCCCCGGACGTTTTCCAGAACGCCGTCACCTTTCTTCGGAAGTACGACAAGCGAGGAATTCTCCTCGACCTCAAGCCCCAGGTTCAGGCGGGCAATCTGAGCCTGGATCACTTCCGCGCGGACGTCACGAAGGTGGGCGAGGTCGACGGCAAGCAGCTCGGCATTCCCGTCGGCTCCAACACCATGGCGCTCGTCATCGACAAGAAGGTCTTCCGGAAGGCGGGCGTCGATCCGCAGGAGGGCTGGACCTGGGACGAGTACTTCAAGGCCCTGAAGACGGTGCACGACAGGACGAAGGTCCCCGGGGACACCGGCTACTTCACCATCATGTACCTGTACGACCTCTACCTCCGGCAGAACGGCAAGGCGTTCTTCACCCAGGACGGACTCGGCTTCGACCAGGCCGACCTGACGGAGTGGTGGACCGACGGCTACAACCGCGTCAAGGCCGGCATCGTCACCGACCCGAAGGTGGTCTCCCAGGACCAGCCGAAGTCCTCGCTCTCCGCCGGCCACGGCGCCTCGGAGTTCACCTGGGACAACTTCACCGTCCGTTACTCGGCGGAGGGCGACAGCACCTACGGCCTCGCCCCGATCCCCACCACGGACGGCAAGCAGACCGGCCAGTACCTCGCCTCCCTGATGCTCAGCGCCTCCGCCCGCACCTCGCACCCCAAGGAAGTCGCCCAGTTCATCGACTTCATGGTCCACGACCCCGAGGTCGGCAAGATCATGGGCTACGACCGGGGCATCCTGGCCGGCACCGAGCAGTACGAGGCGTACGAGCCGACCGACGCGGTGAACAAGGAGATCGCGCAGTACGAGGTCGACACCGCGAAGGCCGGTGTCCTCGGCACGATCACCCCGCACCCCTCCGGTGCCGACACCATCGAGGCCGCCTTCCTGCGCGTCGGCGGGGACCTCGGACAGGGCAAGACGAAGGTCGCGGACGCGGTGAAGCAGTTCTTCACCGAGTCCGAGGCCGCATTCCAGGCCTGATGGGAAGTGCCGTGACGCTCGTCAAGGACTCCGTGCCCGCGACCCCCAGGACGCGCTCGGCCGCCACCGCCACCGCGGGGCGGCCGGGCCGCCGGCGGGAGAACCTCGCCGGCTACCTCTTCATGTCCCCGTGGATCGCCGGCTTCCTGCTGCTGACCGCGGGCCCGATGGTCGCCTCGCTGTACTTCGCGTTCACCGACTACAACCTCTTCAACACCCCGAAGTGGGTCGGGTTCGACAACTTCACCAAGATGTTCGACGACCCGAGATGGCAGAAGTCGGTGGAGGTGACGGCCAAGTACGTCGTCATCGGCACCCCGCTGAAGCTGCTCCTCGCGCTCGGCGTCGCCCTGCTGCTCGCGCAGAGCCGACGAGGTCAGGCCTTCTACCGGGCCGCCTTCTACGCGCCCTCACTCATCGGCGCGAGCGTCTCGGTCGGCTTCGTGTGGCGCTCCCTCTTCTCCGACGGCGCGATCGTGGACCGTACCCAGTCCTTCCTCGGCTTCCCCGTGGGCGGCTGGGTGGGCAACGCCGACTGGGTGCTCTACTGCCTGGTCGCGCTGACCGTCTGGCAGTTCGGCGCGCCCATGGTCATCTTCCTGGCCGGGCTCAAACAGGTGCCCAGGGAGCTGTACGAGGCCGCCGAGATGGACGGCGCCGGCCCCTTCCGGAAGTTCTGGAACATCACCCTGCCGATGATCTCCCCGGTGCTGTTCTTCAACGTGCTCCTGGAGACCATCCACTCCTTCCAGATCTTCGGCTCGGCCTACGTCGTCTCCAACACCTACTGCGGTCCGGCGGACGCCACGCTCGTCTACACCTGCTACCTCTACCAGCAGGGCTTCAAGAACTCCCAGATGGGCTTCGCCTCCGCGATGGCCTGGATGCTGCTGCTTGCCGTGGCCCTGGTGACGGCCGTCCTCTTCTGGTCCCAGAAGAAGTGGGTGCACTACGAGGAGGGCGCCCGATGAGCGCGACCACCACCAAGCCCGCCGTCCTCGACCGCCGGCGCACCGGGTCCCTCGCCTGGCACCTCGGCGCCCTGCTGATCCTCGCCGTCATCCTCTATCCGGTGCTCTGGGTCGTCGGCGCCTCGTTCAAGCCCAGCAAGGACATCATCAACAGCCTCACGCTGTTCCCGTCCCACCCGATCCTGTCCAATTTCAAGGGCCTCGCCGACGGCATAGCGGACATCTCGATCTGGACGTTCTTCCAGAACTCCCTCTTCTACGCGCTCGGTGCCGTCGTCGGCGTCCTGATCTCCTGCTCGCTGACCGCGTACGCCTTCGCGCGCGTCGACTTCGCCGGGCGCAACCTGCTCTTCTCCCTCATGATCGGCACGCTCCTGCTGCCGTACCACGTGCTGCTGATCCCGCAGTACGTGATGTTCCAGAAGCTGGGCTGGATCAACACCTACGCCCCGCTGCTGATCGGCAAGTTCCTCGCCACCGAGGCCTTCTTCGTCTTCCTCATGGTGCAGTTCATGCGCAACCTGCCCCGTGAACTGGACGAGGCCGCCCGCCTCGACGGCTGCGGACACCTGCGCATCTACTGGTCGATCGTGCTGCCCCTGTGCCGGCCCGCCCTGATCACCAGCGCGATCTTCACCTTCATCAACGCCTGGAACGACTTCATGGGCCCGCTGATCTACCTGAACGAGCCCGGCAAGTACACCGTCTCCCTCGGCCTGATGATGTTCCGCGACTCCGACGGCGTGGCCGCCAACTACGGCGGCATGATCGCCATGTCATTGGTGGCGCTGCTGCCGGTGTTGCTGTTCTTCCTCGCCTTCCAGCGCTATCTGATCGACGGCATGGCCACCTCCGGACTGAAGGGCTGAGGCGGTCACCATGGCCGACGTGCGCGTGAAGGCACGCAAGGAGTACGTGCTCGCCGAGCGTTTCGGGATCTTCGCCGAGTGTCTGCTGACCGGTGTGTGGATCGCGGTGGCCTCGCTGGGCGTGGTCACCTACCCTGCCGCGTTCGCCGCCGGCGCCCGGCACCTGCGCCGTCGTGCGGGGCACCAGGGCGGCGGCCTGCGGGAGTTCACCGCCGACTTCCGGGCCGCCCTGCGCGGGGGCTGGGCGGTCGGCATCGGCGGGTGGGTCGCCGTGGCCCTGGTCCGGGTGGACGTGACCGCCGTGCGGGCCGGGCTGCCCGGCGGGCCGCTGATGGGGGCCGCAGGACTGTTCGCGCTGCTCGGACTCGTCGTGACCGGGCTGCGCGCGGCGGCCGTCTGGGCGCCGGGGGACCGCTGGCGCGCGCTGCTCGCCGAGGCGGGCCGCCGTACGGTCCTCGACCCGGCCGGATCCTTCCTGCTCGTCGGCGGTGTGGCCCTCACCCTCGGCTCCGCCCTGCTCATCGCACCGCTGGCGGTCCCCGTGCTCGGAGCCGTCGCGGCGGCGGCCGTCGCCGTGGAGGAGCGGTACCGGCGCCGCTGAGGCGGCAGTGCCCCCGTTCAGGGCCGGTGCCCTCGGCGCCGCGCCTCTGTCTGTCATGCCCCTGACCACTCGCTTGGAACAAAGACGTCCCGCACGGAGAGGAAAGGCCATGTCCCCCATCCCCCGCAGGTCCCTTCTCAAGGCCGCCGCGGCCGCCGGAGCCGCCGCCCAGTTCAGCTGGGCCCTAGGAGCGAAGGACGCCGCGGCCGCGCCGGGAGCCGCGGCCGACGGCGCCGACCCGGTGACCCTCGACTGGCTGGAGGACGGCGGCCTCGGCGCGGCCCCCGGCTCCACGGTCGGCGTGCCCTGGCCCATGGGTGCCTTTCAGAAGGACCAGACCTTCGCGCTCACGGACGCCGACGGCAAGGACGTCCCCGTACAGACCTGGCCGCTCGCCTACTGGCCCGACGGCTCCCTGAAGTGGACCGCCCACGCGGTCGGTTCGGGCTCGGGCAAGCTCACCCTGACCGCCGGCACGCCCGCGGCACCGGAGAAGAAGATCACCGTCGACGAGAGCGGCGGCACCATCGACGTGTCCACCGGTGTCATCACCGCGAAGATCGGCAAGAACGGCTCGACGCTCATCAGATCGGTCACCCGCGGGTCCACCGAGATCGCCAGGAACGGCAGGCTCGTCCTCGTCCGGCAGCCCGAGATCGAGGACGGGGACCAGGGAACGGTGAAGACCGAGCGCTTCGACGGCGTGATCGGCGAGGTCACCGTCGAGCAGGACGGCCCGGTCCGTGCCGTGGTCCGCATCGACGGCAAGCACCGCAAGGGTGACCGCGGCCTGCTGCCGTTCTCCGTCCGTCTGTACTTCTACGCCGGCTCCGACTCCTTCCGGATGGTGCACACCATCACCTACGACGGCACGCAGGAGCCCGGCAGGGCGAGCGGTGACTTCATCCGCGGGCTCGGCGTCCGCTTCACCGTGCCGATGCGGGACGCGGCCTACGACCGGCACATCCGCATCGGCGGCGAGGGCACCGGCCTGCTGCGGGAGGCCGTCCAGGGGATCACCGGCCTGCGCCGCGACCCGGGCGCCGCCGTCCAGGCGGCCCAGTACGAAGGCAGGAAGCTTCCCGACCCGGCCACCTGGGACCAGCGCGTCACCACCCGCCTGCAGTACATCCCGCACTGGGGCGACCACACCCTCTCCCAGCTCTCCGCCGACGGCTTCACCGTGCGCAAGCGCACCAAGAAGGGCCACGGCTGGATCGGCGCCGGCGGCGGCAGGCGGGCCTCCGGCTTCGGGTACGTCGGCGGCGCGAGCGGCGGTCTCTCCTTCGGCCTCAGGGACTTCTGGGAGAAGTTCCCCGCCCAGCTCGACATCCGCGACGCCCACACCGACGAGGCCACCGTCACCCTCTGGCTCTGGTCGCCCGAGGCCCAGCCCATGGACCTGCGCTTCTACCACGACGGCATGGGCCAGGACACCTACGCCGAACAGCTCGAAGGCCTCAACATCACCTACGAGGACTACGAGCCGGAGTTCGGCACCCCGTACGGCATCGCCCGCACCTCCGAACTCCTCTTCTGGGCCGACGAGTCCACGCCCGCGGCCGAGACCCTCGCGGCCCAGGTGAAGGCCGTCCGGACCCTGCCGCAGCTCGCCGCCCCGCCCAGGCAGCTCATCAAGGCCAAGGTCTTCGGTCCCGGCCTCTACTCCGAGCCGGACCGCTCCACCGCCGCCAAGGCGAAGATCGAGGACCACCTCGACTTCCTCTTCACCTACTACAAGGACCAGGTGGAGATGCGCCGGTGGTACGGCTTCTGGGACTACGGCGACATCATGCACACCTACGACTCGGCACGGCACGTGTGGCGGTACGACATCGGGGGCTACGCCTGGGACAACTCCGAGCTGTCGCCCGACCTGTGGCTTTGGTACGCGTACCTCAGGAGCGGCCGATCGGACATCTTCCGCTTCGCCGAGGCGATGACCCGGCACACCGGCGAGGTCGACGTCTACCACCTCGGCAAGTGGGCGGGTCTCGGCACCAGGCACGGCGTCCAGCACTTCGCGGACAGCGCCAAGCAGCAGCGCATCGCCAACACGACGTACCGGCGCTTCTACTACTTCCTCACCGCCGACGAACGCGTCGGCGACCTCATGCGCGCCAACGTCGACTCCGACGAGACGTTCCTCGTCCTCGACCCGCAGCGCAAGGTCCGCACCGACCCCTACACCCCCGACCCGCACGCCCTGTCCATCGGCTTCGGCACCGACTGGAGCGGCCTGGTCTCGGCCTGGCTCACCGAGTGGGAACGCAAGGGCCCCCAGTGGGAGAAGGCCAAGGCACGAGTTCTGTCCACCATGGAGACCATCGCCGCCCAGCCCAACGGCTTCGTCCAGGGCAGCGGCCTGTACGACATCGACACCGGCAGGTTCGCCGTCGCCGACAAGCCGGCGGTGTCCGTCTCGCACCTCTCCGCCGTCTTCGGTCTCAACGAGCTGTGCGCGGAGCTGATCCACCTGGTCGACATGCCCGACTTCAAGGAGGCCTACCTGGACTACTGCCGATACTTCAACGCCACCAAGGCGGAACAGGCGGCCCGTTACGGCTCCGACTTCGGCACACTGCTGCTCTTCCAGGGGCATTCGCGCCTCGACGCCTACGCCGCCGTACAGACCGGTGACGCCGCGCTCGCCAGGCGCGCCTGGACCAAGTTCTACAGCTCCGACGGCTACACCGAGTCCTCGCCGTGGAAGACCGAGAAGCTGACCGGACCGGCCACCCTGGTCGAGGGCGGCGAGGCGAGCTGGGTGTCCACCAACGACACCGCCCTCTATGGCCTCGCGGCCATCGAGAACCTGGCCCTGCTCGGCGACAGGATGCCGTCGTAGCAGGTGAGGGGAGCGCCGTCGCACGGGCGGCGGCGCTCGTCCCCCGAGTGTGGTCCGCGTCACGGCATGGCGCATGAGTACGCGTACTCAGATTTATGCGTCCGGCGGGGCACACTCGGCCCATGGACCGGAACCACTACCGCTTCCGCAGCCTGTGGTCCCTGCCCGCCCCGCCGGCCGCCGTGTACGCGGCGCTGGAGCGGCCCGAGGACTATCCCCGCTGGTGGCCACAGGTGCGGGCGGTGACCCGGCTGCACGACGGCACCGGCGTCCTCACCATCCGCTCCGTGCTGCCCTACGCCCTGACCTTCACCGCACGTCAGACGCGGCGCGATCCGGCCGCCGGGGTGCTGGAGGTCGCCGTGTCGGGTGACATCGAGGGGTGGGCCCGCTGGACGGTCACACCGGACGAAGCGGGCACCCTGGCCCGGTACGACCAGGTCGTCGACGTGACCAAGCCCCTGCTCAGACGGCTGGCCGTGCCGGGACGCCCCGTCTTTCGGGCCAACCACCGGCTGATGATGGCCGCCGGACGGCGCGGGCTGCTGCGGTACCTCGAAGCGGTTTGAAGTCATACCCGGGGGACCTGTATTGTTCAGTGCGTTCCCGGGCGATTAGCTCAGTGGGAGAGCGCTTCGTTCACACCGAAGAGGTCACTGGTTCGAACCCAGTATCGCCCACCGGGAAAGAGCCGGTCCGCAAACCGCGGGCCGGCTCTTCCGCTTCCCGGCGCACCCCTACGCCGCCGCCGGCAGCTCCGGCCGCAGGGGCCACTCCGTGCTGACGATCTCCTCCGAGCCGCTGCGCGCGAACCACGCCTGGAGGCCGCGCGCCTGTGCCGCGTGCCAGTTGGCCTGGAGCGTGTGCAGGTCGGCGGGGGAGAGGCGCTCGAGCCGGGCCGCGAAACGGCGGCCCAGGGCCCGTACGACGTCCAGCGCGGCCAGCGCGTCCGCCGCCGCGTCGTGCGCGTCCTGCAGCGTCACCTCGTAGTGCGCGCACAGGTCGGTCAGCGTGCGGCGGCCCTTGCGGTAGCGGTCCAGATGCTTGTCCAGCACGCGCGGGTCCAGCACCCTGAGCGGCACCGACTCGAACCAGCGGTCCAGCGACGACGCCCGGTGCCGGCGCAACTCCCGGTCCAGCAGCGTCAGATCGAACGGCGCGTTCATCACCACCAGCGGCCGCCCCATCGCCGCGTGCTCGGCCAGCTGCTCGGCTATCTCGTACATCACCGGCGCCGGCCAGCGGCCGTTGCGCTGCAGGTGCTCCTCCGTCAGCCCATGCACCGCCGTCGCCGCCTCCGGCACCGGCACACCCGGGTTCACCAGCCAGCGGACGATCCGCGGCCGGGTGCCCGGCGCGTCCTGGACGACGACGGCGGCCGACACGATCCGGTCGGTCTCGACGTCCACGCCCGTCGTCTCCGTGTCGAAGGCGGCCAGCGGCCCCTCGTACCAGGTCGTCATCCCCATCCAACTCCTCGTTCACCCAGTGCAGATGACGTTCCGTCTTCTGCCTGTTTGGTGATACCCGGGCCGTTTGCGCGGTACGCCGGAAGGAGACAACAGGAGTACGGGTCTTTGCAGTTCAGCGGCCCACAGCGGGGAAACCCCTGGCTTGGAAGGCTGTTGGTCATGGCCATTGCGCAGCCCGAGCGGGGCGGGCTGCTGCCCGACCGCACGGGTCCCCTCCGCGGCACGCTCGCCACCACCGCCTGCATGGAGACACTGCAGGTCGGCTATCTGCACGCGGTCGCCGCCGCGGCCGGCTGCTCGCTGTCCCAGCCCTTTCCGGACAACGGCATCGACTGGCACGTCAGCCACAGCGCGCCGTCACACGCCGTCGACGACGAGATCACCATCAAGGTGCAGCTGAAGGCCACCTACCAGGTCCCGCCCAACCCGCCGGGGAGCTTTTTCTCCTTCACCCTCGACAACGACCATCTGCGCAAGCTCGCCCGCACGCCCGTCTCGGTGCACAAGATCCTGGTCGTCATGCTCGTGCCGCGCTCCCAGGGCGACTGGCTGCGCGCCGGCCACGACCGGCTCGACCTCCGGCACTGCTGCTACTGGATCAACCTCGCCGGCCACCCCGTCACCGGCCGGCATCGGACCACCGTGCGGATACCGACCTCACGCATCTTCGACGACCGGGCGCTGTGCGAGATCATGACGCGGGTCGGGACGGGAGGCAGGCCATGAGAAGCCGTCCCCACGAGGAGCCGGTCCGGCAGGTCCGGCCGCACCCCGGCGAACCGCCCTGGAACCGCCCGCCGGAGCCCGCCGAGGTCGACCCCACCGTGCTCGGTGCCCTGCTGCACCGGCACGGCTGGCAGCGGCGCGGCGGCGCGGCCGGGCGCTACGGCCGCTGGACCCCACCGGGGCCCGGCGGCGGCGGGACCAGCCTGCTCGTGCCGGAGAGCCGCGCCTTCCCCGACAGCGACGACCTGCTCGGCGAGGCCCTCGACGCCCTCTCCCGCAGCGACACCCCCTCCGCCCACGAGGTGCTGATCGCCCTCGCCGTCCCGAGCGACGAGATCCGCTGGTGGCGGGACACCCCGAGCGGACCCGTCGGCGCCGCCCCCTGGACGGCCGACGAGCAACTGCGCGGCGCCGCCCGCCGGCTGCTGCTCGCCGCCGCCCTCGCCACGCGCGCGCGGGCCGGCTACCACGGCGCCCGGCACCGCAGGCCGGCCGCCGCCCTCCTCGAGGACGTCCTCGTCGGCCCCGCCGCAGGGGGCCGCACCGTGACCGCGTTCGTGCCCGTGCCCGCCGGCCGCGTGCTCGCCGTCCGCCTCCACCAGGCCCTGTACGCGGCCCGCGAGGCGATCGACTACCAGCGGGCCACCGGCGGCATGGACGCGTTCGACGGTGCTGTCGAGGCCGGTGTCAGCCGCGAGCTGGCCGAGGCGCTCACCGCGCTCGTCCGGGGCACCGAGGGGGCCCGCGTCGCCGTCGCCTGGGCTCCCGGCGCCGGCGTCCCCGAGGGCTGCGCCGGCTCCGCCGAACCCGTCGAGTTCTCACCCGGCGACCTGCCCGTCCTGCGCGAGGCCGCGGCCCGCTACCTGCGTGACGAGCCCTCCGTGCCGGTCAGGATCACCGGCGCCGTCGTCCGCATGCGCCGCTCCGGACCCGGCGGCGAGGGCACCGTACGCCTGCGCGTCCTCGCCGGCGCCGAGGTCCCGCACCTCCGCGTCACCCTGGACGAGGCGGACTACCGCGTCGCCGGCCACGCCCACCTCGTCGGACTGCCGGTGCGCGTGCAGGGCCGGCTGGAGCGCCGGGGCGGCTTCCGCAGGCTCACCGGCGCCTGCGGGGTCGTACCCCTGCAGGTGGACGACGCCGAGCGGGACCGGCTGATGAAGTCCCTGGGGGAGACCGACGAGGAAGGCGCCTTCTTCGAGGAGGCGTGCGGGGAGGCGTACGAGGACGGCGACTGAGGCGTACGGGGAGCGACCGAGTCCTACGGGGAGCGACCGCGTCCTACGGGGACGGGGACCGAGCCGTACGAGACCGGGACCCGGGGTGTGAGGGGTCGGGTACCGAGGGTGGCCGTTTCGCCGTCGGCGCCGTCGGGTCGGTACGATCGCCTGTGCGCGCGCTCCTGGTATGGCGCCGCACCCCACCTTCAGTCAGGAGAGACCGGTGTCAGACGTCCGTGTGATCATCCAGCGCGATTCCGAGCGGGAAGAACGTGTGGTGACGACGGGCACTACGGCCGCCGACCTCTTCGCGGGCGAGCGCTCGATCATCGCCGCGCGCGTGGGCGGCGAGCTGAAGGACCTCGCGTACGCGCTGTCCGACGGTGACGAGGTCGAGGGTGTCGAGATCTCGTCCGAGGACGGCCTGAACATCCTGCGCCACTCCACCGCGCACGTCATGGCGCAGGCCGTGCAGGAGCTGTTCCCCGAGGCCAAGCTGGGCATCGGCCCGCCCGTCAAGGACGGCTTCTACTACGACTTCGACGTCGAGAAGCCGTTCACGCCCGAGGATCTCAAGGCCATCGAGAAGAAGATGCAGGAGATCCAGAAGCGCGGGCAGAAGTTCGCCCGCCGCGTCGTCACCGACGAGGCCGCCCGCGAGGAGCTTGCGGGCGAGCCGTACAAGCTGGAGCTGATCGGCCTCAAGGGTTCGGCGTCGCACGACGACGGCGCGGACGTGGAGGTCGGCGCCGGCGAGCTGACGATCTACGACAACCTGGACGCCAAGACCGGCGAGCTGTGCTGGAAGGACCTCTGCCGTGGTCCGCACCTGCCCTCGACCCGGCTCATCCCGGCGTTCAAGCTGATGCGCAACGCGGCCGCCTACTGGCGCGGCAGCGAGAAGAACCCGATGCTCCAGCGCATCTACGGCACCGCCTGGCCGTCCAAGGACGAGCTGAAGGGGTACCTGGACTTCCTCGCCGAGGCGGAGAAGCGCGACCACCGCAAGCTGGGCAACGAACTCGACCTGTTCTCCATCCCCGAGCAGATCGGCTCCGGCCTCGCCGTCTTCCACCCCAAGGGCGGCATCGTCCGCCGCGTGATGGAGGACTACTCGCGCCGCCGGCACGAGGAAGAGGGCTACGAGTTCGTCTACACCCCGCACGCGACGAAGGGGAAGCTCTTCGAGACGTCCGGGCACCTGGACTGGTACGCCGAGGGCATGTACCCGCCCATGCAGCTCGACGAGGGCGTGGACTACTACCTCAAGCCCATGAACTGCCCGATGCACAACCTGATCTTCGACGCGCGCGGCCGCTCCTACCGCGAACTGCCGCTGCGCCTCTTCGAGTTCGGGACCGTGTACCGGTACGAGAAGTCGGGCGTCGTGCACGGCCTGACCCGTGCCCGCGGCTTCACCCAGGACGACGCGCACATCTACTGCACCCGTGAGCAGATGTCCGACGAGCTGGACAAGACGCTCACCTTCGTCCTGAACCTGCTGCGCGACTACGGCCTGACCGACTTCTACCTGGAGCTGTCCACCAAGGACCCGGAGAAGTTCGTCGGCTCCGACGAGGTCTGGGAAGAGGCGACCGAGACCCTGCGCCAGGTCGCCGAGAAGCAGGGCCTGCCCCTCGTGCCCGACCCGGGCGGCGCCGCCTTCTACGGCCCGAAGATCTCCGTCCAGGCCAAGGACGCGATCGGCCGCACCTGGCAGATGTCGACCATCCAGCTCGACTTCAACCTGCCCGAGCGGTTCAACCTCGAGTACACCGGCCCCGACGGCTCCAAGCAGCGCCCGGTCATGATCCACCGCGCCCTGTTCGGCTCCATCGAGCGGTTCTTCGCCGTCCTCCTCGAGCACTACGCGGGCGCCTTCCCGGCCTGGCTCGCCCCGGTGCAGGCGATCGGCATCCCGATCGGCGACGCGCACGTGGAGTACCTGGAGAAGTTCGCGGCCGCGGCCAAGAAGCAGGGCCTGCGCGTCGAGGTGGACTCCTCCTCGGACCGCATGCAGAAGAAGATCCGCAACGCCCAGAAGCAGAAGGTGCCCTTCATGGTCATCGCGGGCGACGAGGACATGTCGAACGGCTCGGTGTCCTTCCGCTACCGCGACGGCTCCCAGGAGAACGGCATCCCGTTCGACGAGGCCATCGCCAAGATCGCCAAGGTCGTGGAGGAGCGGACCCAGGTCTGAACCGCCCGTACCTGAAAGCCCCCGGGATCACCGTCCCGGGGGCTTTCCCACGTCGCCCTCGCGGGAGAACGTCTGCATCAGCCACGACGAGAACGAACCCGTCACCGCGCCGAGCAGGCCCAGCCCGCAGGCCATCATCCCCATCGCGATCGTCCGGCCGAGGGTGGTGACCGGAGTGATGTCGCCGTAGCCGACCGTGCTGAGGGTCGAGGCGGCCCACCACAGGGCGTCCCCGAACGTGCGCATGGTGGCGCCCGGCGCCCCACGCTCCTGCTGGTAGACCGCGAGGGCGCCGGAGAAGCCGAGCAGCAGCGTGGACAGGCTCGCGTAGGCGATCACGCGTGCGTACAGGGTGAGCCGGGGCTCACCCTGCCGGCGCTGGATGACGTCGTAGAGCGGGACGATCCGCAGCGGGCGCAGCAGCGGCAGGAGAACCACCACCGTGTGCAGGAAGTGCGTGGTGACGAAGCGCAGGAAGCGCTGCCCGCCGAGACGCCAGCGCACCACGTAGTCCACCGCGAACAGCAGCCAGAGCACGAGCATCGCGGCCCCGCACAGGTTCCGCCAGCCGGACGGCAGCGTCACGGCCAGGACACGGGTGGCATAGGCGGCCGTGAAGACCAGTGACCCCGCGAAGAGGGGGATCTCCGTGCGCTGTTCCCAGCGAACCGCAAGGCTGTCGTCGTCCACCGGCCAAGCTTGGCCGGAGACCGTCCCCCGGGAGCCCCGGCGACACGCCGGGAACGGGCGAAGCCATATGCTGCCTAGCATGACGAGTGAGCCGGAGCAGCAGATCGGAGTGGGGACGCAGGACGCGTTCCAGCGCCTGTGGACGCCCCACCGGATGGCCTACATCCAGGGCGAGAACAAGCCGACCGGCCCGGGGGCCGACGACGGCTGCCCCTTCTGCTCGATCCCGGCCAAGTCCGACGAGGACGGGCTGATCGTGCGGCGCGGCGAGCACGTGTACGCGGTCCTCAACCTCTACCCGTACAACGGTGGCCACCTGATGACCGTGCCCTACCGGCACGTGGCCGACTACACCGATCTGACCGGTCCGGAGACCGCCGAGCTGGCCGAGCTGACCAAGCAGGCGATGACGGCCTTGCGCACCGCCTCCGGCGCGCACGGCTTCAACATCGGTATGAACCAGGGCACGGTGGCGGGCGCCGGCATCGCCGCCCACCTGCACCAGCACATCGTCCCGCGCTGGGGCGGCGACACGAACTTCATGCCGGTGGTCGGCCACACCAAGGTGCTGCCGCAGCTGCTGGCGGACACCAGGAAGATGCTGGCGGAGGCCTGGCCGGAATGAACGGCCCAGGGGGGGGGGGGGGGGGGGGGGGGGGGGGGGGGGGGGGGGGGGGGGGGGGGGGGGGGGGGGGGGGGGGGGGGGGGGGGGGGGGGGGGGGGGGGG